>JAPLTN010000010.1 GCA_026398135.1 Verrucomicrobiota bacterium
CCCATACACACACCACACCATAAACAAAAAATTATCTATAAAGGACTTACAAACTCCATGGATTGGCGGGGGCTTACGGATAGAGGCCGCGGGCGATTTTGGCGTCGGCCACGCGTTGGATGCCGAGGGTCTGGGCGGCGAGACGGCGGGAGAATTTGTATTTGTCCCGCTGGCGTTCGACGGCGGTGCGAGCCTGCTCCAGTTGGCGGAAGAGTTTTTCCATCACTTCGTCGCGGGTCCAATAGTAGTTTTGCAGGTTCTGGATCCACTCGAAGTAGGACACGATCACGCCGCCGGCGTTGCAGAGCACGTCGGGGATGATTTCGAGATCGGGGCGTTGTTCTTCGAGGAATTTATCGGCGGCGAAGGTGGTGGGGCCGTTGGCGGCCTCGGCCAGCAGGCGGCAGCGCAGGCGGGGGGCGATTTCCGGGCTGATCACGCGCTCGAGCGCGGCGGGCACGAGCACGGTGCATTCGAGGGTAAGCAATTCCTCGTTGGTGATGGCGGAGCCGCCGTCGAAGGCGGCGAGGTCCCGGGTGCTGGCCACGCAGGCGAGAGCCTTGGCGACGTCGATGCCGGCCGGGTTGTAGTAGCCGCCGGTGTAGTCGGAAATGGCGACGATGCGGGCGCCGCGCCGGGCGAGGGCAAGGGCGGCTTCGCCGCCGACGTTGCCAAAGCCCTGGATGGCCACGGTGGCCTCGGCGATGGGGATGCGCATATCTTCCAGATAACGGGCAATGAGATACGCCACACCCGCGCCGGTGGCTTCGCGGCGGCCTTGCGAGCCGCCGAGCGAGAGGGGTTTTCCGGTGATGATGGAGGGGGTGAGGTGGCCCATGTGGTTGGAGTAGGTGTCCACCATCCAGCCCATCATTTTCTCGTTGGTGCCGACGTCGGGGGCGGGCACATCCACCTCGGGGCCGATGAAGGGGATCAGCTCCTGCATGTAGCGGCGGCAAAGACGTTCGAGTTCGGCGGCGGAGAGGCGGGCGGGATCGACGATGACGCCGCCCTTGGCTCCGCCATAGGGCAGGCCGACGAGGGCGGTTTTCCAGCTCATCCACATGGCGAGGGCGGCGACCTCGCCGATGGTCACGTCGGGGTGGAAACGGATGCCGCCCTTGGCCGGGCCGGTGGAGAGATTGTGTTGCACGCGGTAGCCTTCAAAAACGGAGACGGTGCCGTCGTCGCGGTGAATGGGCAGGGATACGACAATGGCGCGGCGCGGGTGCTTGACGCGGTCGCGGATCGTTTCGGGCAGGTTTATGGCATCGGCCGCGCGGTCGAATTGTTTGCAGGCCATGAGGTAGGTTTCACAGGAGTAAATCGGGGTGCTGGGGAGTTTAGACATGGGGTGGGTGGGCTTACGTCCGGCGGAGCGGATATACTGGGCTTAACGACACAAAAAGTGCGAAGGAGGAGCGGGCTGGGGGGAAATCCCGGTTCGACTTGGGTGCTTGCCCCGGTCTTTGCTGACATACGAGCCGATGAAATTTACCGTATCCAAACGTTTTTCCTTCGAGGCGGCGCATTCGCTGCCGCACCTGCCGGTCGGGCATAAATGCCGCAATATCCACGGGCATTCCTATGTGGTGGAGGTGTTTTGCAGCGGTCCGCTGGATGCGCGGGGCTTCGTGGTGGATTTTGCGGAAATCTCCGACGCGATGCGGCCGATCGTGGATCAGTTGGACCATCAAAATCTAAATGATGTGCTGCCGCTTTACTCGACGGCGGAAAATCTCGGGGCGTGGATCGTGGAGCGGCTCGCGCCGAGTTTGCCCACGCTCTCGCATGTGCATGTGCATGAGACGGCGCGGACCTGCGCCCGGGTGGAGCGTTGAGCGCGGCGCGCGGGGGGTGATTACGCCCGGGTAAGGCGGCAGGAATGGGCGGAGAATCCGGCGCCGAAGGCGACCAGCCAGCAGTCGGCGGCGGAGTCGGGCGGGCCTTCGGCGAGGGCGTCGGCGAGGGCAAACAGCACCGAGGGGCTGCTCATGTTGCCATAGTCGCGGAGAACGCGTCGGCTGGAGGTAAGCCGGTGGCCGGGCAGGGCGGCTTCGAGGGCGTCGAGCACGTCGCGTCCGCCGGGGTGGGCGAGGATGCGGGCGGGGGTGCCGCGCGCGGCGGTTTCGGTGGCGAGGAGTCGCGCCACGGCGGCGGCTGCGAGGGCGGGCACGGCGGCCGTCAGGCGGTTGCGCAGTTTGCCGTCGCGTTGTTCGAAGCGGATTTGATCGCGCGCGGCGGGGTCGTGATGGGTGTCGAAGCCACCGATCATGAGGGGGGCGGCGGCGTACGGGCCGATCTTGGGCGGGGTTGCGCGCCAGATGCTGGCGGAGGCTCCGTCGCCGAAGAGGCAGGAGCTGATGAGAACGCCCTGATCGTCGTCGAGGTAGAAGGCGGCGGAGCAGATTTCGACCGCGATGCAGGCCACGGTGGCTCCGGGGTGGGCGGCGAGCACGCCTTGGGCGGAGCGCAGGGTGGGAATGGCGGCGCCGCAGCCCAGGCCGACGAGGTCTTGCAAATAGGCGTTCGGGCGGAGCCCGAGCTGTTCGGCGACGTAGCTGCTCACTCCGGGACAAAGATAACCGGTGCAGGTGCACACGATGAGCGCGTCGAGTTGATCGGCGTGCAGGCCGGCTTGGGCCAGGGCGGTAGCGAGCGCGCGCCCGGCCAGCAAGGGGGCTTCGCGCCGGAAGATTTCGTTCAAGGTATCCGCCGGGGCGGTGAATACCTGCTCAAGGGGTGTGGCGGCAAAATGTCGGGAGGCGATGCCGCTGTCGCCATTGAGGATGGATTGCAGGACTAGAACGGAACGGCGGGCGAGAAGCGGGCGGACGGGCGAGGCGGCAATCATTTGCCAGCATTCCTGCTGGGTGTAGCGAGCGGAGGGAACCGCAGTGGTGAGGGCCTGAAGATACATCAGTGAAGGAGTCGATAAAGCCGGTTAAATGGAAGCAGGCCCGCGTGGGCTAACGCGGTGAGGGTGCGTTGACCGGCGGGGTTCAGGAGTGCGGGGTGGAGCAGTCGGGCGGTGGCAAGGCGGGTGCGGAAATGCCTGCGCAGCCGGTGTTGGATGGTGGCGACGGTCGCGGGCCATTCGGCCGCGCCCCGGGTCCAGGCCAGCAGTGGATTGAGGGCGAGTGCGGCCGACTGAAAGGCCATGGCCATGCCATTGCCGGTGAAGGGCGGAATGGGGGACACGCAATCTCCGAGGCCGAGGCGCAGCCCGGCTGACGAGGAGCTGGAGGGGCGGTTGGGCGGACGGCCAAAGTCCAGTCCGGCAATGGCGCAATGCGAGGCGGGCGCTATTTCGGCGGCGGCCAGTCGATTGGCGAGGTCGGCTAGGCCCGCGCTGCGCAGGTAAGCGGGCAGGATGGAGGCACGATCCTCGGCCACGACGGTGCGTTGGTGGAAAAGTCCGGAGACGTTTACCCAGCCATTATCCAAGGCGCAGAGGCCGACGTAGGCGCGGGTGCCCAGATGCATTTCGAGGTCGGAGTTCAGGGTAATGCCTCGGGCGTGGCATTTAAGGCCCAGCCAAGGGGAGTTCGCGGCGGGTCGCCGACCGTGGGCAAAGACGTATCCGGGGGCGTCCTGGGTTAACGTGTGCCGGGAGCGGGTCAGGAGTGTGCCGCCAGCGGCGAGGAAGGCGGCGGCAAGTCGCTGGTCGAGACGGTGGCGGTCGATGGCCAGAGCGGGCGCGGGCAAGGTATGACGGCTGCGCAAGGTGGCGCGGTGATACCAGGCGACCTGGGTGTGCTGGCGGGCGTCGGCTAAAAAGGGCGCGAGTTCCAGGCGCTGGATGGTGCGGGCGTCGAGCCCGGCGATGAATTCTCCGCAGACCCGGTGGCGGGGATAATCCCCCGCCTCGTGCAGGGTCACGGGCACGGCGGCGCGGCGCAGGGCGAGTCCCAGCGAGAGTCCGGCCAGTCCGCCGCCGAGGATGACGACGGGGCGGTCATTTGCCGTGTCGTGGCTGGCCGCGGGCGGGGCTGTCATGGGCGGCGAAGTGCGATCATCCGGTAGGCGCCGAGCACGGTGGTCGTTATCCGCCAGTGCCAGCGGTCGGGGTCGAGGTGCAGGGCGCGGGGGAGTTCGTCACCGCGAAAGCCGGCCTCGATGCTCACGCGTCCGTCGTGGCGGGTCACCGGGCTGGCTCCGCCGATGGGGGCGGCGAGCGTCCAGAGGAGGCGGGAGCGCAGGTGGCGGAAGGGTTCGTTAAAGAGGAGCACGCGGGCGTGGGGGGCGAGCCGGTCGCCCAAGGCGGCCAGCTCGGACACGGTGAGATGATGCAGGATCAGGTTGCCGACAACGATGGGGTATTCACTCCATGCCGGGAAGTCGCGCAGATCGAAGGCGTGCCAGCGGGCGGAGGCGGGCCAGTCGGCGGGGGCGGGAAATTGATCGAGCGCGTCGGTGGGAAGGCCGGCGGCGAGCAAACGAAGGGCGAGGCGGCCGTCACCCGAACCGAGCTCGAGCGCGCGTTCGCCGGGCCGGGCAAGCGGGGGGGCGGTGCGAACAAACCAAGTGTTATTCCCCATGATGCGATTTATGCGGACCAAATCCGCGCGGCTGCGGCGGGCCTCGGGGGAATCGGGGGTAAGCGAATCGAGCAATTCCGGGCTTAATTTACGCTTCATGCGGGCAGGGTGCGGAGGGAAGGGGTTTGCGCAAACGAGGGAGTCACCTTGGTGTGGCGAGGCAATGTTGCCGCGGCGGCTTCCCGCTCGGTTATGCTCAAACTTTTCATACTCGTATTTTCGACGGTGCTGAGCGGCGCGCTGGGTTATGGCGCGGATGCGCCGGGGTGTGATTTCTTCCGGTCGTTTATCTGGAGTGGCGTGGGCGCGATGGCGGGCTGCTGGCTGGGGTGGTGGTTGCATCGCCACTTTCTCTAAGATTGAGGATAAGCTTTTTGGGCATCCGGGCATAAAAACTCTAAAGATTCAGGAATTTTGTCCGTTTTAACGTGTTCCCAATAAAACGTTTTAAACATGATCACAGCCAGTGATGTTACGCTTAAAGTGCTGCTCGTCGCTTTTGGTTACCGACCCACCGATTGTCATGCAGGCCGATAATCTCACTTTACTCAAAGCGGCGGCCACGCGGCTGGCCACGGCAAGCGCGTTGATCAACGCGCTTTACGAGGCGTTAAATGAACCGGAAATCGATCATGGGCGGGTGGTCAAACTCATGTCGATGGACTTGGCGATCGGGACGCGCTTGTTACGACTGGCCAACACCGCGAGCTACAATCGTGGCGTGACGATAAACAGCATTGAAAAGGCCATCGTTTGGCTGGGGCTCTCCGAAGCGTACAGGGTCACGTGCGCCGCTATCTCGGCGAAGCTGTGTGAACAGGATTTGCCCTTGTATCGCATCTCGGCGGGCAGGCTGTTGTATAACTCGGTGGCGACGGCGGTGGGGATGGAGTTGCTGGCCAAGGAGGCGAAGCTCGACCCCAACACCGGATACACGCTTGGGTTGCTGGCTAATCTGGGGCGCATCCTTTTGCAGCGTTTGGCGGATGCGCTCGGCCTTCCGGCCTGCGGTGCGGACCTGCCCCAGATCACGGAAGTGCTGGCTTGGGAGCGCGCGCATCTAGGTTGGAACCAGGCGGAGGCAGGGGCGCTTATTTTACAGCACTGGGGGCTTAATCCGGTCTTTGCCTCGGTCGTAGCTTGCCAATACGATCCCGTTTCAGCTTCGACCGACGCGACCCGGCGCTGGAGCTCACTCTTGCAGGTGGCCAAGACATTGGTCGCGATGACGGACTATAGTCTGGGGGTCGAGAGCGATGCGTGCGTGGTGACCAACGCGATTTTCCAAGCGGCGGATTTACCTAACTTCGACGGAATGATTTATAGTGTCCGAATCGCGTCGGCGACGCGTGCGTTGTGCGCTGAGACGGGTGTGCCCGATCCTTGGGGGAGGTAGCGCGGATGGTTTTGCTTTGGTTTGGGCCGAAAAACTACAGCCACCCGCGGCGGCGCAGATAGAGCATCAAGGCGGCGGTCGTGAGCAGGGTCAGAATCGCGGCGGCGGGGTAGGTCCAGACCGGGGCCAACTCGGGCATGTGGCCGAAGTTCATGCCGAACCAGCTCCCGATGATGAGCGGCGGGGTGGTGGCGGCGGTGATGCCGGTGAGGACCTTGATGCCCTCGTTGGCCTCGTGGGAGGATTTGTTGAGGTAAACGCGGAAGCTTAAGATCAACTGGTCGCCCCAGGCGGCGGCCTGATGTTCGATGCGGGCGAAGTCTTCCGCGAGATCGCGCAGGTAGGGCAGGAGAATGGGCCGGAGAAAACCGGGTTTGCCTTGCGCGAGTTCGGCGGCGACGGCGCGTTGGGGGCGCACGATCTGGCGCAGGGTGGCGAGATCCTTGCGCAGGGCCACGACTTGGGGAAACAGCTCTTTGGGCGAGGCGTGGCCGAGCACGGATTCTTCAATGCCTTCGAGATCGTGGCGCAGTTCGTCGAGCGCGGGCTTGTAGGCTTCCACCAACTGGTCGAGCAGGGTGTGGGCGATGCGGTCGGGGCCGCGCACCGGAATAGCGCCGTGGCCGGTGCGGGTGTAGCGTTCGAGCACCTGTTGCACCAGGCGCAGGGGCTGGCGGTGAAACGTGATCAGGAAGTTTTTCCCCAGAATCAGGTCGAGGTCGGTGGTGGAGAATTTGTCGGTCTTGGAGTAATCCACCGCGTGCATCACGAGGTGCAGGTAGTCGTCGAAAGCATCGAGTTTGGGGAAGTGCGAATGGGTGGCGCAGTCTTCGATCACGACCGGGTGGATGGCGAAAAGGGCTTCGAGAATGGAGGTGGTTTCCTCGGTGGTTGGCGCGCTGAGATCGACCCAGAGCATCACGTTGGGTTCGGCGCGCAGGGCCGCGAGCGTTTCCTGCGGCGGGTTCTGCGCCGAGAAACGGTGGTCGCGATAAACCAAGGTGGTGATCATGGCGCCTCCGGCGAATGACGAATGACGAATGCCCAATGCCCAGTGACGGATGATCCGGGGTTCGCAGCGGAAGGTGCGGTCGAACGACTTGGCGTGCGGTGGACAAACGGGTGCATGGCAGACGTCGGGAGAGTTAAGGAATCATTGGGCATTGGTCATTTCTGACGCGGCTCGGTGCGTCAGATGAGCCCCCGGCGTTTGCACCAGCGGTAAACGAGGTAGGTCAGGGCGAGGGTGATGGTGCCGATCAAGGGGTAGGACCATCGACCATCGAGCTCAGGCATGTGGGCGAAATTCATTCCGTACCAAGTGGAAACCAAGGTGGCGGGCAGGCTTATGGCGGTCAGGGCGGTGAGGACTTTGATGCCCTCGTTGGCCTCGAAGTCGGAGCGGCTGAGGTGAAGATCGAACGAGATGAGGAGCTGGTCGGCGTGGGTGGTGGCGGTCTCCTCGATGCGTACGAGGTTGTCGCGCAGGTCGCGGAAGTAGGGCAGCATCACCGGGCGGATGAGTTTGGATTCGCCGTGGGCGAGGCGGGCGGCGACCTCGCGCTGGGGGCGGACGGCGGCGCGCAGGGTGTTGAGTTCGGTGCGCACGCCGAGCAGGCGCACGGTCAGGTCGTGGGCGTCGCCGGAGAGCACGTCGGCCTCGATTTCTTCAAGCTCGGTGCGGAATTCGTCGGTGACGGGTTTGTAGTTGTCCACCAAGGCATCGAGCACGAGGTGGGCGAGCCGGTCGGGGCCGCGGGCGACGATGCCGGTGGCTTTGGCGCAGCGCTCCAGCACGGAGGCGACGGATTTAAGGGGCGTGGGGTGAAAGGTGACGAGAAATTCGCGTCCGAGGAAGAGGTTGAGCTCGGTGGTGGTGAATTTGTCGGTGCGGTTGAAATCCACCGCGTGCATGACGAGGAAAAGGTAGTCCTCGTAGTCTTCGACTTTGGGCAGGGACGAGGGGGCGACGCAGTCCTCGATGGCGAGGGGGTGAAACTGGAAAACGCCTTCGAGGATGGCCTTGGTTTCCTCGGGCGTGGGGTTGAAGAGGTTTACCCAGAGGATGAGACCTTTATCGCCGCGCACGAGGCGCAGGGCCTCGAGTTCGAGGTCGCGGCCGACGACTTTGCCTTCGCTGAAGATAAAGGATTGGATCATGCGGCGGGCGGGCTGGGCGCTTGGCTGGGTGCGGAGTCGGCGCAGACGAAAGCGGTGAGCGCGGGTCGGTCGAAGGTTCGCCCGGCCTTATGCGGCCGGAGCGGTGAGCTTGACCTCGGCGGCAAGAAGCACGCCGATGAAATGCTCGGGAGTCGCGGCAGACAACAGGGCTTCGCGGTTAGCGGGGTCTTTGAAGATTTTACAAAGTACGGATACCACCTGCAGGTAACCCATCGGATTGTTTTTGGGCGTGCCCAGCACGAAGAGCAGACGAACCAGCTGCTGATCTTTTTCGAAGTTAACTCCTGTGGAACTGCGGCCAATGGCGAGGACGAGGTCGCTGACGTGCTCGGTGCGGGCGTGGGGCAGGGCGATCTCGTTGCCGAGGCAGGTGGTATCGAGCCGGTCGCGGGCGAGGAGTTCGTTGTAAAAGCCGGTGTAGTTGAGGACCAAGGGGTGGCCGTCGAGCTGGCGTGCGACCTCGTTGAGCGCGGCGGTGCGCTTGGTGGATTGCACCGCGAGTGCGATGCGGGAGGGATCGAGAATATTACGGAGTAGGCCGGCCATACGAGCGAGGGTCTAGGTCGTCGTGAAGGTTACGCGAAGCAGGGAGTAGAAACCGTCCGCCGCGACCGGGCGTTGGCAAGCGCGGACTGCGGCCGTAGCGGAATTTTCACCGGAGGAGCACAGGATGGCCGGAAACCGGTTTTAACGGGTGATCGCGGCCACGTAATCCATGAAGGGGCGCACGCTGGCGGGCGGGGTCACGAAGTTGCCGTAGAGAAGTTCGGGCAGAACGTAGGGTGTGGCGTAGTAATCCCAGTTGGCGCGGTCATCGCGGTCGATCCAGCCGGTCTTGATGGTGGCACCGGCGTAGTAGCCTTGGTTGCGGCCATAGACGAGGACGGGTGTGGTGAGGATGTCGCGGTTGAGTTTTTCGGCTTCGTAGGTGCGGGGACCGGCGATGGCGCGGGCGTCCACGCCCATGTTCATGCGGCCATCGAAGAGCCGGCGCACGGTGGGTTCGTCCATGAGCACGTAGATCGTCTCGGTGCGCTGGCCGCCGAGTTGCAGGCCGAGGCTGGCCTCGCCGGCGCGGAGGAGAACGGGGATGCTCCAGGAGCCGTCGGTGTGGCGGGCGAGCACGGTGCCGTAGCCGTATTGGAGGCCGACGATGAGGCCGCCCTTGATCTGGTTAACGATGACCAAGGCGCGGGCCTGGCGGAGGATTTCGGCCGGGATGGCGAGCTGCGGGTCGGCTTGGAATTCGCGCAGGATGGCTTCGCAGGTTTCGATGCGAGCCGTCTGTTTGCCGGGGGCTGGTTCGGCGGCGCGCGCCAAGGGGGCGGCACAAAGGGCGAGGAGTGCGAGTAACGGGCGTAGGAGCTTCATGATGGTGAGGAAAAACGGATGAGGGTGTGGATTGGAAATGAGGCGTCGATTTAATCGAGGTCGCGGGCGGCGAGCTCGTCTTCGTCCCAGCCGAAGTAGTGCCCGAGCTCGTGGAGATAGGTGACGGCGACTTCGTCCACGAAGGCGTCTCGATCCTGTTCCACGAAGGTCCAGATGTTGTCGAGGTAGAGACTGATTTGAGGCGGCATGGGTTGATCCTGGGCGACTTCCTCGCCGTGGGCGGAGCCGTCGAAGAGGCCTAAAATATCGTCGGGATAACCTTCCTCCAGAATGTGCGCCGGGGGCCGGGCTTCGTAGTGAACGGGGATTTGATTGGCAAATTCGCGCACGGGCGCGGGCAGGCGGCGTCGGGTTTTTTCCACCTCGCGGGTGGCGGCGTCGATGCGTTGGGCGAGAGTCATTTTTCCGAAGTTGGGGAGCTCTCGCGCAAAAGGCGAGGCGGCGCACACGTTCAAATCAGGAAAACGTCGTGTAACCGAATCGCGCGAGGGCCGTCTTGGGTTTCATGCAACCCGTGGCGCCCGGGTTTGCCTCCCCCTGCAACCCGAAACCCTGATCGTAAACTGCTAGAGAAATCATCCATGAAAACCAAAGTATCCGCCTTGATGTTGAGTGCCCTTTTGGCCGCCGGCGCAGTGCTGACGACCTCTGTCCAAGCCCAGCCAGAATCCGGCCCCGGCGGCAAGTCGCCCGCCAAAGAGCGCGGCGAACGCCCCAAGCCACCCGAACCCGGTGAACGCCTCGAAAAAATGCGCGAGCGTCTCGGGCTGACCGATGACCAGGTCGCCAAGTTGAAGCCGATCTTCGCCGCCGAGCTCGAAGAGATGAAAGCCAAGCGTAAGGAGCTGGGCAAGGACGCCACCCGCGAGGAACGCCGCGCCGCCATGGAGGCGATGCGGGAGAAGTATCAAACGCAGGTCGATGCGGTGCTGACCGCCGAGCAAAAGGCCAAAGTGTCCAAGATGCGCGAGCGCCGCCCCGGTGGACCGGGCGCACCCGAAGGAAAGGAACACGCGAAGAAAGACCGAGTGTAAGCAAACGATTTTTGGCCGTCAGAACGAGCCCCGGTGCGTCAGGCGCCGGGGCTTTTTCGTGGACGCAGCTGCGGCGCTGCGCAGGCATGGGCGGGTGATTTTGCCCGACTATTGGTCTTTGTTGAGTTTGGTGTTGCCGGTCTTCGCCGTGATTGCGGCGGGGGCGGGCGCGCGACGCGCGGGGTGGCTGAAGCCGGAGGCGGACGAAAGTTTGCTCAAGCTGGTGGTGAACTTTCTCTATCCGTGCCTGATTTTTCAGCACGTGCTGGGAAATGACGCGCTGCGCACGCCGGGCAATCTGCTGGCCGCGCCGTTGCTGGCGTTCGTGATGATGGCGGGGGGGATCTTGCTGGCCTATGTGGTGGCCAAGTGGGCGGGCATGGAGCGCGGGGCGGGCTTGCGCACCTTTGCCTTCAGCGTGGGTATTTTTAATTACGGCTACATGGCGATTCCGCTGGTGGCGGAGTTGTTTGGCCGCGAGATGCCCGGCGTGCTCGGCGTGCTTTTCGTTTACAACGTGGGCTGCGAGGCGGCGATCTGGACGGTGGGAATTTTGATGCTGTCGGGGGTGTCGTTGCGGGACGGCTGGCGGCGGGTGCTGAATCCGCCGGTGTATGCGCTGGTGGCGGCGGTGACCTTGAATCTCACCGGTTTGGCGGATGCGATGCCGGGCGTGGCGCGGCAAGCGATCCAGATGGCGGCGGCGTGCGCGGTGCCGCTGGGCTTGTTGCTGATCGGGGCGACGCTAGTGGAGTTCTTCAACGCGCCGCGCACGCTGGTGGATCGCAAAGTGACGCCGCTGGCCTGCGTGTTGCGCCTCGGGGTGATCCCGCTGGGCATGCTGGGCTTGGCGGCCTTGCTGCCCTTGCCGGCGGAGTTGCGGGCGGTGGTGATCGTGCAGGCGGCGATGCCGGCGGGGATTTTGCCCATCGTGATCGCGCGGCATCACGGCGGGCGGCCGTTGACGGCGGTGCAGGTGGTGCTGGGAACGACGGCGGTGGGGCTTTTTATCGTGCCCCTGTGGTTGAAGCTCGGGCTGGGGTGGCTGCGCTGAAGGTTATTCGACCTTGGCCGGAACCGGAGTGCCGGCGGCCTTTACGGCGGCGAGTTTGCGGTCGGATTCGGAGGTGAGGTCGTCGAGGAGGCGGGCGGAGACGCGGGCGATGCCGAGGCGGGCCAGGCTGCTGGCGGGGTAGATATCCTGCGCGGAGAGCCATTGGGTGAGGGCGGCGGCGGGGCGGCCGCCTTCTTCGTGGCGTTTGGCGGCGTCGATCTTGCCCACGAAGCTGGCGACGCGGGGGGCGAGTTCGCCGCGTCGTTGGTTTACGGCGACGTCGTTGGGGGTGAGTTGCACGGCGTTTTCCAGGGCTTCCCAGGCGGCGAAGGCGTTGTTTTGGGCGACGAGTTCCTGGGCCTGGGCGAGGAAGATTTCCACGCGGGAGAGTTTCTCGATGACGGATTTGAGCACGGGGCTGCGGGTGGCGTCGGAGAGGAGGGCGATGGCGAGTTCGCTGCGTTGGTCGTAGATGTGGCGGAGGTCGCCGCGTTTCATGGCTTCGTCGAAGAGCTGGGCGGCCTGGGAGCCGAGGTCCACCTGGCTGGCCATGTTTTCGGTGTAGGTTTTGATCGAGGGGTTGAGCGGCCAGAGGGTGGCGGCGCGTTGCACGCCTTCCTGGGCGCGGATGAAGTCGCCGGCGGCGGCGGCTTGCTGGGCGGCGTAGAGGGCGAGGGTGCTCATGCGCTGGGCGGCGCGGAGGGCGGAGGTGACCTCGCTGGTGCGGAAGTCTTTCGCGCCGAGACCGATCTCGGCCACGAGCTTGTCCACCGCGTCGTAGTCTTTCAGGTCGGCGAGTTTGCGGGCGGTCTGGATCTGCTAGCCGAGGCGGAGGAGGGTTTGTTTTTTCTCGCGTTCGAACTGGGCGACGGCGGGCAGGTATTCGCCGAGAAAGAAGGTTTCCTGGAGGCGTTCGAGGGCGCCGACGAGCTGGCCTTCGTCGTAGTTGGCGCGCACGGCCTGCATGGCGGCCTCGGTGTCGTTGATGGCTTCGCGGGAGAGGAATTCGAGGGTTTCGACGGTGACGGCGAGGTCGCTGGAGGGCAGGAAGGATTGCAGTTCTTTTTTGCCGACTTCGAGTTGCTGGGCGCTGCCTTTGAAAATGTAGCGGTAGAAGCTGGCGGCGATGAGGCAGTGCTGGAAGCGGCGCTGGAGAAAGAGGTTTACCAGGGCGGTCTGGAACTGGAGTTTGGCCTGAACGCCGGAGAGCATGGCACCGGCTTCGGCGGCTTTGATTTTGGCCTCGGTCTCGGCGAGGTCGCGGGCGCGGAAAAACTGGGAGACGGGGCCCTGCGCGGGGCCGGTGCCGATGGCGCCGGGTTGGCTGGGGCGGGGGTTTTGGGGGTTGGTGCCGGTGTTGGGCTGATTGGCGGGGGGGCTGGTGGGAACGGGGTTGCTGGCGGGGGCTTGCGGGGTGGCGGTGGCGGCGCTGGTGACGACGGTGGTGGCGTTGGTGACGCCTTCGCGGGCCATGGCGTCGCCGGAGTAGGTGACGGCGGATTGTTGCTGGCGGCGGATGCGGTCGAGCTCGCCTTGGGTGACGGAGATGGCGGTGCGTTCGTCGCGAATGCGCCAGGCGTTGAAGACCTGATTGGCCACGGCGAGGCTGGCACCGCCGTCGGCTTCGTATTCGGCGGCGCGGTAGAGGAGTTGCCAGGCCTTCTTGGAGTTGTCGGCGGCGGCTTCGCCTCCGCGGGTGGAGAGGAGATTGAAGACCTCGTTTATGATGGCGCGGTAAACGTCGTTGTCGATGGACTCGGGCTGGGCGAGGTAGCGTTCGAAGCGGGCGCGGAAGGCGCGCATCTGGCCGATGTTGTAGGTGTGGCCCTTGTAGCTGAGGGTGCCGTCCTCGGGGTTGATGGCGCCGGAATCGGTGTTGAAGGCCTTGTCGATGATTTGAAGCAGGGTGTTGCTTTCGAGGTTTGCGGTGCCGAGGGCGTTGAAGGCGGATTCGGCGGCGGATTTTGGGGCGGAGGTGCCGGTGGGTGCGGCCGGGAGCTCGGGAGTTTTTGGGGCGGCGGAGTTTTTTGGGGCGGCGGGGGTTTGGGCGAAAAGGGGCGCAGCGGCGAGCAGAGCGGCGGCGCAGAGAAAGGTGCGAGGGGAGCGCATGGGGGTGGGGAAAGGAGCGGGGAGCGGGGCGCGGGGAGGAACCGGGCTTAGAGTTTGTGCAGGGCGGTGACGTAAAGCAGGCCGCCGTTCCGCACGGTGAGCTCCAGTTGGTAGCGCTGGGCAACCATGAGGTTGGCGTTAAGGGAATCCGCGATGAAGACGGAGAGACGCGAGCCGGCGTCGGGGCCGAGGGGGCGGACGGCGAGCAGGCGGCCGGTGCCCTCTTTCCAGAGGAGCTGGGCGTCGATCTCAGCCTGGAGGGTGTAGTGGTTACCCTGGAGGTTTTCCGGGGTGTTGAGGTAGGCGGCGACCGGGAATGGTTCGTTGGTCTGGCGGGCGCAGCCGGGGGCTAGAAAAGCTAGGGTGATGAAGGCGATTTTTAAGCCGAGCAGGGGGGGGCTGGGTATTCGCATGGGGTGGGATGAGGTTCGGACGTTTTCCATTTGGGGCAACGGATAAAGCCGCGGAATCAGGGCCAGCGTTGTAGGCGGCAGCCGCGGAAAACGAGGGCGGCGCCGATCACGGCGTGGGCGCCGAGCACGGCGAGGGCGGAGGTGGTGCCGGCCAGCCAGCCGGGGTCGAGGAGGGCGACGGCGTCGTAAAAGCGGGAATCGCGCATCGCGGTCAGGTAGCCCGACCAGCCCCAGAACGTGGCGATGAAAGGGCGGACGGACCAGACCAGGGCGGCGGGCAGGGCGAGGACCACGCCGGAAAGCGGGAGTTGAAAGCCCACCAGATAAATGGAGAGCAGGGAGGCGCGCTCGGGGGAGGTGAGCAGGGCGGAGATGCCGAGGCAGACGATGCTCATTGATGCGCCGGCGGCGGAGAGGATGGCGATTTGCGGGAGCCAGGCACCGGGGAAGGCGCAAAGGGTTTTGACGAAGATCGTCATCCATGCGCCTTGCGCCGCGCCGAGCAGGGCGACCCAGGTGAGTTTGGCGATGGAGTAGGCTGCGGGGCGTAGGCCGGCCATGCGTTCTTTCTCGAAGAGGGCGCGTTCGGAGGCGATTTCGCGGGCGCCGTTGTTGCTGCCCATCAGGCAGAGCAGGATGACTTGGAAAAGGATGAGGCCGGAGACAAGGGTGGCGGTGTCGGCCGCGTCTTTGCGGAAGGCGGCGCGGGCTTGCAGGGATTCGAGAATGCCGCCGGTGGGCTGGAGTTCGAGACCGCGGAGTTGGGGCAGGCCGCCGAGGGCGAAAATGACCACCAGGCAGGGGAAACCGAAGGTGATGGCGGCGGTGAGCGCCAAGGTGCCGCGATCCCGGGTGAAGAGCCGCCAGCGGCGGGCCAGCAGAGTGCGGATTTGGGAGCATAGGCCCGGCACAGGAATCGGGCCGGCCGCAGGGGAGGCGGGGGCGGGGTTGAGCGGACTGACGGGGGGGCGCAGGGCGAGCCAGTCGGCGGCGGAGCGCTCGGCCAGGCGGTCATAGAGGGTGAGGGCATCGGCGATGCCGAAGTGGGCGAGCAGGGCGGGATGGGAGCCTTGAAAGACTACCGCGCCTTCGTAAACCACGGTGACGACGTCGAACTGGTCGAGTTTGGCGAGGTTGTGGATAACGCAGAGGACGGTGCGGGATTGCTCGGCGACGAGGCGGCGGAGGACGGCGAGGATCTGGTCTTCGCTGCGGGGGTCGAGGCCGCTGGTGACTTCGTCGCAGAGCAGGCAGGCGGGCTCGGTGGCGAGTTCGAGGGCGAGGCCGAGGCGGCGGAGCTGGCCGCCCGAGAGTTTTTCGACGAGGGTATCGGCGCGCTCGGTCAGACCCACGAGAGTGAGGAGGGCGGGCAGGCGGGCGGTGCGGGTGGCATGGTCGGGGGTTTTCCGATACAAGCGCAACGAGGTCTCAAGCGCCTCGGCCACGGTGAGTTTGCCGTGGGCGATGCTGAACTGGGGGGCGAAGGCGACTTCGCGCAGCAGGGCCTGGCGGTCGGTGACGGTGGCGCTGCGCAACAGGATTTGGCCGCGGGTGGGCAGGATGCCGAGCATGCCCTTGAGCAGGGTGGTTTTGCCGCAGCCGGAGGGGCCGATGAGGGCGTGGAGGCGGGCGGGGGCGAAGTCGGCGTCGGCGGAGCGCACGAGCGGGGCGGCACCGGGGCGGGGAAGGACGTCGAGCGAACGGCAGGCGAGCATCACCGGGGATGAAAACGGACGCGCCGCCTGGAGGCGAGACATTGCCTCGTTGCGTTTCGGCGGAGAGGAAGGGTCGCGGCGACTCCGCGCGCGACATCCAGGTTAGAGCCTATCCGAATAACCGGTAAAGCGGCGCGTAGTACGCCGCGAGGGACGAGCAGAAAAACGGGGTGGCCCGGCGTTGACCGTCGAGGCATGGGCCGCTGGCCCACCTCCTCGCCGGTCGCCTTGGGCGACCGCATTTTTCCACTCGTCGCCGCCTCACCGGCTATCCGGATAGGCTCTTAGGGGTTCTGGTTAAACCATGGCCAGGAAGGGATGAAGAGGTTGATGCCGCCGATGAGTTTAACATGAGCGGTGTCGGGGTGCTTGTCGCCCCAGTTGAACCAAGCCTCGCAAAGAAGGTCGCGGCACAGGCTGTCGCTGAGGGTTACGTGGACCTTGGTCGGGGCTTGGCGTTCGAGCCATGCAAGGGTTTCGGACGAAGCGGGGATGTTGAACAGGTGAACGCGTGACCGGGGCGGCAACTTGGTCGGCAGCCTGCCTGAGAGAATCCACAGCGCGCCGGCAGGCACATCGGCGGGGACGGCTGCACCGGGTTGAAGCACCAAGGCGCTCGCCTCTGAGGCGCGTAGATCGTGGCCCCATTTCCCGCCCAGGACTCCGGGGTTGGGGGCGTAGATGACGATTTGCGGCGGCGGATCGCCCCAGCGGATGGAACCGGACGAGGTGGAGAGCTGCGGGGAACTCAGATACCAGCCAAGACTATGCAGGCTAATCAGGGAAAAAGCGGCTGCACCAACGCAGAGGCCAGCGGTGCGCCATGCGGGGAAATCACGGTTACGGATGCGCCAAAAGGTGACGGCTGCGAGTGTTGCGAGGGGTAGCGTCCAGACCTGCCAGACGTTGGCGGTGGTGCTAAAGATCGCTGCGACGAAGAAGGTCAGCCACACGGCGGCGGCGGTCGTGAGCAGGGGCGCGGCGCGGCGCGGCCAGACGAACCAAGCGAGCCCTGCCCATGCGAGGGCGTAGCTCAGGCGGGCGGCGAGGCCGTGCTCGGCAAGCCAATTGAGGTGAAAGTTAATGAGCGATAGGTAGCCGCGCCGATCCCCGATCTCCTGATACCATTGCGCGTAAAAATTGGAGGCGTTGCCGACGCCGACTCCGCTAGGGGCATCCCAAAGCATGGCGAGGCCGGCGCGCCAGAGGTCGCTTCGGGAGTCGTCGCCGTAGGTAAAGCGTTGCCAGACACCGTGCAAGGTGCCGTAAACGGCCAAAGCGAGAAGGGCTACGCATCCCGTGATGAGCAGAGCGCGGGGGATGCGCGGGCGGTGGATGAGGCCGACAAGACAGATACCGCAGGCGGCGGCGATGATTCCTCCACGTGATTTGGTGGCGATAAGCAGAACGGAGAGTGCCAGACCGAGAATCAGGCCAATCCAATGCCAGCGACGGCGGGCTTGGAGGAAACACCATGCGCAGGAAACGACGGCGCAGGCGAGAATGGCGGCGCTGCGGTTGCTGCTGGCGGGGCCGAGAACGAGGAAGTCGAAGCGGTTGCCGAAGAGGAAATCTAGCATGGTCGGTCTGATTTTTCGGGCGCGCAGATTGACAATACCAACCCTAAGTGACACTGTGACACCATGCCTGCCACCCTCACAATCAAACAACTCCATGCCGCCACCGGGCGGCTGGTGCGCACGGCTGCACGCTCGCGCACCCCCACGGTGATTACCGACCGAGGCCAACCGGTGGCCCTGCTCAGTTCGCCTGCCAGCTTGCCCCCTCCTGCCCGCCGCTCACGCCAAATCCTACCCGAATACGCGGCCCTTATGCGCCAGTCTCCCAATGGTTCGCTGAGTGACGATATTGATTCGGTGCGCGGCGACCGATGATTTTTTGCGACACCTCTTACGCGGCCAAGCTTTACGTGCCCGAGGCGGATTCCGCCGTCGTGCGCGAACATCTTGAGGGCTACACGGGAGAGGTCTGCTTGTCGGAACTGGCGCGTGCCGAGTTGCTGGCGGTTTTCCATCGGCGGCTGCGGGAAGGCCGGTGGAGTTTGGCGGAGTTTTCCGCCGCCGCCCGGCAGTTTCAGCAGGACGACCTGTCGGGTTTCTGGACTTGGCTGCCCTTGGATTCCGTCATCACGCAGGCGACCGCCCAGCTTTATCTTACCCTGCCGCCCGGCGTATTTCTGCGCACAGGGGATGGCCTGCACCTGGTCACCGCCCGCCATCATGGATTTACGGAGATTTATACCTGCGACAGACATCAGACACTCGCGGCTCCCGCCTTGGGGTTGAGGGCACGCAACCAGCCCGTGTAGCGTTGGCCGTCCCGGCCAAGGTTCGAGCTGTGCGCCGAGATCGGAGGTAAAACTGTTTGGCCGGGGACGGCCAACGCTACACTGAATGCCGAGACACTGTTCACGGGTGATGCAGTTTTAGCCACAGATCGGCGACTTCCGGGGTGGGCAACCAAGCGGAGAGTGCGGGATTCAGAAGTCGCTCATCTTCGGTGGTGGGCTGCTTGGTTTCGGCATCGAGCCACTGGGCTTGGTCGAATTTGCCATCGAGCATGGAAGCAAAATAGGCGCGGACGGACTCCTCGAATCGTTTATGGCGAATGTGCCCAACGTTGCCGATGCTTACCCAAGTCCAGCGGGCGTCTTTACGGCGGCCTTGTTGAAAACAAGCGAAGGAAGGGCCGTAGCGCTCGGCATCGAATTCTCCGCAGGCTACGATGCCGGGCGAAGTGGTTACGCGCTGGATTTGTTGGTGGCGGAGAGGGCGGCGCGGGAAGCGCGGATGGCGACGATCCTGGAAATCGTCGGGCTGGGGGCGGCGCGGCACACGCGGGTGGAAAACCTGTCGGGGGGGGCAGCTTCGGCGGCTGGGACTTGGTTTGGAGTTGGTGAACGATCCTGACTGGCTGGTTTGCGACGAAGTAACCTCGGGCCTCGATCCGCGTTCGGAAGATCAGATTTTGGAGGTGCTGCGCACGCTGGCGAGAGAGCGGGGGAAATCGTTCATCTGCATCATCCACAATCTGGCAAAGCTGCGCGGCTTTGACCGGATAACGGTGCTGGGACAAGGCGTGCTTTTGTTTCAGGGCAGCTACCCGGAGTTCCTGGCGCATTTTAAGATCGAAGATCCGCTGCACCTTTACGAGCGGCTGAATGAACAGCCGGTGGAGGCGTGGCAGGCGGAGTGGCATGGGGCGCAACAGGGCAAAGAGCCAGGAGCTGGTGGCCGGGAGCCAGAACAGAATGCAGACGAAAGTCCGTTGCCACGCTCTGCGCCGGGCGCTGTGGCGCAGGTCTGGACGCTGCTGCGGCGACGCTGGCGGCTGTTTTGGCGGGACCGGGGCAACCTGGTATCGATGGGGGGAATCACTTTCGGATTCCCGGTGCTGGTGGCGATCTTCGCGCTTGGCGGGTTACCGCAAATCGGTGCGATGGCCTTGGATTCGACGGCGGGTTTTTTGGAAACCCTGCAACAGAGCATGCGGCATCAACGCGAAGCCACGCAGGCGGCAAACTTGGTCGTAGGGTTGGTGTTGTTTCAGGTTATTCTGCTCGGGCTGACCGGCGCGAACAACGGAGCGCGCGAAATCGCCGCCGAACGCATGGTATTTGAGAAGGAGCGAATGAATGGGCTGAGGCCGTTGGCCTATGCGTTGTCGAAGGTGCTCTTTTTCACGGGGCTGGCCGGGGCGCAAGGCGTGTGGATGGCTGTCTTCGTTAAATTGGTGTGCCGGTTTCCGGGACATTGGTGGTCACAGGTGGCGACGCTCGGGCTATCTTGCGTGGCGATGACACTGGTGGCGCTGGGAATCTCGGCGACGGCACGTACGGCGGAGCGGGCGTCGTTTTCCTCGGTGTTTTTGGTTGGGCTGCAATTGCCCTTGTCCGGCGTGGTGCTGGCGTTGCCGGGCTATCTGCTGTGGTTCTGCCGACCTTTTGTGAACGCGTTTTGGGCGTGGGCGGGCTATTTTAACGCAATGACGAGTTCGCGGCTTTATGACGCTTTTCGACTTAACAACGAACGCTGGTTGCCGACGGCTGAGCTATCGCTGGCGGTGCTCGCGCTGCAATCGCTGGCAGGTGTGGGGTTGATTATCTACGGACGCAGGCGGCTACGATGGGGCGAAGGTTGATACCAAAAGCCCATGTATTCAGACTATGACTGCGGATTTTTCGGATGGGCGCAAATACTGGAGCATTATCAGGGTACATCTCCGCTATCCGCGGTTCAAATTCTTCGGCGCTGGCGGGCTTTCAGAAGTCTAAATCATAGCGGACATTGGTATGCGAATCGTTGCAAAGGGCTTGGGACGTCGCCGTTCCATTGAGCCTTCGGTTCGGAACTTTGACTTCGTAGTCAAACTCTCCTCGGTCACGCGCGCTAGAGCGCGGTGGGCGCAGTCGGGGGCGTGATCTCGATGGGGGCGACGGGGGCGCGACGGGCGGCGACGGCCCAGCCGTAGAGGGCTTCGTAGCTGCGGGCGCTCTGGCCCCAGGAGAAATCCTTGTCCATGCCGCGTTTGCGCAGGGCCTGGATGTCGTCGGGGCGGTCGTAGTAGGTGGCGCAGGCCCAGCCGATGGTGTTGTAGAGGGCGGCGGCGGTGGCGTCTTGAAAGCGGAAACCGGTGCCGGTGGCTTTGTCTGCGACGTATTGATCCACGGTGTCGATCAGGCCGCCGGTGGAGCGCACGAGCGGAGGAGTGCCGTAGCGCATGGCGTACATTTGGGTGAGGCCGCAGGGTTCGGCGCGGCTGGGCATGACGAAGAAGTCGGAGCCGGCCTGGATGAGGTGGGCGAGGGCGTTGTCGTAGCCGACGTGCAGGCCGACGCGTCCGGGGAAGGCCTGGGTGGCCCAGCGGAAGGTTTGTTCGAGGCCGGGGTCGCCGGCGCCGAGGAAGGCGAACTGGACGTGCATGCGGGGCACGATGTGGGGGAGGGCTTCGGCGAGGAGGTCGAGGCCTTTTTGGTTGGCGAAGCGGGAGACGATGCCGAAGAGGGCGATGTGGGGGTCTTCGGCGAGGCCAAGGCGGCGTTGGAGGGCGAGTTTGGCGGCGGCTTTGCCGGGCCCGATTGAGCGTTGGTCGTAGGGGCGGGGCAGGTGTTTATCCATCGCCGGATTCCACGCGGTGTCGTCGATGCCGTTAAGAATGCCGACGAGGTCGGCGGCGCGGAAGCGGAGCACGTGATCGAGGCCGAAGCCGCCGGCGGGGGTTTTGATCTCGTCGGCGTAGGTGGGGCTGACGGTGGTGAGCTTCGTGGCGTGGTAGAGGCCGGCCTTCATCATGTTGACCGCGCCGACGCTTTCGGTGCTGTCGGGACGGAACTCGCCGGGGGGGATGTGGGCGAAGTCGAGCACGCGTTTGTCGGCGTAGCCCTGGTGTTCGAGGTTGTGGATGGTGAAGACCGAGGCGGTCTGGCCGAGCGGGGTGTGGCGCAGGGTGGTGTTGAGCAGCAGGGGCAGGAGGCCGGTGGTCCAGTCGTGGCCGTGGATGACGTCGGGAATCCAGTTGAGTTGCAGGCAGAGGTTGAGCGCGCCGCGGCAGAGGAAGGCGAAGCGGAGGTCGTTGTCCGGGTGGTTGCCCCATGGGCTGGCGTAAACTTCGGGGCGGCCGAAGAGGGCTTCGTGTTCGAGGGCGTAAACAGGGACTTTGGAACCGGGCAGGACGGTTTCCCAGGTGCGGGCCCAGTGGGCGCTGGTGCCGACATCGACGCCGAGGGAGTCGGGGCGGGCGTGCCAGGCGGAGTCCAGGCGGAGGCAGCCGTAGGCGGGCATCACGATACGCACATCGTGGCCGAGCGCGGCGAGCGCGCGAGGCAGGGAGCCCACCATGTCGGCCAGGCCGCCGACTTTGACAAACGGTTCAACTTCGGGAGAAACGAAAAGAATTTTTAAGGGAGGCACGGTGGTAAAAAAATCGTCAGGGTGGCTTTGCGCCGAGAAAAAAGGCGTCGGATACGTAATTTGTCGGGGAGATAAACAGGTTTAAGCGAAGTGATTAGAAGGAGGCGGTCACTTCGTGGTGGTGGCCGGGCTCGAGGGTGAGGGAACCCAGGGCGGTGCACTCGATCTGGTCGTTTTTGTAGAGCCGGACGGAGGCGGGGAAGAGCAGTTCGGCGCTTTCCCAGCGCCATTTTCCGATGGAAACGAATTGGAGCGGCACGCCTTTGTCGCGGCGGAGGCCGGGGCCGTCGCCACGAATGTAGAGTTTATTCCCGATGCCGATGTAGGCGGTAACCACCAACCGAGTGAAGCCGTCGTGGGTGAGGGCGGGTTCCGGGGGTGGTTCGGGGTTGGCGGTGCCGGGCTCGGGTTCTGCTTCGGGTTCGGGCGTTAAGACGATTTCGGGCGCGGCTGGGGGAGGAGGTGGTGGGGGCGCGGCGATGGTTGCAACGGGAGCGGGTTGGGGCGCGGGCTCCGGCGCGGGCAACGGGGCGGGGGCGGGCGAATCGGCGGGGGGCGACAAAACAGTCGGGGAAGAATTCCGGTTGCTGAGGGTGGCGGTGAAGGTGGCGAGGTGGGCTCGGGTGGTTTCGAGTGCGGAGTGGAGTTCGCTGGCTTGGGTGGAGCGTTGGGCGGCGAGTTCGCGGCGGAGGAGGGTGTTTTCCTCGGTGGTTTGACTGGCGAGCACCGCGCTGGATTCGGCGGCGGCGGCTTTCAAGCTGGCGATGGCGGCGGTGGTTTCGCGGCGCAGGGTTTCGGTGGCTTGCTGACTGAAGGCATCAGCCAGTTTGGGAAGGTGGGCGATGGCTCCGTCGAGCGCGGTGGCATGTTTGGCGACCAAGGTTTCGAGCCGGGCGAGATCCGCGCTGGCGCGGGCGAGGCCGGTGAGGGCGAAGGCGACTTTCTCGGTTTCGGCTCCGCGCAAAGTATCGAGCTCGTGGCGCAGGGCGGCGTTTTCCTCGCTGGCGGTGGCGGAGACCTGATGTTGGAGCGAACTGATCCGGGCCTGAATGGCGGCGGGGAGTTGTTCCGCGAGTTTGAGCTGGCGCGCGGCTTGATCGGCGATGCTGGGCAGGCTGGAGACTGCGATGCTGACCTGCTCTGCCGTGGCACCCAAGGTGCGGGCAAGGGCTTCGATCTGGTTGGCGCGTTCCTGCACGGCGTCTTCCTGGCGGCGGGCGTGATTCACCACGAAGGGGTAAAGCGCCACGATGGCGCCCAATCCAACCAGGAGCGATATGGCCGCCAGCGGAGCGACCCCGAGCGGGGCGGCGGCCTGCCAGCCGATCAGGGCGGCTGAGGCCAAAAGCACGAAGTCGGCGAGAATGAAAGGAACGGGGTCTAGCCGGGGGGATTGGCGCGGGTGTTCGTTCATAAAGTGACGGGTGTGCGACGGCGAAGCGCCGAAAAGATGCTCGGTATGCGAGCCGACACGCTTCGTAACAAGGGCGAAAAACGGGTCGGAGGCGGGTTTATGGGTTGGGGCGAAAAGCGCTTGGTTAAACCGGGTTTGTGCCGGTTGTGCGCGGAGTGGATTTGTCGTTTGCCAAGCACCGGTGCCGCCCTAGCGTTGGACGTTCCATGTTGTCGTTTTTCTTCAAGCGTTTTGCCGGCCGTCACTACCGCAAGTTCCTCGAGCGCGCCCAACCTCTCGTGGATCGTATCAACCAGTACGATGTCGAGTATAAGGGGCTCACCGATGATCAGCTGCGGGCGAAAACGGCGGAGTTTAAGGCCCGCGTGGCCGCCGCCAGCGACAAGCACGCCGCGCTTGATGCGATTTTACCTGAGGCCTTTGCGGCGGTGAAAAACGGTGCGCGTCGCCTGGTGGGTACCAAGGGCATCGTCTGCGGCCAGGAGCTGGAGTGGAACATGGTCCACTTCGATGTGCAGCTGATCGGCGGCATCGCGCTGCATCAGGGTCGCATCGCCGAGATGGCCACGGGCGAGGGCAAAACCCTCGTCGCCACCACCGCGATGTATCTCAACGCGCTGGCCGGGATGAATGCCCAGCTCGTGACGGTCAACGACTACCTCGCCCGCCGCGACTCCGAATGGATGGGGTATTTGTACCGCTTCCTCGGCTTGAGTGTCGGTTGTATCCAGCAGCAAATGCCGCCGGATGTTCGGCGCCAGATGTACGCCTGCGACATCACTTACGGCACGGCTTCCGAGTTTGGTTTCGACTACCTGCGCGACAACGGCATGGCCACCCGCAAGGACGACCAGGTGCAACGCGACCACTGGTTCTGCATCGTGGACGAGATCGACTCCATCCTGGTGGACGAGGCCCGCACTCCATTGATCATTTCCGGTCCGGCACCGATCGAGCGCGAACAGCCGTACACGCGCCTCCAGCCGCAAGTCGCACGTCTGGTCCAAGAGCAGACGCGGCTCTGCAACCGCTTCGTTTCCGAGGCCCAGGCGATTCTCAAAAAACCCACGCTCACTTCCGAGGATCGCGCCGAGGCCGGGCGTCGCATGTTGCAGGTGAAAATCGGCAACCCGCAAAACAAGCAGCTTCTCGGCCTCATGGAGACGCCCGAATGGCGCAAGCTGCTCGACAAGACCGAGGTCGAGTACAACTCCGACTTTCAGAAGACCGAGCTCTTCCGGCTCAAGGAGGAGTTGTTCTACTCCATCGACGAACGCCAGCACCAGGCCGACCTCGCGGAGAACGGGCGCAAGCTCCTGCGGCCCGACAATCCCGAGGCGTTTACCCTGCCCGATCTGGCCACCACCTTCAGCGATTTGGAACGCGCGCCCGGGCTTACCCCCGAGGAAAAAGAGACCCGGCGCGCCGCCGCCCAGGAAAATTTCTCCCAAGTCTCGGAGGAGATCCACGCCATCTCCCAGCTCCTGCGCGCCTACTCCCTCTACGAACGCGACGTGCAATACGTGGTGGCCGAGGGCAAGGTCATGATCGTTGATGAAAACACCGGTCGTGTGATGCCCGGGCGTCGTTGGTCGGACGGCTTGCACCAGGCGGTCGAGGCCAAGGAAAACGTGACCATCGAGCGCGAGACCCGCACCTACGCCACCGTCACGATCCAGAACTATTTCCGCATGTACGAGAAGCTCTCGGGCATGACCGGCACGGCCGAGACCGAGGCCACCGAATTTCACGACATCTACAAGCTGACGGTGCAGGTCATCCCCACCAACCGTCCCTGTATCCGTATCGACAAAAACGACTCCATTTTCAAAACCCGCCGCGACAAGTACAACGCGGTGCTCAAGGAGATCGAGGTCGCCAACAAGAAGGGTCAGCCCGTGCTGGTCGGCACCGTCTCGGTGGAGCAGAGCGAAGTGCTCTCCCGCATGCTCAAGCGCAGCGGCATCGTGCACACCGTGCTCAACGCCAAGCAGCACCAGCAAGAGGCCGAGATCGTCACCCGCGCCGGTCAGCGCGGGGCCGTCACCATCGCCACCAACATGGCCGGCCGCGGCACCGACATCAAACTCGGCGAAGGCGTGCGCGATCTGGGCGGTCTCTATGTGATCGGCACCGAACGTCACCAAAGCCGTCGCGTGGACCGTCAGTTGCGCGGACGTTGCTCGCGTCAGGGCGACCCCGGTCTGACCAAGTTTTTCCTCTCGCTGGAAGACGAGCTGATGCGCCTGTTCCTGCAGGGCAATCTGGCCTCGCGCCTGATGGAAGGCTCGATGAAGGACGGCGAGGAGCTGGAGCATCCCTGGCTGAACCGCTCGATCGAGAGCGCGCAGAAGAAGGTGGAGCAGCAGAACTTCTCCCAGCGCAAACGCCTGCTGCAATACGACGACGTGCTGAACCAGCAGCGCGAGGTCATCTATGGCATCCGCAACGCGGCGATTCACAGCGAACGCCCGAAGGATTTGATTTTCGAGCAAATCACCGAAGAGGTGGAGTCGCGGCTGGAGACGGCGGGATTTGCCGGCGGCGCGGGCGCGGTCACGGCGGCGGCGCTGGAAGGCTTCGTCGGCTGGGCCAACACGCACTTCCCGCTCGGGTTGAAAATCGAGGATTTGACCGGCAAGAACTTCGCGGCCGCGACCGAGCTCGTGGTCGGCAAGGTGCGCGAGGCCTACGGGGTGAAGGAGACGGTGGAGATTCCCGAGGCGCTGGGCGTGATCGAGCGCTACGTGGTGATCAACGCCATCGACCACCACTGGCAGGAGCATCTCACCGAGATGGAAAACCTGCGCCAGTCGGTCGGGCTGCGCAGTTACGGTCAGAAGGATCCGCTGGTGGAATACAAGGGCGAGGCCTACAAGTATTTCGAGGAACTGATGCAGAACGTGCGCCTGCAAATCTGCACCGGCATGTTCCGCAGCGCTTCCAACGTGCAGGTGTTTGAAAACATGCTCGCCTTGCTGGCCAAGGGGGCGCGCGCCCAAGGACCGACCGGGGTTGTCGCTCCGTTGCCGGTGGCCGCCCCGCCCATGCCCGCGCCGAAAATCGAAATGCCCCGGGTCACGGCCCAGGTGCGCACGACAATCACCACCAGCGGCCGTCGCCAGGAGCCGAAGAGCGGCGGGCAGAAGTAAGGGTTACGCAAAAAACCGCCCGCCCGGCGAATCATTCGCCGGGCGGGCGGGCAGTCTCGCAGTGGGCGGTATCGGATCAGTGTCCCGCGCCGGCTTGGTTTTCCTGGATGTATTCGTTTTTGAGGCCGAGGGCTTCAGGGGCGTGAAGCACGAGCATCTTCATGCGGATGTTTTTCGGCACTTCGCCCGCGGTCGCCTTGGAGACGACGATCATGAGCACGATGGCCAGCGGCACGGTCCAGATGGCGGGTTGTTCGCAGAGGATGCGCAGCAGCGGGTGCTGGGCCCAGAAATCGTTCAAGGGCGCGAAGCCGGCGAAGATTTTGCCCATGGGGCCTTTGTCGAGCGCAAGGCTGCTGACATTGGTCAGGGCGGCGGAAAACAGGGCCAGGACACCGCCGGTGAGCATGCCTATGGCGGCCCCCTTCATGGTCATACCGCGCCACCAAACGCTCATGAAGAGCAATGGAAAGTAACTGGCGGCGGCGATGGCGAAGGCTTGGCCGACCATGAAGTTGATTTCCAACGGCTCTACCATACAGCCGAGCCCGACCGAAATCGCCCCGATGCCGATGGCGGCAAACTTAAACATGCGCATGCGCTGTTCGGGGGTGGAATTCGGGCGCAGCATACGGCCGTAAACGTCGTGGGCGACGGCTCCGGTCATGGAAACCAAGAGCCCGGAGAAGGTGCTCATGAAGGCGGCGAAGGCACCGGCGCAGGCGATGCCGCTCAGCACGGAGCCCAGCACGCCGTATTTTTCACTGATCAAGGTGGGCAGCTCGAGCACCACTTTGTCGGTCCCTTTGGAGCCCAGACCGTTGTAGAGCTCGGGCATGAGGTTGCGTCCGATCACGCCGATAAAAGGCGGGAAAACGTAGAAAACGCCGATCAGAATCATCACCCACATGGTGGTGCGTTTGGCGGCGACGCCGTCCGGGTTGGTGTAGAAGCGGACGAGGATGTGGGGCAGGCCGGCGGTACCGCAGACCAGGGCGATGATCAGTGAATAGGTATAGAGCAGCGAAAGCGGTTTGGTTTCCTCGGGCGAGAGTTGAGCGGCTTTGGCGGCCTTGGTGGTAAGGGGGCCGAACGGAGAGATCCAGGCTTCGTCGGCCGGGGCCTTGGCGGGCAAGGGGTGGCGGTGGGCGTCCGTGATGCCCGGCGTGGCATCGGGGGCGGCAGGGGCGTGCAGGGCTGCGGGGGAGTCGTGGGCGGTGCGGTTGACCGCGAGGTTTTTGCCGTAACCGCCGTAAACGGCGGCGAGCACAAACACGGGTACGCTGATGGCGAAGAGCTTCATCCAATACTGCATGGCTTGGACGAGGGTGATGCCTTTCATGCCGCCGAGGGCGACATTCAGGGTGATGACCGCGCCGACCACCGCTACGCCGACCCAGTAGGGCAGGCCGGGGAAGATGTAGGCGAGGGTGGTGCCCGCGCCCTTCATCTGCGGCATGGTATAAAAGAAGCCGATGAAGAGCACGAAGCAGACGGCGATCTTGCGGAAGAGGGGCGAGTCGTAGCGACCCTCGGCGAAATCGGGAATGGTGTAGGCGCCGAAGCGGCGCAGCGGGCCGGCGATGAAAAGGAGCAGGAAAAGGTAACCGCAGGCGTAACAAACCGGATACCAGAGGGCATCGTAGCCGATGGCCATGACCATGCCGGCGATGCCCATGAACGAAGCGGCGGAGAGGTATTCGCCGGAGATGGCGGAGGCGTTCCAGCCGACGGAGACCGAGCGACCGGCGACGAAGAAATCCCCGGCGGTCTTGGACGTCTTGGCCGAGCGGAAGCCCATGACCACGGTGATTACCACGGTGACGAGGGAGAACACGAGGATCCAAGGATCGACGCCGGTCAGGGTGGCGAGCAGGGGGCTCATGAGCGGGTGTCCTCCTGTGCCTCAAGAGCGACGCGGGCTTCATCGGCCTCCAGTTTCAGGGAACGGCGGATGAAGTAACCGGAGATCAGCCAGACGTAGGGGAAAAACAGCACGCCGAGGATCAGCCAGGTAAGGGTGAAGCCGCCTACGCGCCGGGCCATGAGCGCGGGCGCGAAGTAGTTGAGCAGAGGCAGGCCGAGCAGCGCGACGAAGAAGGCGATCGCGCAGCCGATGGAGAGAGTCAATTGGCGGCGCATAAGCGAGGCCAGGAACTCCTCGCTATGGATGAGGTCGTGGTGGGGGGGGCGTGGGGAGGGAATCATCGAATCTGGGCCCATCGCTAAAGAGTTTCGCGCTAAAGCCTTTAGCTTGTTCGCCAAACAATTTTGTATGCGCCAAGCTTATTCGTTGAATTCGTCGCGCTTCTTGACGCGTTCAGCTTCCAGCTCGGCGGCGACGGCCGGATCGACCAAGGCGAGGCGGCGGCGGAGGTCTTGTTCGGCGCGGCGAAGATCTTCGTGGCGTTGCTCGAGCATGATCTCGTGCTCCTGCTGGGCGGAGACCTTGTCCATCAGGGTGGTCTCTGATTGCTCGATGAAGGCCTCCCGTTCGCGGAGCGCGGCCTTGGCTTCGACCAAGGTGGCCTCTTGGGCGTCGAGGGTAGCGCGGAGTTTTTCGAGTGCGACGCGTTCTTCCTGGCTGGCGGCGAAGGGCGGCAGGGTGCTGGCCTTGCGCTGAACCTTGAGCAGGCTCTCGCGGACGCGCAGGAGGTTTTCGGTTTCGGCGATTTCGCGTTCGCGTTCACCGAGTCGGGCCTGGAGTTCGACGAGGGCGGCCTCGCGTTCGGCCAGTTCAATTTCAAGCAGGCGGAGCGCTTTTTCCTGTTCCTCGAGGCGGGTGCGCTCGGCGGTTTGGGTGGAAGCAGGGGGCGGAGGGGGAAGCGGTTGAGCGCTGGGAAAGGGGGACCGGCTGTTGATGCGTTGTTCCACCTTGCGGTGCTGGTCGGGGTGCATGTCCGCGTAGGCGAGCGAAATCATGCCGCCAGTGACGGACGAGGTGGCTGCGCCTGGTGAACGGCGCGGTAGAATAAGGTTGGTGGTGCGTCGCGCTGGCGGCGGCAGACCGGGCGGAGCCGGCCGGTTGGGGGGGGGCGGGTAGTCGGACATGGGGTATGGACGCTGACTTGGGTGAGTTATTTCAGGCCGAACAAGCGTCTGAAGAAGGAACGCTTGGCGGGTGTAGCGGGCGGGGCGGGCGGAGTTGGCAGATGGGGGCGCAGTAGTTCCAAAACCAGCGCGTGCAGGGTGTGGTCGGGGATGTCGGCGACGAGTCTGGCGGGCGGGGCGCCGGCGGAAATGGCGGTGCACATATCGGCGTGGGCGGCGGAAAAGTAAGCAACGGCGTGTGCGGTCCGGTTACGGAGCTCGGCCGGGAGCGTTGCGGGGTTTTGGAGGAGGGCGGTTCGAGCGGGTGCGGAGAGCGCGCGGACGGAGAGCGCGATAGTCTCGGGTAAATAAAGTCCGGGGTAGCCGGCGCGCAGCGGGAGTAATTTGGCCAGGCTGGTTTCGTCTTTTTGCGCCAAGGCGTTGAGCAGTTCGCGAAAGTCGCCGCCGATGATGACGGATTGGGAGAGGCGGGTGGAGAAGGTCACGAAACCGCCCAGAGTGCGGATGTTTTCGTTTTGGCAGAGGGCTAGAGTGCCAGCGGAGAGGGCGGAGAGGGCGAGAGGGAAGTCTTCCGGCAGCCCGAGTTTGGCGAGGTTTTTGAAGAGCGGGGAGGCCGGGTCGTCGGCTCCATCGGCGGATACGGCCAGATCGTCCAGCATGTCGCCGAAGGGCTGGTCGAACGCGTTGGTGTCGTTGAGCAGGGTGATGAGGTTTTGGAGTTGCTCGGGTGGGAGGCCTCGAACGCCGAGGGCGGCAAGGGCTTGGGCGTAGGGTAAGTAGATGTAGGCGGCGGGGGTCTCGTCCGGGGAGACGATGGGCCAGGGCGGGACGTCGAGATCCTGGGCGAGGCTGGCGAGGGGAGTTTCGACGAGGATCGAATTGGCGAAGGCGTGGCGGGCTTTGTTCCAGGCAAGGACGTCGGCGGGAAGGGGAGGAGTGGTGGCCATGGGTGGAGCGGCGGACTTAGGCGGACGGCGGCGGGGCGGAGTTGACGAGCTCTTCGGCGAGGCGTTCGTAGTCGCGCACGACGTTGTCGCCGGCGGCTTCCTGGCCGAGCAGGTTGACGGGCAGGCCGAGGGCCACGGCGCGGCGCACGACCATGGCGTCGCGCACGAAGGTTTCGAAAATCTTGGCTTCCTTGGCCGCGCGTTTGGCGGTTTTGAACTGGTTGAGCCGAAGCTGCATCCGCATCTTGGGCACTTCGATGTCCACCCCGGTTTTAATGGCGTTGAAAATGATGCCGTAGATCTGCGAGGCCGGGCCCATGGCGGTGCGGCGGAAGCTGGCGGAGAGCTGGTGGAAGCGCCCGAGTTTTTCGACCAGCAGGGTGAAGCCGATCAGGGAGAGGGCGTCGGGGTTGGAGGGGACGTAAATTTCGTTGGCGGTGAAGATGCCACACTGCGAGGCGCGCAGGATATTGGGCGGGCAATCGAAGAGGACGAAGTCGTAGTCGGCCTCCACCTCGGCGAGTTGTTCCTGGAAAATCAGGTAGGCGGGGCGGCGCGGGGCGCCGGCGTATTCGCTCTCCAGGTCGACGAGATTGAAGCTGGTGGGGAGCAGATCGAGGCCGGGCAGCGGGCAGCCGCCGGCTTTGTCGGCGACGACATTGTGGAGGATAAGGTCTTTTACCCGGGCGCGGCCGGGTTCGAAAATCGAAAAGACGGCACCTTCGCCGGTGGCGTTGATGGGGTTCCAGCGTTCGAGTTTGAGCAGCCAGATGGAGGCGTTGGATTGAGTGTCGAAATCGCAAAGCAGCACGCGAAGACCGAGGCGGGCGAGACAGGCGGCGGTGTTGACGATGAGGGACGTTTTGCCGACGCCGCCCTTGTAGTTAATAAAAGCTATTTTTCTAGCCATGAGTCAGGGGGGCGCGGGGCAGTTGTGGCAACTGAACGCGTTTTTAGGGTTTGTTGAACGCACGGCGAGGGGAATATCGGCGCTTATCCGGGTCGGTAAACGGGGTGGGTGGTTTTTGACATACTTTTGGCATCGCCGCCGGAAGCCGGCGGGGGCGTGCTGGGGGTATGAATCCGGATTTGAGCAAAAATAAATTAGCGCGGGCGCGTCGGCTCTTGTGCGCGTTGCAGCGCGAGATTCAGGCGCGGGTGATCAAGGCGCGGGCGAGGCAGGGCGGGCGTTTTTCCCAAGTGGTGGCGGTGACGCCGGAGGATACGATTTTCCATGTGGATCGACTCACGGAGGCGGTGATTTTTGAGTGGCTGGCCGTGCATTGGCCGGTGGATTGGCCGGTCGAGTTGGTGATGGAGGGGGGCACGCCGGGGGCCACTTTTCCGGCGGGGCTGCCGCCGGCCCGCACGGTGTGGAAACTGATTCTTGATCCGATCGATGGCACGCGGTGCATCATGTATGACAAACGCAGCGCCTGGACCCTGGCCGGTCTGGCTCCGCAGCGGGGCCAGCGCACCGGGATTCAGGACATCGTGGTGGCGGCGATGACCGAATTGCCGACGGCCAAGGCGGGTGCGGCGGATCAGTTTAGTGCGGTGCGAGGCGGACCCTTGGTCGCGACCCGGCATGACTTACGAACCGGAGAGGCAAAAAAATGGACGCCCCGGCCGAGCCAGGCGACGGATTGCGACCATGGCTTCGCCTCGGTGGTGAAGTTTTTTCCCGAGGGCAAGGCCGAGGCGGCCGGGGTCGAGGAGGCGCTCTGGCGCGAGCTCGGATTGTATGGAGCACAGGGGGGCGCGCGGGTTTTTGACGATCAATATCCGTCCACCGGAGGGCAGATTTATGAGCTTTTGGCAGGCCATGATCGTATGGTGGCGGATTTGCGGCCGTTGTTGGCGGCGACAGCGGGCCGTGCGGTCCCGCTGTGCTGTCATCCCTACGACATTTGCACGGCTTTATTATTGGAGGCGGCGGGAGGCGTGATCGAGCGACCGGAGGGCGGTCCGATCCGGGTGCCCTTGGATACGCTGACGCCGGTGGCGTGGGTGGGTTATGCGAATCGAGAGTTGGCCAAGCGCATGCGACCCGCCTTACGAAAGGCGTTGGCGGCCGGGCCATGCAGCTGAAGCGGGGATGGCGCGAGCTTTGGTCGCAGCGCGGGCGGTGTTGCCGTCCGCCCATGAGGCGCCGATCAGCGTGGCCGGGGTAACGACAGGCTTAATCACGCCCGACAATCGGGAAACGGGCGTTTCCGGTCCGGCATACGCCGGTTGCCTTCCCGGAACGCTGGCTTAACGATGGCGGCATGTTGCGGAGCTGTAATGCGTCGGCTGTTCGCGGGTGCGCGCTTGGCCTCGGTCTTTTGATCGCGGGGCTGCTGGCGGCGTGCTCCAGCTTCGAGTCGAGGGCGAAGGAGAAGGCTGCGCTTTTCGCCACGCTCGACCCCGCCACTCAGGCCCGCTTGCAGGCAACGGAGATCCGGCTCGGGGATACGCCGGATCTCGTTTATCTGGCGCTTGGGCGTCCGAGCGAGAAACGTGAACGCCTCACCGACGCCGGTCGCGAGACGGTGTGGGTTTATACCGCCACTTGGCAGGAATATCAGGGCACGCGCCTGGTCGGTTACCGGCGCGAGGTTGTGCGCAATAAAAACACCCAAGTGGATCAAGTCATTTACACCCCCGATTATCAGCCGATTTACGCGGCACGGGCCGAAGATCGCATGAGGGTGACTTTCACCAACGAACGCGTTTCCGCTCTTGAACAGTTACAACCCGGCAAGGGCGGGGCCGGATCTCGCCCGAAACAGCCGTAATCCACTCGTGTTTTAATGCAGTATAATCGCGTAACCCGATTTAATTAAACGAATTCAGGATTTAGCCAGAAACTTTCGCTAAACCTCCGGCCGGGACGAGCCGATTAACGGGTTACTCGATTCTGTGGCTATGGATTGAGTTCCATGTCGTCTAAACCACTCCCCATGCTTCGAAGGTTTAGCCCTTGGTTGCTGATCGGGCTCCTTTTGGTGAGCGGCTTGCTGGCGTGGCAGGCCGAGCGTGCGGCGGAGCGGGCCGACCAGTTGCGCGGTGAGAAGCTGGGGGATCGCATCACGCAGGAGATCACGCGTCGCATCCGGCAATTCGAGTATGGTTTGCATGGCGCGCGTTCGCTTTGGCCGGCCAGCAAGTCGGTGGAGCGCGACGAATTTGCCGCCATGGTCGCCGACCGTGAGTTGACCGAAAAATTCCCCGGGGCGATCGGCCTTGGTTTTATCCGCCGGGTGCCGCGCGAGCGGCTGGATGCCTTTATTACTGCGACGCGTGCCGACGCGGCACCGGAATTCAAGGTGAAGAGCAGCGGCACCGCGCCGGATCTCTACGTCATAGAATTTATCGAGCCGCTGGCGCAAAATCTTGCCGCTCAGGGCTATGATGTGGGGCAGGAGCCGCTCCGTCGCGCTGCTGCCGATCGGGCGATGTTGAGCGGCGAGCCATCGATCACCGCGCCGATCACGCTGGTGCAGGCACGTGATGAGGGGCCGGGCTTTCTTCTGTTCGATCCCATTTACAAGACAGGCTCCCATCCCGTGACCCCCGAAGAGCGCCGCCGCCAGCTCATCGGCTGGACGTATATGCCGCTGGTCGCCAGTCGCATTTTGGCGGATGTGGCGTCGCAGGCCGGGGGGGAACTCGATTTTGAACTTTTTCACGGGACCGAACCGAACCCCAGCCAGTTGATTTTTTCCCACTCCGATCGCCCGTTAAGTCCGACGGTGAATCGCGGCTATGCCGGGCTCCAGTCGCTGCAAATCGCCGGCCAGCGCTGGACGCTTGCCCTCAGCGCCACCGCGACCTTCCAGCGTGCTTCCCGGCTGGGCGTTTACAGTAGCGGCTGTGGAGCGTTTTTGCTGGGGGCGCTGGTGTTGAATCTGGGACGCACCGCTAGTCGTGCCAAAAAGCTCGCGGAGGATATTACGGCGGATCTTTCCGCTGCGGTGCGCAAGTCCGAGATGCTGGCGCTGGTGGCCACCCACACTACGAATGCGGTCGTCTTCACCAATGCGCGCCGGGAGATCACATGGGTAAACGCCGGTTTTACGCGAATCACGGGGTATGAGCTGAATGAGGTTTTAGGGAAATCCCCGGGCTCCGTGTTGCAGTGTCCGCGTACCGCAGCGGCTACGATTCAGGCGATAAAGGAGTGCTTGAATCGCGAAGAAGGGTTTCGGGGGGAAATTTTAAACCGGGATAAGAACGGTCGTGAATACTGGATCGCCCTCGACTTGGTGCCCTTGCGCGATGCGGCCGGACGCTTGGAAGGTTTCATGGCGATCGAGCTCGATATTAGCGAACGCAAGCTGGCCGAGGCCAATTTGCAGGAGCATTCCGAACGCACCGCCCTGGCCCTCGCCGCCGGAGAGCTGGGGCTCTGGGACTGGGATATCACCACAGGCCGGACTCACTTCGATGCGCGGTGGGCTGAGATGATCGGGGAATCGTTTGCCGACCTGCGTCCGCACGTGGATGAGTGGGTGACGCGCTGCCATCCCGAGGATTTGCCGCTGGCGCAGGCGGCTTTGCAAAAACACTTCGCCGGGGAAACCCCGCTTTATCAATGTCGGCATCGTCTCCGGCATCGCGATGGTTCGTGGCGTTGGATTCTGGACGTGGGAAAGGTGGTCTCGCGCGGCCCGGAGGGTGCTCCGCTACGCATGGTCGGGACGCATCAGGACATCACCGCGCAACATCTCGATCAAATGGAACGCGCCCGCCAGGCCACCGCGCTCGAGCACACCGGGCGCTTGGCCCGGGTGGGTTCCTGGGAACTGGATCTGGCGACCGGTCGTTTATCGTGGAGTGACCAAGTGCGCGCGATTCATGAAGTCGGCCCGGAGTTCCGCCCTTCACTGGCTACCGCCCTAGGTTTTTATCCCGAGGAGGCGAATGCGGCCATAAATGCGGCGGTCTATGCCGGCATCGAACGGGGCGAGGCTTTTGATGTGGAATTACCCTTGGTCACCGCGCTGGGCAGTCAGCTCCGGGTGCGAGTGCAGGGCGAGGCGGTGCGCAAAGGCAATCGCACTGTCGTACTGCGGGGCGCGATGCAGGATGTCACGGAGTCCTACCGCCAGCGCGCCGCGCTCGCCGCCGCCAAGGAGGCCGCGGAGGCCGCCACGCGTGCCAAGGCCGACTTTCTGGCCAACATGAGCCACGAAATCCGCACGCCGATGAACGCGGTTCTGGGCATGGCCGAGCTTCTGCACAGCACCTCCCTCACCGAGGAACAGGCGGGTTTCGCCGCAACCCTGCGCACGAGCGGCCAGGCCTTGCTCGCCATCATTAACGATATTCTCGATTTCTCCAAAATCGAGTCCGGCCAGCTGGAACTGGAGCAGACGCCCGTCTCCCTTCGTGAACTGGTGGACAATGCCAAGACCATCCTGGCCGCCGCGGCGACCGCCAAGGGACTATCGCTGACGATCGGGTTCGGGCCGGATGTGCCCGAGGCCATAATGGGCGATCCGGTGCGCCTGCGTCAGATTCTGACTAATTTGCTGAGTAACGCGGTTAAGTTTACCGCCGTCGGCGGCATCCGCCTGGTCGTGGCGCGGACGCATTCGGATGATTTCGTGGCGCGGGATTCCAACGCCTTTTCGCCCGGTGCCGCGTTTTCATTAAGTTTTTCGGTACACGATACGGGTATCGGCATACCGGCTGACCGATTGGACCGGCTTTTTAAGTCGTTCAGTCAGGTTGATGCTTCCACGACCCGCCATTACGGAGGAACGGGCTTGGGTTTGGCCATTTCGTCGCGACTGGCGGGGCTGATGGGCGGGCGCATCCAAGTAGTATCCGAGTTTGGCAAAGGCTCGACGTTCCGGCTCGAACTTGAAGTCACTCCGGCTGCATTGCCCGCCGAGGCGCTTCCGGCGACGTCCGGCGAGCCCTTTCCCGCGCGTGCTTTGCGCATCCTGCTTGCCGACGATATTTCGACCAATCAGCAAGTCGCCCTGCTCTTGCTGAAGCGGCTGGGCTACACCGCCGGGGTGGCGGGCAATGGGCTCGAAGTCTTGGCCGCCGTTGCACATGCGCCCTTTGATGTGATTTTCCTCGATGTGCAGATGCCTGAGATGGACGGCCTCACCTGCGCGCGCCGCCTCTGCGAAACGTATGCCCGCGAACGGCGGCCGTGGATCATCGCCATGACGGCCAATGCGCTGGAAGGGGATCGTGAGCTGTGCCTCGCCGCCGGTATGGACGATTACATCACCAAGCCCATCAGCGGGCAGTCGCTGTCCGCCGCCCTTGGTCGCTTGCCTGATTTTGCCCGTTAAGGCGCGACCGGGGGTTGCACGGTCGCGCCAATGGCCTTTGGGCGGCTATTGGCCAAACGGACATTACGTTATGGCACACCCAATCTGGCATGGTGTCTGCGCGTTTGATTCCTAATTTATCGCAATGAATGGAAAAATCACGGGCGGCATCGCGCTTAACGGCTTTTTGGCGGTGGCTTTGGGGGCGTTTGGCGCGCACGCGTTGAAGCCGGTTTTACTGAGGTTGGGGACGCTGGAGATTTGGCAGACCGGCGGGCATTATCAGCTGGCTCACAGCGTGGCGGGGCTCGCGCTGGTGGCGTGGGCGCAGGGGCAGCCTGCCTATGCGAGTCGATTGGCGCGAGTGGCGGTTTTGTGGTTGGCGGGGTGTCTGTTGTTTTCCGGTTCGCTTTATGGCTTGGCGTTGGGCGGTCCGCGTTGGCTGGGGCCGGTCACGCCACTGGGCGGCCTCGCGTTTCTCGCGGGCTGGGGTTTGTTGGCTTGGGATGCGTTTCGGACGCCGCGAGCCTAGGCTCACATTTGAAAATTAAGATCATGGAGCTACCGGATGAACTAATACCTGTTTTGACCGCGCTGCGAAGCGTGGGGCGTCCGCGTATTGTCGGCGGTGCGGTGCGGGATTGGTTGTTGGGCTTGCCCGCCAAGGATCTGGATCTGGAGGTCGGCGGAGCCTCGTTCGGGGATCTGCACCGGGTGCTGGCTCCGTTGGGTGCCACCGACGTGGTGGGGCGGAGTTTCGGGGTCATCAAGCTGCGCCTCGCCTCGGGGGTGGAATACGACATCTCGCTGCCGAGGCGCGAATCGAAGACCGGGGCGGGTCATCGCGGTTTCGCGGTGGAGCCTGACGCCACGTTGAGTGACGCGGAGGCGGCGGCGCGGCGGGATTTTACGGTAAACGCGATCGCGTGGGATCCGGTGACGCGGGTCTTGATCGATCCGCATGGCGGCGAGGCGGATTTGCGGGCGGGGCGGCTCAGGCATACGAGCGCGGCGTTCGCGGAAGATCCGCTCCGGGTGCTGCGCGGCATGCAGTTGGCGGGCCGTTTCGGGTTCACGCTGGATGCGGCCACGGCCGAGCTTGGACGGCAAATCTTCGCGACGTATTCAGAATTACCGGTGGAGCGGGTGTGGCACGAGTGGGCCAAGTGGGCGGAGAAATCCGCCCGGCCCTCGTGCGGGCTGGCGGTTTTGGTGCAGACGGGGTGGCTGGCGCATTTCCCGGAGTTGGCCGCGCTGGTCGGGTGTCCGCAGGATCCGGGCTGGCATCCGGAGGGCGATGTGTGGGTGCACACCGGGTTTACCTGTGACGCCTTGGCGGCGGATCCGGAATGGCTGGCGGCGTCACCGGGGCGGCGTCTGCGGTTGATGTTGGCCGCGTTGCTGCACGATGTGGGTAAACCGGGTTGCACCCGGCAGGAGGAAAAGGCGGGGCAACTGCGTTGGGTGAGCCCGGGGCATGAACCAGCCGGAGTGCCCTTGGCGGAGGCGTTTTTGAGGCGCATCGGGGCTCCGCACGACCATGCGGCGGCGATCACGCCGTTGATTGCCAACCACATGGTTCACCACCACGGCGGCCCGGAGGGACTGGGCGACAATGCCATCCGTCGGCTCGCGCGAAGGCTGCATCCGGCTACGATTGCGGATTTGGCGCTGATCATGCGGGCGGATAGCAACGGGCGTCCGCCGCTGCATTCGCCGGAGACGCTGGCCTTGGTGGAGCGCTTGCGAAGGCGGGCGGATGAATTGGCATTGGTCGATGGCGCGCCGCGACCGATTTTATTGGGCCGTCATTTGATCGCGGCCGGCCTCAAGCCCGGTCCCGAGTTTAAGGCGTTGCTGGATACTGCGTTTAACGCGCAGTTGGATGGCGCGTTTGGCGATGAATCGGGCGCGCTCATCTGGTTGAGGAAACATTTGCCGGTTGCCGGCGCGTGAAAGGTTCGCACCGCGCGGCTCAGGGTGGTCGTTTCTGTCCTGGTTTCATGCTAAGTGCGCCTCGACCTTACGGTGGGGACGCAGTTTTCTAATCCTTTTCCCATGCCTACCCAACTCGATCAGCTCAAGCAGTTCACCATCGTGGTCGCCGACACCGGCGACTTCCAAAGCATGAAGGCCTTTGCGCCTCGCGATGCCACCACCAACCCCTCGCTCATCCTCAAGGCCGCCGCCATGCCCGAGTATGCGGCGTTGCTGGACAAAGCCATCGCCGACGCCGGGGCCAGCGCCCGCCTCGATCAGGTGATCGACCGCCTGCTGGTCGTTTTCGGCCTCGAAATCCTCAAGATCGTCCCAGGCCGCGTGTCCTCCGAAGTGGACGCCCGCCTGTCCTTCGACACCACCGGCACCCTCGCCAAGGCCCGCGAGATCATCGCGCTCTACGAGAAGGCCGGCATTTCCAAAGACCGCGTGCTGATCAAAATCGCCTCAACTTGGGAAGGCATCAAGGCGGCCGAGATCCTCGAAAAGGAAGGCATCCACTGCAATCTTACCCTGCTTTTCAGCTTCGCCCAAGCGGTGGCCTGCGCCGAAGCCAAGATCACGCTCATCTCGCCTTTCGTCGGCCGCATCCTCGACTGGCACAAGGCCAAGACCCCCGCCGCAGACTTCTCCGGCGCGAAGGACCCCGGCGTCATCTCCGTGACCCAGATTTACACCTATTATAAGAAGTTCGGCTACAAGACCGAGGTCATGGGCGCGTCCTTCCGAAACAAAGGCGAAGTCCTCGAGCTCGCGGGCTGCGACCTGCTGACCATCGCTCCGACCCTGCTGGCCGAGCTCGCCGCCAGCAACGAGACCGTGGTGCGCCAACTCGATCCGGTGTGCGCCGCCGCCGCCACGCTCAATCAAGTCTTGTTCGATGAAAAAGCCTTCCGTTTCGCGATGAACGAAGACGCCCTCGCCACCGAAAAGACCGCCGAGGGCGTCCGCCTTTTCAGCGCCGACATCGTGAAGCTGGAGCTACTCATCGCCAGCAAGCGCAAGTAAGCCGCTTCTGTGCTGCACGCAGTGCATAATGATCCACCCCGATCCGCCCGGTGCGGAGCGGGGTGTTTTGTTTTCACCGGCTCGACATTGGCCCGTGCTCATTTCCACTCGCGCCCATGCTTCGCGCCTTTCAGTGGGATCTCGCCCGCCAAGTCGAGCGACTCGACCACCTCTTAGAACTCCTGCCGCGCTATGCCGCGTGGGGTTATCAACGCCTTTACCTGCATCTCGAAGACGCGGTCGATTATCCCTCGCTGCCCGGTGTCGCGCGGGCCGACGCTTATTCCTGGGCGCAGTTTAGCCGACTCGTCGCCGCCGCCACCGCGCATGGCATCGCGGTGGTGCCGATCGCGAACTTGCTCGGCCACACCCAGTATTTGATCAAAACCGACGCTTGGCGCGACCTGAACGAGCTGCGCGATCCGGCCACCGGCGCGGCCCTGCCTGCGGGCCAGATATGCCCCTTGCATCCGCGCTTGCCCGAGTTGGTGGAGAAACTCTTTCGCGACCTCGCTCCGCTGTGCACGGCGGGCGAGATACACTGCGGACTCGATGAAAGTTTCCACCTCGGGAAACATCCTCTCTCCCGCGCTGAAGTGGCGGAAATCGGGCTGGCTGCGCATTTCGCCGGGCACGTTGACCGGCTTCGAGTTTCCGCCGCCCGCCACGGGCTGCGTCTCGGATTATGGGCCGACATGCTGGCCCTCTTACCCGACGCAATCGCTCTTCTAGCCAAGGTTTCTCATCCCACCAGTCTGCCACTGGTCCCGGCAAAGTGTAACCAAATTGGTTACACTTTGCCGGGACCGGGCTCGGAGGGAGCATCCGAGTTGGTGGCTTACGACTGGTATTACCACCCTTTCGGTCGCAGGCCGCGTCTGGAGCTGCGCACTTTTGCGGAATACGACTTGGCCCCGGCGCTGGCGGCGGCGGGCATCGACTATTGGGCGTGTCCTATGAACGGGGCTTTTCGTCACGAGTCCGCACCGGTTTGGTCCGACCGCCTGCGGAATCTCGCTGACTGGTGGCGTCGCGCGCAGACGACCCGAGCGGCTGGATTTTTGGTGACGAGTTGGGAGCCCTATCGACTCGCTTTGCCCACGACCACGCTGATGGATGCCGCCGCTGCGGCTTTATGGCTTGAGCCCGAAGCGGGCTGCGATGCGGCAAGTCTGCTCGCCTCAGGATTGCGACGTTTCTGCGCTTTTACGCCGCGACTCAAGCGGAGCCTTCCTCTGCACACGGAAAAGTGTAACCAATTTGGTTACACTTTTCCGTGTGCAGGAATGGAGTTGGGCAAAGCGGGGTGGGGGGGGGCGGGGGAGCGGGAGTTGGCGAGGCGGCTGCTGGCTTCGGATGAGACTGCGTTTGTCGGTAATTCCCGGTGGGAGATTAATCTCGGCTGGGCCCCCGTGGCCGGGCGACGCGAGAGCGGCGTGCCACATGCTCGGGCTGCACGTCAACTGGAACGGCTCGCCGCCACGCCTGCGCTCGCGAGAGATGAGTTGGCGGCGTTGCGCGCCACGCTTTTGTTCCAGGCTTATGTCGCTCAGCGCGAGGTTTTCGTGCGCTCCGCCGCCGGGTTGGTGCACCGCTTGCGACGACAGGCCGGGCAGGCGCGGGCGCAGGCCGCCATCGTCGCACTGACCGAGATGTGCATCGATTTTTCGGCCAAGCTCCGCGCGGCGAAGTCGGCCGCCCGCGCGATGTGGGTGGCCTCGCGCCCGGCGGGGAGTTTTGCCACGTCGCAAAACGCGCGGGCCTTGGCGGCGGACGCGGACCGCGTGCGCGCGCTGCGGGTTTGGCTCCGCTCGGCGGCGCGTGACCAGCAGGCGGCGTTTCTGCCGTCTCCTGTTGCGGGGCGCTGGACGCTGCGTTTCACGCTGCATCACTTCGCGCCCTGCCATCAAAAAGTCGTGGTAGAGCAACAACAGCCCGACGGCGCTTGGCGCGAGCTTTACGGGCGGGTTTTAATCGAGTTTCGCGCCGCCGCCGCCCGCGCGCACACTCCGCAGTTGCGTTTTGAGCTGGCGTGTCCGGTGGACGATGCCGCCGCGCCGCTGCGTATCGCCTCGCGTTGCCTGGGCGAATTTGCCGTCAGTCATATCGAGTTGACCGATGGCGTTACCACTCAAACGCACTGGCCACTGCGCCAGCGTCATACTCTCGGACGTCCCGCCGCCGCATCCGGTTGGCCAGTGATCGACTGGGCAACCAATACCGCGACTCTTCCGCTGGTCTGGGGGCGGCCCCAAGAGTGACCGCGGCCTGCCTGCGGTTCGCGCAGTTTAGCGCGGACTCCGTTCAGGCGCGAAGGGTGCGTAAAACCTCGGCGTGCAGCTCTGGCGTGGTCGCTGCGATGGTGTGCTCCGCCGGGTAGGCGGGACCGCCCTGCCAGTCGGTGATGACGCCGCCCGCGCCGCGCACCACTGGCACGAGTGCGGCGATGTCCCAAGGGTTCATGATGGGATCGAGCGCCACGTCGGCGTGGCCGCAGGCGAGGAGCAGGTAGCCGTAACAATCGCCCCAGGTGCGAGTCAGGCGGGCGCGGGTTACCAAGCGCTCGCACGCGGCGGGATCTTGGTAACGGGCGAGATTTTGGTAATCGCTGGTCAACACGGTCGCCTCGGCCAGAGGACGGGTGGCACGGCAGCGCACCGGGCGACCGTTTAGCGTGGTAGTGATGTTGTCGCCGATCAGGAGCTGGCCGAGGATGGGCTGGTGGATGCAGCCGAGCACGGGTTGACCGTGGTGGAGCAGACCGATGAGCGTGCCCCAGAGAGGCACGGCGGTAATGAAGCTTTTGGTGCCGTCGATCGGATCGAGCACCCAGACCCACTCGGCGTCGGCGCGCTCGGCGCCCATTTCCTCGCCGATGATGCCGTGCTCGGGGAAACGCGCGTTGATGCGACGGCGGAGCAGTTCCTCCGCCCCCCGGTCTGCGGCGGTGACGGGCGAGGCGTCACCCTTGTTCTCCACCGCCAGATCCGTACGGCCGAAAAAGGGGCGGATAAAGTCTCCGCTTTCGGCGGCGAGTTCGGCGATAAAGGCGTGGTAGGGGGCGAGGTCCATGGAAGGGTGCGGCAATTGTTTTTGTCTGCGGAAGCGGCGAAAGCACACGTAAAATTTTAGGATGGGTTCGGCGCGTCGCCCGGTGTTGCGTGGGGTCGTGGGCAACGCATGGCCGGAACACCTTATTCATTTCGTCGATTTTGAGGGATCCACCGTGTCTGGAATCCTCGAATACGGCGTGGTTTCGCTGCGCGGCGGCGAGATCGTGGCGACGCGGAGCCGCATCTGCCGGGCGGTGGGCCGGGTGCGACCCGAAGACGCGGCCTTGCACGGGCTGGACGCGGCGGCGACCGTTGGCTGTGCGCCTTTCGCCGACGATTTCGAGGTCTTCGCCGCCTTGCGCGAGAGCGGTCCGCTGGCGGCGCATTTCGCCAACGCCGAGAACACCTTGCTCAAGGCAGTCTGGGCCTATGCGCGTAATGCGCCGGATTATTCCAAGAGCGACTCGGCGAGCGCGCCGACTTGGGGGCCGTGGATCGACACCGGCCGGCTTTATCCGCAGGCGCGTGGCGCGGGGGCATCGGCCAAACTAGGCGAGATTATCGCCGCCGAGGGTTTGCAGGCGCAGCTGGATGCGCTGGCAGCCGAACTTTGTCCGCCGGAGCGCCGCCGCTACCATGCCGCGCTTTATGATGCGTTGGCCGGAGCCTTGATTTTGAGTCGGCTGGCCGCGATGCCCGGTTGGGGCGACAAATCGCTGCGCTGGCTGCTCGAACACAGCACGCTGGATGCGGTGCGGCGGGAAACCTTACGCCAGGACGAGCTGTTCTAGGCGCGCCAGCGTGACCTCGGTCATGGCGGTGGCGCGCAGGGTGGCGTGGGCGAACACGTCGCCGACCGTGGACGGGTTGGGCACCACCACCACGCGTAATCCGGCGGAGGAGGCGGCGACATGGCCGGGCAATGAATCCTCAAAGGCGACGGCTTCGGCGGCGTTGAGGTCGAGGCGACGCAGAGCTTCCAGATAGGCGTCGGGCGCGGGCTTGGGGCGGGCCACATCGTCGCGGCAAACCACGGTGGCGAACCGCTCGAATAAACCACGCGCTTTGAGGTGGGTATCCACATGGGCGTGGGACGAATTGGAGGCCATCGCGAGGCGCAGACCGGCGGCGCGGGCGGCATCGAGCAGGTCGAGCACGCCGGGCAGAATCGGAGCTTCGCGACAGAGTTGGCGGGTGAGGGCGAGAAACCGCGTTTCCAGCTCGGCGCGGTCGTGCGTGGCGGGAAAGGCGGCCCACAAATCGGCTTTCACGTTCACGTGGCCGACCGTGGCGTGCAGGATGCGCGGGTCGGCGTTTAGGCCGGCCCGGGCGTGCAGGTGTTTCCATGCGTTAAGCGTCGCGGTCTCGGTATCCACGATGAGGCCGTCGAAGTCGAAAATGAGTCCGCGCAAAGGCATGTCGCCCACGGTGCGGGTCGGCGTGCGCCGCGCAAGCTGGACGCCGATTCACTTTCGCATAGCGGTGTGGGATGCACCGTGCCTCCGCCGTTTTTATGGCGTTCACCCCACTCCTTTTCTCCATGACCGCAACTCCCGCCGCTTCGCCCTCCGACCTAAAACCCGCCACCCGCGACCGCGCCGCCATCGCGCCCGAGTTTAAATGGGATTTTAAGGCGATTTATTCGTCGTGGACCGAGTGGGAGGCCGGGCTGGGCGAACTCACCCGGCAGATGGATGCCTTTGCGGCGTTGAAGGGCTCGCTGGGCACGGGATCGGACGCGTTGTTGCGGGCATACCGGGCCTTCGATCAAATCGGCGTGTTGCAATACCGGGTGTTTCGATACCCGCAGTTGCAGCGCGATACCGATACACGCGACCAGGAAACCGGTGCGCGCCTGCAGCGAGTCCAGGCCGCGTTTGCCAAGTTTGGCACCGCCACCGCGTGGTTCACTCCCGAGCTGCTGACCGTGCCCGAGACGACCATGCGCCAGTGGATCGACGCCACGCCCGAGCTCGGCATTTACCGCTTTCCGATCCTCGACGCCTATCGCCAACAACGCCACGTGCTGGATGAGAAAGGGGAGAAACTGCTCTCGTTTGCGACGCGCTTCAACGAGACGCCGCGCTCGGTGTATTCGGAATTGAGCACGTCGGATATCAAGTTTCCCACCATCACTCTCGGCGACGGCCGGGAAGTGAAGCTTACACCGGGAGCGTATCAACACCTGCTCACCACGAATCCCAATCAGTCGGAGCGTGCGTTGGCGTTCGCGGCTTATCTGGGCACCTACGAAGCGACGAAAAACACCTACGCCGCCATTTATCGCGGCGTGCTCGAGCGCGGCTGGTTTCTGGCCCAGGCGCGCAATTATCCCACGACCTTGCACCGGGCGCTGGATGGTAACGCGATACCGGTGGAGGTTTACCAGACCTTGGTGGACACCGTGCGCGCGGGCACCGCGCCGTTGCGCCGCTACTTCGAGTTGCGTCGCCGCATGCTCGGGTTGGAAACCTACCACCTCTACGACGGCTCGGTGCCGCTGGTGCCGGACCATACGGTTTGGCCCTACCGTGCGGCGCGGGAGCAGGTGCTGGCGTCGGTGGCACCGCTCGGCGTCGAGTATCAAACCAAGCTGGGCGAACTGCTGAATGGAGGGCGGCTGGATGTTTATGAAAACGAGGGCAAACGCTCGGGCGCCTACTCGGCGGGCGTTTACGGGGTGGGGCCTTTCGTTTTGATGAATTACAACGACACCCAAGACGCGTTGTTCACCTTCGCGCACGAGATGGGGCATGCGATGCACACCCGTCTGTCGGAGGAGACGCAACCCTTTGTGACCAGCGACTATACCATCTTCGTGGCCGAGGTGGCTTCGACGATCAACGAGCGCTTGCTGTTGGAGCACTTGCTGGCGCGCACGGAGTCGCCGCGCGAGCGTTTCATGCTCTTGCAGCACGCGATCGATTCCATCGTGGGCACGTTTTACACCCAGGTGTTGTTTGCGGATTTTGAGCGTCGCGCCCACGCCAAGGTGGAGGCGGGCGAGCCGATCACGGCGGATGTGCTAGGCGACCTTTATGGAGGCTTGCTGAACGAGTATTACGGCTCGGCGGTGACGGTGGACGCCCCATACCGGCTCACCTGGACGCGCATCCCGCACTTCTACAATTCGCCTTACTACGTTTATCAATATGCGACCTGTTTCGCTTCTTCGGCCCAGCTCTATCGGGCGATGTTTACCGGGCCGGAGGCGGAGAGGTCCGTCGCGCGTGACCGCTACTTGGAATTGCTCCGCAGTGGCGGAAACGACCACCCGATGGAGCAACTCCGGAAGGCCGGCGTGGATCTCTCTCGCCCTGAGACGGTGGGAGCCGTCATCGCGGAGATGGACGCGCTGGTGACGCGTCTGGAATTCGAGGCGGGGAAGCTGGGGCCGCCCAAACCGTGAGGTTTGTTTCGGTTAGGTTACGTCGTCGCCAATACTTAACAATCCCGCGCTAGCGGTCGGAGCACACTCGGGTTGGATGAGGTTTTCACCTTTATGAAAACCACCAAAACCACCTTGCGTTCCCTGCTGATCGCCTCTGCGGCTGCTACTGCGTGCCTGCCTGTACAGGCAGCGATTACCTTTATTAGCGGCGAAGCCATCGCCAACGGCGGCGAGATCGTTTCGTTTTCGGGTGGCGCTTTGCTGACCACGGATTCGCTGGCCGCTAATTCGCATGGAGTGCAGAGCTATACCATCAATTCATCAGGTAGCCTAGTAACTGGATTGCGTACCAATCTCGTGGGGGCTGTGGGTGCCACGGCCGCCGATATCAACTCTATCTCCAGTGTGCTGGCAGACAGCCGCGGCTTCGGCGTTGCCACCGTCATCCCGACCGCCACTGCGACTACCACCCCTGGTCAACTTGGACCGGTTGGACGCATTGCTTTTTTTAATCTCTCCATAGGCAGCTTGCTGCATACTTTGGATGTGGGTTACCACCCCGACTCCGTTTCTATCACTCCGGATGGCAGCAAATTGCTTATCGCCAATGAAGGTGAGTTCGTGAGCACGGCAGTGGATACCACGGCAGGCAATGCCCGTCCCGGCTCGGTGAGTGTGGTTAATATTTCCAGCATTACCGGAGGCAATTTCACCACCGCAATCCCCGCGCTGACGAGCGGAGCGGTGGCTACCTATGACTTCTCGGCGGCCAATCTTGGTTCCGGTGTGAACCTTTCCGAGACGCGCAACAACCGTCTCGACACACTTACTTCCAAGAATCCTAACGCGGCCGATATCGAGCCCGAGTACATCACCGCCAGCAACACCACGGCGTATATCTCTCTGCAAGAGGCCAACGCCATCGCCACCCTCGATCTCGCCTCGGGAAAATATACCAACATCAGTTCGTTTGGCACGATTACGCAGACGATTGATGCCTCGGATCTGGATGGGGTTAACATCAACGATACTGTTGTGGGTCTGCCTATGCCCGACACGATTGCCAAGTTTGAGCGTGGAGGTGCCACCTACATCGTTACCGCTAATGAGGGTGACGCCCGTCCGGATGACGGCGACATCGGTCGCGTTAACTCCGGTGGCTCAACCCTGATTGCAAGTATAGACGTCACAGACAACGGGTCGGGCGACCAGATATTTACCGGTTCTACCAATACGACCTCAGGCATTGGTAAACTTAACATTCTTAAAGACGTCGGTAATAGTGACGCGGATGGCCTGATCGAAGTCCCCACCATGCTGGGGACTCGTAGCTTCAGTATTTGGAACGCGAGCACCGGCGCGCTGGCCTTCGACAGCGGCAGCATGATCGAACAGTTCGTGGCCACCTATAATCCCGCCTCGTTCAACATGAACAACGGTTCGACGGGCAACGTGGATACGCGCTCTGACGATAAGGGACCTGAACCCGAGGGTTTGGCCTTTGCCAGCTTTAGCGGTCGTGACTTCGTCTTCGTCGGGAATGAGCGCGAGAATGGTATTTTCCAGTTCGATATCACCGACCTGAACAGCGTGTTCATCGCCGGATACTTCAACCCCGTAACTGGAACGACCGACGGCGCTTTGGGTGGAGTCTATTTTTCGCCCGAGTCTATTATCTTTATTGCGGCGGCGGACAACCCGACGGGCAAAAACCTGATCGTAGTCGGCTTTGAAGGCACCGGCGGAAACGGCTCCGTAGGCGTTTTCGAGGTTACGGCGACTTCCGCCATACCCGAGCCCTCCTCTGCGGCTGCGATGGCGGGTGCGGCTTTGCTGGGTATGGCTGTTTTCCGCCGTCGCCGGTCGGCTCGCTAAGCTTTACGGATTTCTCTGTCTTCAGACACCCGCTTTGGCCTGAAAAGGCTGGGGCGGGTGTTTTTTTGGGCATCAGGCGGTGTGCCGAGGTGCGTAGTTTCCAGGCGCTTGGGGGCACAAAAAAGGCGACCGGTGAAGGTCGCCTGAGCGGGAAGGGCTTAGAAGGGCCAAGCGCTCCCGTCGGCCGTTTAGACGTCGGGCTTGGTCTTGCGGAGACCGAGGATGCGCTCGCCCTCTTTCCACTGGCCGCGCTTTTTGAGAATGGCCACGCGCTCGAAGCGCTTAAGGACGTTACGCTTGATGACGATGCCTTTGGCACCTTGGAGGCTGGCGTGTTGGGACATGGCTGGAAGTGGGTCGTGTGGTTAAGAAACGGATTAAAGGTTGACTGAGCTACGGGGCGCCCGAGCCCATGACAAGTATTTTTCTCCTACTCGTGCTGCGGTGACCAAAATCCACTGCGGCACCTCGTAAGGATGGGTGGCGTGAACGTAGGCGGTGAGCGCGTCGGCCTGGTTTTCGAGCAATTTAAAGGTGATGCGCCACTCCTGCGCGACGGTGCGGCGTCCCTGCCAGACGAAGTGCGAGTGGATGGGGCCTTCAACCTGCGCGCACACGGCGAGGTTTTGCTCGATACACGCAGCGGCGAGATGTTCGGCTTCGCTGGAGCTGGCTACGGTGGTGGTGGCGATTAACATGGCGAATTTGCGGGGAGGTCGAAGTGCGCGGAAAATCGGCAGGCGGCGAGGGGGAAAACGAAAAAATACCGGGGGAAAATGACCCTTGACCGACGCCGCGCCGGGTTTTGTGCTCTCCGGTTCTCAATCTCTCCGCCCCTCTTTTAAAAAATCATGCGCGACGAATATCTCAAGGAAGCCAAGGCCGTCATCAACGACCCCAACGTGCTCATCAACGTGGTCTCGCGCCGCGTTAAACAGCTCAAAAAGGGCAGCCGCCCCTTGGTCGAGTCGTTGGAAAAACTTTCCCCCGAGGATGTGGCCCTGCGCGAGATCATCGAGGGCAAGATTACCTACGAGCTCGCCTGAGCACTCACCGGCGCTCCGCCCGCCGCTGCCGCGCCGTCACCTGTATGCGGGTGGCGGCTTTTGTTTTTTAGCCCGTTTCACGTCACGTCCCCCTAACCGCCATGGCCGCCGCCAAGTCCAAGAAGGACGCCAAACGCTACACCGAAATCCGCAACGCCAAGGCGCTGCGGGATTTTGCCGTGGAAGAGCGCTTCGAGGCCGGTATCAAGCTGCAGGGCACCGAGGTGAAGGCGATTCGCTCCGGTCGCGCCCAGATCAACGACGCCTTTGGCCGCTTTGAAAAAGGCGATCTGTGGCTGATGAACGCGCACATCGACGAATACGCGTTCGGCAATTCCAACAACCACGCCACCCGCCGCACCCGCAAGCTGCTCCTGCACAAACACGAGCTGCGCAAGATCGCCCAGGCACTCCAGATCGGCGGCTTCGCCCTCGTCCCGCTCCGGCTCTATTTCAAGGAGGCCCTGGTCAAGGTGGAGATCGCGCTTTGCACCGGCAAAAAGCTGCACGACAAACGCGACGACTTGAAGAAGCGGGTCGTGAACATGGAGATGAAACAGGCGCTCAAGCAGGCTAATCAGCGTCGTTAAACCCGCTTGCTGCCTGCGGCCCGCACCACTCAAAACCTTTCACGCGATGAATCCGGACAACCGCCCTCAACAAGTCACCATCCGCGTGCCCGGCAGCACCTCGAACTGCGGGGCGGGTTTCGACTCCCTCGGTCTCGCGCTCACCATCTACAATCGCGTGACGGTGCGCCGCGAGACCGCGCCCGCCGGTCCGGCCGGCGCAGGCTGGCATCCGCTTCCCGCGCGGGAGAACGACGGACGGGCGCAGGACATGGTGGCGGCCACGGCGCGAGCTTTTGGCAATTTGGCGCGGGTGGGCGGTTTTGCGTTTTCCTACCGGATCGAGGGCGAGGTTCCCCCGGCGCGCGGGCTGGGTTCTTCGATCACGGTAATCGGCGGGGTGCTGGCGGGCTTGAATATCCTGTGCGGCGAACCGCTGACGCGCGAGCAACTGGTCGCGGTCGCCTCGTTTCTCGAAGGCCACCCGGACAACGCGGCGGCGGGTTTGCTGGGCGGGTTTTGCGTGGCGCGCTGTTCGCCGGAGAAAAACGACTACGTCGGCACGGTGCGCATCCCCTTGCCGAATACGCTGCGCTTCGTCGTCACCTCGCCCTCGGTCGAGCTGTTGACCAAGGAATCGCGTGGCGTGCTGCCGGCGACGCTGCCGTATTTCGACGCGGTCAAGAGCATCAACAGCGCGGCCTACGTGGTGGCGATTTTGGCGACCGGCGACTACGCGCGGCTGCGCGGGGCGGTCTCGGATTTCATGCACGAGCCTTACCGCCTGCCCAAGATTCGCGGCGGGCGCGAGGCCATCGCCGCCGGAGTGGCGGCGGGCGGCTACACGGGGTGGCTGAGTGGCAGCGGATCAAGCGTGCTTTGCGTGTGCGATGCCAGTGTGGCGGCGGCGGTGGGCGCGGCGATGGTGGCGGCCTTCGCGGCGGTCGGCGTGCCGAGCGAGGCCCGCGATCTGGCGGCGGATAATGTCGGCTATGTGGTCGAAGGCTGAGAAGCTGAATTTGAAACCGCTAAAAGGCGCTAACGGACGCTAAATAAAGCCGCCGGACCCGGTTTCTCTTAGCGATCTTTAGCGTAATTTAGCGGTTCTCCTTCCCATGCTGCACATTGTCCTTTTTCAGCCGCAGATCCCTCAGAATTCGGGAAACATCGGGCGGATGTGCGCCATCACGAAATCGCGGCTGCATCTGATCCATCCGCTCGGCTACAAGATCACCGACGCGGCGCTGCGCCGGGCGGGCATGGATTATTGGTTTTCGCTCGATGTGCATCAGCACGCGGATTGGGCGGCGTTCAAGGCCAGCCCGCACGCGCCGCGGCGTCTTTGGCTGGTCGAGACCGGGCCCAAGCAGACGATCTGGGATGTGCGTTACGAGGACGGCGACGGCTTGGTTTTTGGTAACGAGGGCCAGGGTTCGCCGAAGTGGCTTTACGAGGAGATGGGCGAGGCGCGCAGCGTCACGATTCCGCAGGCCAACACCGCGCTGCGTTCGCTCAACCTGAGCACGGCGGCGGGCGTGGCCTGTTACGAAGCCCTGCGGCAAATCGGCATGCCGGAGTAGGGGTACGCGGAGCTTAGCCGATCTCGGCGGCGCGCAGACACGAGACGTCGCGTCCGGCGTGGGGGGCGAGGGCGGGGACGGTGGTTTTGCAGGTGTCCAGGGCGTAGGCGCAGCGCGGGTGGAAGGGGCAGCCGGGGGGCGGGTTGAGCGGGCTGGGCGGGTCGCCGGCCAGGACGATGCGCTGGCGGGCGCGTTCGCCGTCGGGGTCGGGTCGTGGCGCGGCACTGACCAAGGCGCGGGTGTAGGGGTGTTGCGGGCGCTCGATCACGTCGGCGGCGGAGCCGAGCTCCACGATGCGGCCCAGATACATCACGGCGACGCGATCGGAGAGGTGTTTTACCACGGAGAGATCGTGGGCGATGAATACGAGACTCAGGCCGAGTTCGCGCACGAGTTTGGCCAGCAGGTTCAGGATTTGGGCCTGGATGGAGACGTCGAGGGCGGAGACGGGTTCGTCGGCGACGATGATGCGGGGCTCCAGGGCGAGGGCGCGGGCAATGGCGATGCGCTGGCGTTGTCCGCCGGAAAACTCGTGCGGGTATTTGTCGAGGCTGCGGGCGGGGATGCCGACCAGGGCGGCGAGCTCGGCGACGCGGGCGGTAATCTCGGCGGCGGGGCGCAGGCGATGCACGCGGAGCGGCTCGGCGAGGGCATCGCCGACGCTGAGGCGGGGATTGAGCGAGGCGTAGGGGTCTTGGAAGACCATTTGCAGGGCGCGACGGGCCTCGCCGGTGGCGGGGGTGGCGGTGATGTTGACGCCCTCCAGCCAGACGCTGCCCGAGGTGGCGGGGGCGAGGCCCATGATGGTGCGGGCGAGGGTGGATTTGCCGCAGCCGGATTCGCCGACCAGGCCGAGGACTTCGCCGCGTGCCAGGGAAAGGGATACGCCATCGACGGCTTTGACCGTGCCGGTGCGTTGTCTGAACAGCAGGCCGCGCTCCATGGGAAAATGGGTGCGCAGGTCGCGTAGTTCGAGGATGGGAAGCATGAAAAAGAGTTTTAACCGCTAAATTCCGCTAAAGGCCGCTAAATCGAAACGGAGCAGACAGGTTGTTTTTTAAGCGAGTTTTAGTGGAATTTAGCGGTTCAAAATTTCGCCTGCCTGCAGGCGCAGGCAGGCGTGGGCGTGGCCGGGGGCGGAGGCGAGCAGGGCGGGGGATTCGCCGGTGCGGCAAGCGGCGGTGGCGAATTCGCAGCGCTCGGCGAAGGCGCAACCGTCTATGGGTTTGGAGAGGTCGGGGGGCAGGCCGGGCAGGGTGTAGAGCTCGGCGCCTTTGGCCTGGAGGGCGGGGATGGAGCGTTGCAGGGCGCGGGTATAGGGGTGCTGCGGCGAGCGGAAGAGGGTGCGCACGTCGGCGGTTTCGACGATGCGGCCGGCATACATGACCATGACACGGTCGCAGAGGCCGGAGACCACGCCGAGGTCGTGCGAGATAAAGATCACGGCCATGCCGAGCTCGCGCTGGAGTTTTTTGATGAGTTCGAGGATTTGCGCCTGCACGGTGACGTCGAGCGCGGTGGTGGGCTCGTCGGCGATGAGCAGTTCGGGGCGGGCGATGAGGGCCATGGCGATCATCACGCGCTGGCGCATGCCGCCGGAGAACTCGTGCGGGTAGGCGTGGAGGCGGCGGGCGGCGTCGTTGATGCCGACCGATTCCAGCATGGCGAGGGCGCGGGCGAGGGCGTCGCGCCGGGAGATTTTTTCGTGGATTAGCAGGGGCTCGATGAGCTGCTCGCTGATCCGCAGGTAGGGATTGAGCGAAGTCATCGGGTCCTGGAAAATCATGCCGATGCGTTTGCCGCGAATGGCGCGGAGTTCGGCGTCGGTGGCGCGGAGGAGGTCGAGGCCGTCGAAGCGGGCGTAGTTGCCTTCGATGCGCGCGGGGGGGGAGGGCAGGAGGCGGAGCAGGGAGGCGCAGGTGACGGATTTGCCCGAGCCGGATTCGCCGACGAGGCCGAGGGTTGCGCCGCGCTCGAGGGTGAAGCTGACGTTTTCGACGGCGCGAAAGACGCCGCTTCGGGTGTGGAAGCGGGTGCGCAGTTCGGAGACGTCGAGGAGCGGCATAGAAGCGGGGAGCGAGGAGCAGGGAGCGAGGAGTTAGGAGTGCTTGGTTAGTAGAGCTAGTCGGGCTGATGGGTGGCGAGGAGTTTTGAAGTGGGTGAGAATCTGTTTTGCATGGGTGGGGCCGGATGTTTTGGCTCGTTCGCTTGATGACTCGTTATTCTAAAAAATTTCTCGTTACCGGCGGTGCAGGGTTCATCGGCTCGCACCTGTGCGAAGCCTTGCTGGCGGACGGTGCCGAGGTGGTGATCATCGACGATTTTAACGACTACTACGACCCGGCGGTGAAAGAGGCTAATCTGGCCGGAGTGCGCGACCGGATTACTTTGGTGCGGGGCGACATTCGCGATGACGGGTTGGTCAACCGCACGTTTTCGACGCACCGGTTTGACGGGGTTTTTCACTTGGCGGCGCGGGCCGGGGTGCGGCCATCGATTGCGGATCCGCGTTTGTATTTCAGCACCAACATGGACGGCACCCTGAACCTGCTGGAGGCGTGCCGGCATCACGGGGTGCGGGATTTCATCTTCGCGTCGTCGTCCTCGGTTTACGGGGTGAATGTTAAAGTGCCGTTTGCGGAGAATGATTTGATTGAGCGCACGATTTCACCTTACGCGGCGACTAAGCTGGCGGGGGAGCAGATGTGTTCGAACTACTCGCCCCTGTTTGGCCTGCGTTGCATGTGTTTGCGGTTCTTCACGGTTTACGGACCCCGGCAGCGGCCGGATCTGGCGATTTCCAAATTTACCGCCGCGATCTTGGCGGGGCGGGTGGTGGAGCGGTATGGCGATGGCAGCACCTCGCGCGACTACACCTTTGTGGAAGACATTGTGCGGGGTATTTTGGCGGCGGCGGCCTACACCGAAAAGTCGGCCTTCGAGATTTTTAATCTGGGTGGTTCCGCGACCACGACCTTGAGCGAGCTTATCGCGTTGGTGGAGGCAGCGGCGGGTAAAAAAGCGGAGTTGCGGGTGTTGCCGGATCAGGCGGGCGACGTGCCGCGCACGTATGCGGATGTGGCCAAGGCGGGGCGTTTGCTGGGCTACGCGCCGCGCACCGCGATCCGCGAGGGCGTGGCGCGCTACGTGGAGTGGTATCGAGCGCAAGGTTCGGGAGTCTACGCATGAGCGTGGCTGAGGAGGGCGCGCCGGCGGGGGAGATAGGTGCGCCTACCCAGCGGGCCTGGGTGCGGCCGACCCTTGGGCGGCGGATTAAGTGGCGGCTGGAGCAGGGCATTTACGTGGCATTCGAGGCTGTGCTGGGGATCTTGCCCTTGACCTGGCTGGCCGGCTTGGGGCGCACGCTGGGCGGGGCGGCTTATCGGATTTTTCCCCGCCGCCGGCGCACAGTGGAGCGCAATTTGCGTATCGCCTTTGCCGGGGAGCGTGCGCAGGACGAGCTTAAGGCGATGGCGCGGGAAGTGTTTCGCCGCAGCGGGGCCAATTTACTGTGTTCGCTCGGCACGGCGGACAGAGATCCGGCGACCATGACGGATACGTTGACCGTGCACGGTGTGGAACGGCTGCACGCCGCGCTCGCGCCGGGCAAAGGAGTGGTCCTGGTGATCGCGCACATGGGTAATTGGGAGGCGATGGCGCAGTGGTTGCCGCTTGTCATCCCTCCGGAAGTCAAGGTGGCCAACATCTACCGGCCCTTGAATAATCCGTGGCTGGATGCGCGGGTGCTGGCGACGCGTTCGCGCCAGGGGCTGCACCTGTTTTCCAAGGATGAAAGCCCGCTGGCCATGGCGGCCTTTGTGCGGGCGGGCGGGGTGCTTTCGATCATGTCGGATCAGCGTGCTGGAGTGGCCGGGGAGTTGGTGCCGTTTTTTGGGCGCACGACGAGTGCGACGCCGCTGCCGGCGATTTTGGCCCGGCGAACCGGGGCCGCGCTGATCGGTGTGTCGTTGCGCACCCGTTCGACCGGGCGGTGGGCGCTGGAGTTTCACGCGCCGGAGGAGGCGCATTTGGCCACGGCGGGGGTGATGCGGTTTTTGGAGACTATCATGCGGGTGAGTGCGGAGGATGTGTTTTGGTTTCAAGACCGCTGGCGCCCGGGCCGGAAGGCGCCGCAACGGCTGGAAGGACGCGTGGCCCGAGGCGAAGTGCCGGATCCGAGCAAGTTGCGTCGCGTCTTGTTGTGGGCGGATGAGGCGGGCCAGTGGCCGAGTGCGCCGGAGGCGGTGCCGGCGGATGTGCGCTACGAGCGGACGGGGCGTGCGGAAGACGGCGATTGGCAACGCGCGCCGGGCGAAGCGGTGCGGGCGTTTCTGGACCGGGTGGATGCGGGGGCGGCGCTGCCGCTCGACTATGTGGTGGGCGGCGGGTCCGAGGTGCGCGCGGCGTGTCGTGCGCTGGGCCTGGGCTGGGTGGAGGGCGGGGCGTGAGCGCGTTGCGGCATATCCGGGTGTTGTCTGACGGGCGGCCGGGGCATGAGAACCAAAGCGTGGGCTTGGCGCTGGCCTTGGCGCGGCGCACCGGGGCGAGTTGTGAAGTGGTAAAGCTGGATCCGGCGGCGGGCGTTTGGGCGCGGATGCGCGCGGCGACGGCGGAGGGTAACAAGGGGCGGAAACCGCAGTTGGTGATCGCGGCGGGACATCGTACGCATCTGCCCTTGTGGTGGGCGGCGCGGAAATTCGGGGCGCGGTCGGTGGTGATCATGAAGCCGAGTCTGCCGCTGGCGTTTTTCGATCTGGCGCTGGTGCCGAGGCATGATGTCGCTGAGGGCGCGGCGGATACGGTGCGGCGGATTTTGACCCGGGGGGCACTGAACCGAGTGCCGGAAGTGTTGCCGACCAAGGAGCCGGTCGGGTTGGTGTTAATCGGCGGGCCGTCGAAACATCACGGCTGGGATGGGGAGGCTCTGGTGCCGTGCATCGCCCGGGTGGTGGCGGCGCAGCCGGATTTGAGCTGGACGGTGGCGGATTCGCGGAGGACGCCGGAGGGTTTTTTGGCGGGGCTGGAGCTGCCTTCGGAAGTTCGCGTGAGCAAGGTGCCGCACCAGCGGACGGGGCCAGGATGGCTGGCGGGGGAGCTGGCCAAGGCGCGGGTGGTGTGGGCAACGGAGGACAGCGTTTCGATGGTGCACGAGGCGGTGACGGCGGGCGCGGCGACGGGGGTCTTGCCGGCACCGGCGCGAGGTCGCGCGGAGAGTCGGGTTTTACGGGCGGTGGACGGCTTGGTGGCGGCAGGCTATGCAACCGGCTGGTCTGAGTGGGAGAGGAACGGTGTCTTGCGCGTTGGGCAGAAGTTGCAGGAATCGGCGCGTTGCGCGGAGGAGATTATAGAACGTTGGTTTGGATCGGAGACTCAAAAATGAAGATTCTACAGATTTTGCCCGAGCTGAATTCCGGTGGGGTCGAGCGGGGGACCCTGGAGGTGGCGGCGCATTTGGTGCGGAACGGGCATGAGGCTCTGGTGGTGTCGAACGGGGGGCGACTGGTAGAGCGCTTGGAGCGATCGGGGGCGCGGCATTTGACGATGCCGGTGCATCGCAAGAGCCTAGCGACCCTTTTTCAAATCGGGCGCTTACGGCGCGTCTTGAGGGAGGAGCGGCCGGATGTCGTGCATATCCGTTCCCGTGTGCCGGGTTGGGTGGCGTGGCTGGCCTGGCGCGGCTTGCCCGAGGCGACGAGGCCAAGGTTGGTTAGCACGGTGCACGGATTTTATTCGGTGAACGCGTATTCTGCGGTGATGACACGGGGCGAGCGGGTGATCGCGGTGTCCGAGAGTGTGCGGGAGTATATTTTGAAGAACTATCCGGCGGTGTCGGTCGACCGGGTGCGGGTGATTCATCGTGGCGTGGCACCGAACGAGTTTCCGCGTGGCTACCAACCGGCGGACGAGTGGCAGGCGCGCTGGCGCGAGGCGAATCCGGCGCTGGAGGGGAAAAGCACTCTGCTCCTGCCGGGGAGGATCACGCGTTGGAAGGGGCAGGAGGATTTATTGGAGTTGGTGGCTGCGCTGAAGGCGCGCGGGGAAGCGGTGCATGGCTTGATCGCCGGGGAAACGCATCCCAAAAAACGGGCCTACGCAGAGGAGTTGCTCGCGCGCGCAGCCCAGCTCGGGGTGGGGGAGGACGTGACGTTTCTTGGGCATCGCGACGATGTGCGAGAGGTGATGGCGGTGTCCGATCTGGTGTTGTCGTTGTCGCGCGAGCCGGAAGCGTTCGGTCGGGTGTCGCTGGAGGCGGTGGCGCTGGGGCGGCCGGTGGTCGGCTACGATCATGGCGGGGTGGGGGAGCAGTTGCGGGTGCTTTTCTCGGGCGGGTTGACGCCGCTGGGGGATGGGGCGGCCTTGATCGAGACGACGTTGGGGGTTTTGCGCGGGCAAGGGCGGCCCGGGGTGGTGGAGGCACCGTTTACGCAGGCTGCGATGTGCGGGGCGACCGAAGCGGTTTATCGGGAATTAGCGGCGGCGCGGTAAGAGTGGCGGACGGGCTATTTTGTGCGGAAGATCCATTCATCTTGCCTACCACGGACGCTGAAAGACTTTTAATGTCTTTTATCTACATGCATTTCTCGCCGGATAAACGGATGTTCACAGGCAAAACCCAAAGTAAACCATGGTAAATATCATCACCTTAAAGTGGGGAACTCGATACGGGCCCGAGTTTGTAAATCGCCTGCGCAGCGCGGTGAGTCGGCATCTGAGTTTGCCGCATAATTTTGTCTGTTTCACCGATGACGCCACCGGGCTCGATGCGGGCATCATCACGCATCCGATTCCGCCGCTTGATTTGCCGGATGACAAGGCGCGCACTCCGTGGCGAAAAATCGGGCTATTCTCCGATGAGCTGCCGATCAAAGGGGCCTGTCTTTTTCTCGATCTGGATCTTTTGGTGGTGGGATCTATCGACTGTTTTTTTGAATACGAGAAGGATCGCATCCCGATTATCCACAACTGGGTTGAGGCCTATAAAATTTTTAAGCGCAGGCCGGAGATCGGTAACTCATCTGTGTTTCGCTGGAAGGCGGGGACCTGCGGCAAGATCGTGCAGCAGTTTTATGGTGAAAAAGAGTGGGCGCTGGCCAATTTTCGTCCGCCGCAAACTTACCTAACTCATTGTATTCGAGATAAAATGGTTTATTGGCCGAGCGAGTGGGTATGCAGTTTTAAGCGTCATTGTATTCCCGCTTTTCCGTTGAATCACTTCATGACACCCAAAATGCCGAGCGGGGTGCGAATGGTGGTGTTTCACGGCCGGCCTGATCCCGATGAGGCGGTGGTGGGCTATCGCGGGACGAAGCCCCATCATCGTTGCCTACCTACCCCTTGGGTGACCGAGCACTGGCGCTGAGGGTCGCGTAGGTTACCTTAAGAATAGGTACCTACGGGTGCCTGAGCTAAGTCAGACGATAGACACCGTTCAGGCGGCTGCTCTCGGTCAGGACGTAGCCTTGGCTGGCGAGGAGACGGCCGAGCGCGTGTTCGCGTTCGTGGATGAGTTCGCAGATCAGCAGACGCGGCCAGACCGGGCGCGGAGCCGTGGCGAAAAAGGGTTCGAGGATGTCGAGTTCGTAGCCCTCGACGTCGATTTTAAGCGCGTCGATACGGGCGATGTTTTTGCGCGAGACGAAGCCCGCCAGGGTGGTGACGACGAGATTGCCGGTGGAGGTGCCGGAGGCGGAGGAAGTGGCTAACGAGGCGGCGGCGGGGGCGGCCTCGACGCGGTTTTCGCCGCTGTTGCCCGCGCCGCTGACCAAGGTGGCGGTGCCTTCGGCGCGGCCGAGCGCGACGGGGTTGAGGTTGACGTGAGTGAGCGCGTTGGTGGCGAGGTTGAAGGCGAGGCGCTGGCAGAGCGCGGGGTCGGGCTCGAAGGCTTCTACGCGCACGGCCGACCCGCAGGCGGAGGCGACCCAGAGGGAGTAAACCCCGATGTTGGCCCCGATATCGAAGAAGACGCCGCCGGAACGGAGTTCGCGGGAGAGAAGGTCGCGTTCGAGCGTATCCAGATACTGGGGCATGAGAAGGAGGCGCTGTTCGGAGAGGTTGCCGCGCGTTTTTAGACGCAGGCGCAGGCCCCAGATATCGACATCGACCACGGGGGGGAGGGAGTTCTTGAGCGGTTTGCGCAGCCAGAGGGCCAGGCGACGCCAGGCGGAGCCGGTGGGCAGGGCGTGGAGCAGGCGGAGCAGCCAGCGGCGGGGGCCGGCTTTGACGAGGTGCGTTCCCCACGGTGCGGGGGTAGGGGAAGGAGACGTCATGGTGTTTTTGAAAGGGGCCCGGCGGGGAGGGTCAAGGATTGTGCCGGAGGCGGGAGGCATTCCAGCGGGCGCGGAGTTTCTCTGCGGTCAGGGCGAGGCGCAGCCAGGGCCGGCGGCGGAGCTGTTCGTGCCGGCTTAGGATGCAGGCGCGGCGCGCGGGAGCGCCGGGTGTGGCGGACGCGGAGTGGTTTTGCACCAGGTCGGCGATGACGGCGAAGAGATTGTAGTGCTCCAGCACACGGCGGCGCGCCTCGCGGATGAAGGGGAGGCGTTTCTCGTATTCGTGGTTGGCGATGGCGGACTGGATCCGGCGTGCGCTCCCGGCGGTGTCGCTGATATCAATAGGGATAAAGCTCTCGGGCGGGAAGTAGTCGGCGGCGTTGGGGCAGCCGTAGTAGAAGGGCAGGGTGAGGCCGAGAAAGGCGTCGGAGAGTTTTTCAGTCCAGTGGTGGCGGCCGACGTGGTTTTCGATCGCGAGGTGGTAGCGGTAAGGGTCGAGGGTTTCGGCTTTGTCGGCCACGGGGCGCACGCCGTGGCCGTAGATGTCGAGCTCGGGCAGGAGGGTTTTGAGTTCCTGCACGAAAGTGTAGCGGGCGTGGTGCAGGGTGTGGCGTTGTTGTTTGCTGGAGCAAACAGTGGCGAGGTCGCGGGCCTTGGCGTTTGGCTGCCGGGCCGTCATCTCGTCGTAGGTGCGCACCGAATCCGCGCTTAAACCGTAATACCAACGCAGGGCGGGCTGGCTGAAAATCGCGCCGGGGTGGGTGACAATCCGAGGTTCGTGACTGGTGAGGATGTGGCCGAACTGGGCGAGAAAGGCGGTGCCGTAGATTTTGACCGACGAGGGCTCTCCGGTGATCAGCAGGGTGTGTTCGCGCGGGCAGGCGAGCGTTTCCTTGCGGCGGGAGAAGCGTTCTTTGGCGATGGAGGGGAGGTCGTCGTAAACGACCAGCCAGTCGTAGTCGCGGGTTTCGGAGTCGAAGGAGAAATGGCAGTTTTTCCAGACCGGCTGGTTTCCGGGAAACTGACGCAGCCAGATTTCGCGGCGAAGGGTGCTGCCGCGTGAGACGAATTTTACCCGGATTTGTTGGGGCGCTTTTACCCGATGGGTAGAGGGGAGGGCTGACATGGGGCCGGGCGCGGGTGACGGTTTTTTCGGCAACGGGCTCGCGTTAAACTTCCTTGCGCTGAAGGTCGGCCATTTTTCGGGCCAGGGGGTGGGTCTCTAAGATGGTGGCGGCGGGGCCATCGCCGGTGATGCGGCCGTCCTCGAAGACGAGGATGCGGCTGGCGTCGCGGATGGAGCTGAAGCGGTGCGCGATCATCAGGGTGGTGCGGCCGACCATGAGTTTTTGCAGGGCTTGCCGGATCATTGACTCGCTTTCGGCGTCGAGGGCGGAGGTGGCTTCGTCGAGCAGCAGGATGGGAGCGTCCTTGAGGAAGGCACGGGCGATGGCGATGCGCTGGCGCTGGCCTCCGGAGAGCGAGGCGCCGCGTTCGCCGACCACGGTTTCATAGCCTTCGGGCAGGCCGGTGATGAAGTCGTGGGCGTAGGCGGCGCGGGCGGCGGTCTCGATTTCGGTGACGGTGGCGTCGGGGCGTCCGAGGCGGATGTTGTTCAAGATCGTATCGCGAAACAGCACCGGGTCCTGGGCGACGATGGCGATCTGGCGGCGGAGGTCGGCGAGGCGGAGTTGGCGTATGTCGATTCCGTCGATGGTGACGCGGCCGTGCGTAGCTTCGTAAAAACGCGGCAGGACGTGCACGAAGGTCGATTTGCCCGCTCCACTGGGGCCGATCAGGGCGCAGACGGTGCCGGAGGGCAGGTTCACGTTTACCGAAGCCAGCGCCTCGGTGCCGGTATCGTAGCGCAGGCCGACATCCTCAAAAACGATGTCGCCGCGCAGGCGGGTGATGGCGACGGGGTTTGCGGGTTCGGCGATGGTGTCGGGCGCGTGCAGGATTTGTTCGAGGCGGTCGAGCGCGGCGGTGCCGACCTTGGCTACGTTTTGCAGGGCCCCGAGTTTTTTGATCGGGTCGTAGCAGGAGTAGAGCGCGGCGATAATGGCGAGAAACGACTCCAGCGAGAGGCCGGTTAGGTAGGCATAAACGAGAGTAACCGAGAGGCCGGCCGAGGAGATGATCTCGATGGAGGGCGAGAGGGCCTGCTGGTATTTGACGACCTTCATCTGGGCGGCGACGAGCAGGCGGCTGGTGGCGGCGAGGCGCTCGGTCTCGCGGGCTTCGAGGCCGAAGGCGCGGACCTCGCGGGCGGCTTGCAGGCTCTCGCTGAAGCGTTCGCTGACGTTGCCCAGCTGGGCTTGGACGAGGCGGGCGCGGGCCACGAGCTTGCGGCCGACGAAGCGGATGGGGAAAACGCTGAGCGGAACGGCGGCCATGGTTACCAGTACGAGGAGCACGCCGCGCTCGTGGTAGGCTTGCCAGCCGAGCCAGCCCAGCGCGCCGAGCAGGGTGGTGGGCTGTTTGAGGATGTCGTTGGCGATGGTGGTGAGCGCCATTTGCAGCGACTGGGTGTCGGTGACGCCGCGGGCGATGAGGTCGCCGGTTTGCTGGCCTTGCAGAAAGGAGAGCGGCAGGTGCTGGAGTTTGCGGAAAAAATCCACCCGGATCGCTTCCAGGACCTTGTTGCCCGCGAGCTGGATCAGGTAGCTGTTGCAGTAGCCGGAGATGCCGCGAATCAGGAAGATGCAGGGAAGCCAGAGTGCGATGAGGGTGAGTTCGAACCGGGTGAGTTTCTCCGCATGGGGATCGAAAATCAGGGGAAAGACCTTCTTCACCATGAGCGGAAGGCCGGCGCCGTTGGCCACGCCGTAAATCAAGCCGAAGAACAGCGCGCCGGCGATGGGCCAGCGCACGGCGACAAGGTAGCGGAAATAGGGTCTGAATCGGCTGAACACGGGCTGGTGATAGCCGCAGGTGAGCCCCCGCGCTGGCAAGACTGGAATCCCGCGCGGGAACCGCGCCGGGGGTGCAGTGGGCGCCGGAGTGGAGGCATGGGCGGGGTGATTTTATGTTTTGCGCGCCGCGCCGGGGGCGTTTCGCTCGGTCTTTATGCTCGATCCCAAGCTTCTCCGCGAATCGCCCGAACTCGTCCGCGCCGCCATTGCCAAAAAATATCTGGAGGTGGATCTGGACGCCATCCTTGCGCTCGACGCCGCCTGGCGCGCGCAGTTGGTCGAGGTCGAGACGCTGCGGGCCAAAAGCAAGGCGGCCAATACCGAGATGGCGAAGCTGCCCAAGGGCTCGCCCGAGTTTATCGCCAAGGTGCAGGAGATGAAGGCGGTCTCGGCCGAGGTGAAAGCGCGCGAGGCCGGCCTGGTGGAGATCGAAACCAAGCACAAGGCGGCGATGCTCTCGTTGCCCAATCTCCCGCATCAGAGCGTGCCCGAGGGCCGCACACCGGAGCAGAACGTCACCTTCGCCACCTGGGGCACGTGCGAGGCGCTGTCGCCGGTGGCCAAGCCGCACTGGGAGATTCCGGGCTTCGACAAAATCATCGATTTCGGACGTGGCTCGAAAGTCACCGGGGCGGGTTTCCCGTTCTACATCGGCGACGGGGCGCGCATCGTGCGCGCCTTGTTGCAGTTCTTTTTGGATGAGGCGGTGACCGCCGGATATACCGAGGTGAATCCGCCGATTTTTGTTAACGCGGCCAGCGCGACCGCGACCGGGCAGTTGCCCGACAAGGAAGGCCAGATGTACGAGGCGGTGGCGGATGGCTTTTATGCCGTGCCGACTGCGGAAGTGCCGCTGACCAATTTTTTCCGCGACGAGATTCTCGATGAGGCTGCGCTGCCGGTGAAGCGGGCCGCCTACACTCCGTGTTTCCGCCGCGAGGCGGGCAGCTATGGCAAGGACGTGCGCGGGCTCAACCGCCTGCATCAGTTCGACAAGGTCGAGCTGTTGAAGTGGGTGCATCCGACCCAGAGTTATATTGAGCTGGACCTGTTGCGGGCGGACGCCGAGCGCTTGTTGCAAAAGCTGGAGCTGCCCTACCGCGTGTTGTTGATGTGCGGCGGGGATGTCGGATTCTCGCAGGCCAAGAAATACGACTTGGAAGTGTGGGCGGCGGGCCAGCAGCGCTGGTTGGAGGTGTCGAGCTGTTCGAATTTTGAAGCGTTTCAGGCGCGCCGCGCCCAGATTCGTTTCCGCAAGGGCGACGGCAAACCCGAGCTCGTGCATACGATCAACGGTTCCGGTCTGGCGGTGCCGCGCGTGCTGGCGGCTTTGCTGGAAAATAATCTGCAAGCGGACGGCACAGTGAAGCTGCCTGCCGCGCTGGTGCCGTATTTCGGCCGCGACGCGCTGCGCTTCGGCTGATCGGGTGAGTTGCGGGCCGGATTTTTAACCTCGGATTACGCTGATGAACGCGGATAAAGACCGGCCTCACTGGGAGCTCTCCGAGGTGATTATCGGAGCGGCGATGATTTGTGGTTCTATCCTCGGTGTCTGTGTTGGTCCGGGGAGCGCACCCGTCTCGGGTGCTGCGTTCGGCGTCCCGCCGGACGCTCTTCGGAGAGGAAAAAAGGCTTCGGCGGGACGCCGAAGCCGACACGCGAGACGCGTGTACTCCCCGGACCGTTTCGATCCGGGGCTTCACTTGGGTTATTCTAATCCGCGCCTATCCGCGCAATCCGCGGTTGAAAATCCATGAACTGGCCTGCTGTTGCCGAACGTCTGGCCGTCTCCATTCCGCGCGGGAGCTTGCACACGGCGGTGTTGCGCTGGGCGGAGACCTCGCCGCCTACCGCCCGTTGGGCGTTGGCGCTTTCAGGCGGGGTGGATTCGGTGGCGCTGCTGCTTTTGCTTTGGGCGCATTTTCCCGAACGCCGGACTCGGATGCTGGCCCTGCATTTTAACCATCGCTTGCGCGGTCGGGCCTCGGCGGGCGATGTCCGGTTTTGCGCGGCCTTGTGCGCCGGGCTGGGCGTGGCGTGTGTTGTCGGAAAACGCGAAGGCAAGCAGCCGTATGCGTCCGAAGCCGAGGCGCGGGCGGGGCGCATGGCGTTTTTCGCCGCCGCTCTGAAGCGGCGGCGGGCAATGGATTTGTTCACCGGACACCACCGCGATGACGTGGCCGAGACGCTCTTCATGCGTTTGGCGCGCGGGGCGGGCGCGGCGGGGCTTTCCGCGCCGAGGCCGGTGCATGACCAGCCATCGCTCGGGCGGGTGCACCTGCGTCCGCTGCTCAGTCTCGACAAGTCCGAATTGGCCGCCGCGCTTCGTGCCGCTGGCGGTCGTTGGCGGGAAGATGCCTCCAATGACTCACCGGCTTATCTGCGGAATCGGGTGCGCGCCGAGTTGATCCCGGCCTGGCGGTCGGCGGCCGATCCGGGGCGGGATGCGTTGGCCGGGCTGGCGCTTACGCGGGATCTGCTGGAGGAAGACGACGCTGCCTTGGAGGACTGGGCCGGGCGAGCGTTTCGCCCCGATGCGCGGGGCGGGCTGGCGTTGACTGCGCTGCGTAAATTGCCGCGAGCAGTATTGCGCCGCGTGATCCATCGTTGGCTGGCGACCACGCCGGCGCGCACGGATTTAAACCGGGTGGGTTTCAACGCGTTGCTCGATCTGGCCGCCACGGGGCGGACGGGGGCGAAACACAGTTTGGGGCGCGAGCATTTTGCGTTAATAACCCGGACCCGATTGCGCTGCGTTTCTGCTGAGACTTAGTCGGTCGTGTTTAGCGGTGTTCATTGGTCCGCGTTCGTTGACTTATTCGGAGGGAACCTGCACGGTGCCGGACTAGTCCACCTACTGATGCCCGATCCCACCCAAGACAACAGCCGTCCACCCCGTCGCCCGTTAAAGAACCTCCCGCCCGAGAAATTCCAGCCGCGAATGTGGCTGATTTGGATCGCCCTTTTGGGCACTATTCTCGCAGTGCTGTGGTTTAATCCGGCCAAATCCCAAGGCCAGGCGGTCTTGAAAATCACCGAGGTGGTCGAGCTCGCCGAGCAGGGTAAAATCAAGGAGGGCCTGATTCGTTTCGATGGCTCCGGCGGTCGCGATTGGTCCATCCTAAGCGGCGAAACGACCGAGCCCATTGCGGTTACCGAAGGTGTGAGCGAAACGATGGGCGCGGTGAAAACCACCCAGTTCCGCGCCGCCGGTCGACTGACTGATGCCACCTACGAACGCCTCGAAAAGACCGGCGTTTTCAAGCAGTCCCCGGCCTCCAGCGTATGGAGTAACATCCTCGCCCAGTTGATCCCGTTCATGCTGATCATCGGGTTGCTTTATTTCCTCTTTGTCCGCCAGTTGCGCAACGCCGGTAAGGGCGCGCTCAGCTTCGGCAAGAGCAAGGCCAAGCTCCTCGCCCGGGATCGCGACAAGGCCACCTTCGCCACCGTGGCGGGCTGCGACGAGGCCAAGCAGGAAATCTCCGAGGTCGTCGATTTCCTCAAGGACCCGAAAAAATTTCAACGCATGGGCGGCAAGATACCCAAGGGCCTGCTCCTCGTCGGCCCTCCCGGCACGGGCAAGACCCTGCTCGCCAAGGCCGTGGCGGGCGAAGCCGATGTTCCCTTCTTCAGCGTGAGCGGATCCGACTTCGTGGAAATGTTTGTCGGCGTCGGCGCCAGCCGCGTGCGCGATATGTTTGAGCAAGGCCGCAAGAGCGCGCCGTGCATTATCTTTATCGACGAGATCGACGCGGTCGGCCGCCAGCGTGGCGCCGGTCTGGGCGGCGGTAACGACGAGCGCGAGCAAACCCTCAACAGCATGCTCGTGGAGATGGACGGTTTCGATACCTCCGAAGGCGTCATCATCATCGCCGCCACCAATCGCGCCGACGTGCTCGACCAGGCTCTGCTGCGCCCGGGTCGCTTTGACCGTCAGATTTACGTGGACCTGCCCGACCTCCAGGGCCGCGAGCAGATTCTCAAGGTTCACGCCCGCAAGATCCAGCTCGCCGACGATGTGGACCTTAACGTGATCGCCCGCGGCACCCCGGGCCTCTCGGGCGCGGAATTGGCCAACTTGCTCAACGAGTCCGCCCTGCTCGCCGCCCGCCGCAACAAGAAGCGCGTGGACATGCAGGACGTGGACGACGCCCGTAACAAGGTCCTCTTCGGCCTCGAACGTCGCAAGGGCATGGACCCCGAGGACCGCAAAGTCATCGCGGTGCACGAGGCCGGCCACGCGCTGGTTTCCACCGTGATCGGCGACGCCACCTTGCCCTTGCACAAGGTCACGATCATCCCGCGCGGCAACTCGCTCGGCAGCGCGATGTATATCCCTTCCAAGGATATCTACAACCAGTCCAAGACCCGCCTGCTCAACCGCCTCGCGGTCTCCTTCGGCGGGCGCATCGCGGAAGAGCTGGCGCTCGGCGACATCACTTCCGGCGCCTACGGCGACATCCAGCAGGCGACCAAACTCGCCCGCCACATGGTGTGCGATATCGGTATGAGCCCTATGGGACCGATCTCGTTCGGACAAAACGAGGACACCGTGTTTCTCGGTCGCGAGATCACCCGCAACCGCCAGGTCAGCGAGGAAACCGCGCGGAACGTCGATGCCGAGGTCAAGAACCTGATCGACCATCAATATGCACGCGCCACGGAGATCATCACCAAACATCGCGCCGCTTTGGACATGATTGCCGCAGCCTTGCTGGAGCATGAGACCATCGAAGGCCGTCACGTTTCCGAGATCGTGGAGTTCGGCGAAATCCGCTCGCCCATCCGTCCGCCCGAGCCCCCGCCCATCCCGGCCAGCTCGAAGCGCGAGGACAAGAACGAGCCGGTCACCCAGCGCGAGCCCGATGCTCTTGGCGGCGCGCCCGCGCCGTCGCCGGCCTAAGTTTGCACGCTCCGGTATCAGCCTGAATTCGGCCCTGTCACCTGTGTGGTGACGGGGCTTTTTATTGGCTAAACTTCATCGCATCGCCCTCGCTCACGAACCGTGTCTGTATTTCCCGAAAACGAGTCCTCCGAGCTGGCGCTTACCCTGCGCCCGATCGGCTATATCCGCACGGGGAAGGCGGTGAAGTTCCAGGCCGGCCACCAACCCGACGAGCGGCAGGACGAGGACAACGTCTTGGAGCTTTTGCCGGGCCACAATTACGAGACAGCCTTGGCCGACCTGGCTGGCTTTGACCGTATCTGGCTGGTGTGGTGGTTTCATCGTAACGAAGGCTGGCGTCCGCAAGTCATCCCGCCGCGCGGCCCGCAACGCCGCCGGGGCGTGTTTGCCACCCGTTCCCCGCATCGTCCGAGTCCGCTGGGTTTAACGCCGGTTCTCCTGCGCGGCATCGAGGGACGCGTGCTGCGCCTCGGCCCGTGCGATTTGGTGGAGGGCACGCCGGTTTTCGACATCAAGCCCTACGTTCCGACCTACGATTCGTTTCCCGAGGCCCGGGCCGGTTGGATCGACGAAGTGGACGCGCTCGAAGCCGCGCCGCCCGCATTTCGAGTCGTTGGATCCGCGCTCGCACTTGAACAGGCTGGGTGGTTGCGGGCGGGGTGGGGCATCGACTTTTGGCCCAAGCTGGAGGCGATTCTGGGCCGTGACCCCACGCCGCATCGAACGCGCCGTATCCGAAAAACCGAAACCGGCTACGCCATCGGCTGCGGAGCTTGGCGGGCGCTGTTTACGGTTTCGGAAAACATGGTGACAGTCACCGGTTTGGGACCCGCCTATCCGCTGCGATTTCTGCAACGCGAAAATTACGAAGCGGTGCCGGATCATGACGCCCAGGTGGCTTTTTTAAGTCGCTGGCCCGATTCCGAGCTCCCGCTTCGCGCCTAGGTCGCCGGGTGTTAACCTAGGTCGGTTGGCATTCAGGGCACCTGCATCTGGGTGCGCGTAGAAAACGCAATAAATTACCAATCATGGGATTCTGGGCATGGATAGGCTCCACGCTGCCAGCTCCTGGTCCTGAGCTGAATCCCTTGTGTGAATAACTTGTCAGCAGGAAACGGGGTTTCATAGGTAATTTTCCTTGCGCATAATGGGGTGGAATGGGAGGAAATGGGGCATAGTGGGGCAGATTATTGCTCCAATCCATGTCCACCTCCGTCAAACCGTTCTACACCGGTGCCTTCCGGCACACCCTGGACGACAAGAATCGCCTCACGATTCCGTCGGCGTGGCGGGCTGCGCACGCAGCGGAAGATACGTTCTTGATTGTGCCCCTGGATGGTTGCCTCGGTGTTTTGCCACCGGCTGAAGTCGAGAAACTCTATCAACGCATCGCCGCCCAGTCGCTTTCGGACAGCGAGGCGCAGGAGGCTGCCGCCGATTTTTTCTCCAAGACTCTGGCCTTCAGCTTCGACAAGGCGGGCCGCGTCATGCTGACGCCCGAGTTGAGCGCGCACGCCGGCATTTCCAAGGACGCCGTGCTGGTGGGCATGTTGACCAAATTCAATCTCTACAGCCCCGCCGAGTGGGAACGGGTGCAGGCTGCGCAGACCGCCCAAAAGGCATCCGACCGCTTGCGCCGCATGGGCATCTAGGGACGTCGCCATGAACTTCGTCCTCTCCAAGCAAACTCGCCGCAGCGCCCGGAGGACCGCCCCCGATGAACGCCGCGATTTCTGAATTTCTCCCGCGCCCTCAGACGATGTCCACTCCCGGCCACACTTCTGTGCTCTTGCGCGAGACGCTGGCACTGCTCGCGCCACGAAGCGGCGGTCGTTACCTCGACTGCACGTTTGGCGGCGGCGGCCACACCCGCGCCATTTTGGAAGCTGCGCCCGGATGTTCGGTGATCGCCCTGGATCGGGACCCGGAGGCCTTCGCGCGGGCCGAGCCGCTGCGCGCCGAGTTCGGCGGGCGTTTCACCCTTGTGGACCGGGATTTTGGCCAACTTGCCACGCTCGGTCTTACCGGTCTCGACGGCGTGCTTTTCGATCTCGGGGTATCCTCGTTTCAACTCGACGACGGCGGACGGGGATTTTCGTTCCGCAATGATGCTCCGGCCGACATGCGCATGGATCCGCGCCACGGCGTGCCCGCCTCGCGCTGGCTGGAAACCGCCGGCGAAGAAATGCTTTACCGGGCGATCGGCACTTATGGCGAGGAGCGCCACGCCGGCCGGGTGGTGCGCGCCATCCTGGCCGCTCGCGGCACGGGTGTGCTCGACCGGACTGCCTCGCTGGCCGAATTGGTGGCCAACGCCATTCCGCCGAAGGATCGTTTTACCTCGCGCATCCACCCGGCCACCCGGTCATTCCAGGGCATTCGTATCGCGGTGAACGATGAACTCGGTGCGCTCGAACGCGCGCTTCCGGCCGCCTTTGCCGCGCTTGCCCCCGGCGGGGTGCTTGCGGTGATCAGTTTTCACTCGTTGGAAGACCGCCCGGTGAAGCAGGCCTTTCGCCGCTGGTGCGGACAGCCCGAGACGCGCGACGACCACCGGCCGGCCGATCTGCGCACCGCCGTGGCCGACGCGCTTACCCGCAAGGCCGTCGTCGCTTCCGAGGCCGAACTGGCCGCCAACCCCCGCAGCCGCAGCGCCCGCCTCCGGGCCTTGAGAAAACAGTAGTTATTTACCGGTTACTCCCAATCCGTGCCCACTCTTCAACTACCCACAAACCGTCTCGTTGCCCGCAATTTTAAACACCCACGCCCACCTTCCGTTTCGTCCTTATGAACACCAAAGCCTCCAGCGCCTTCGCCACCCAGCTCGTCATCGCCGCCCTCGTCATGCTCGGCACCGGCGGCGGCTTGGGTTTTGCCATCGTGGACCTGCGGCACGACATCTCGGTTTCGGCCAACAATACCCGCATGGTCGAGCAGCGCATCCTGGAAACCGAGCGGCTGGTTGCGGAGGTCGGCGGGGCGATCGCGGCCGACCAGTCGCCGGAGGTTTTGGCCCGGCGCAACCAATCGCTGGCGCTTGGCCTGGTGCAACCATCCGAAGCCCAGGTGGTACGGGTGGGCGAGTCCGCCGTCGCGCGGCTGGCGGCCAAGCGAAATGCAGAAATCTTTGCCGCCGAGCGCGGAGAAGTGGTGATGCCGGTTCACTTCAATCTGGGAGGCGCCAAGCGCTGAGTCGATGACCGCCCGAGGCTTTGCCCAAAACATCCGGCTCTATCTCGTTTCTGGCGTTATTGTCGCCAGCTTCGGCGTCGTCGCCCATCGGCTGATCGAGTTGCATGTGGTGGAGCGCGAGCACTTTTTGGCGCAGATTCAGGATACCCGCCACCGCGTCGTCGCGGAGTCCGGCCGGCGTGGAGACATTTTCGATACGCGCGGCGATTTGCTCGCTACAAGCAAGACGGAGATCACCCTGGCGGTAGATCCCTGGGCTTTGCCGGATAAAGTCGAAGCGCAGCGTTTTCCCGCGCGCAAATTACGCTTTGCCCAGGAACAGCGCGAACGACGCGCCGAGCTGGCCGGGCTGTTGGGTTTGCCGGTCCCGGAGTTGGAGGCGCTCTTCACTCCCGCCTGGAAGGACGTCGATGTGTCCGACGACAAGAACGACGAGGTCGTGGATGGCCGCACTCGTGTTCGCTTTGTGAAACTGCGCGAGGGGGTGAGCGAAGAACTGTTCGCCAAGATCGAGGGTTTGCGCGTGGTCGGCCTTACCCATGAGCGGAAGTTTCGCCGGGTTTATCCGCATGATGAACTCGCGGCGCACGTCATCGGCTTCGTCAATAAAGAGGATGTGCCGTCGGGCGGCGTCGAGGCGTTTGCCGACCAGTATTTGAAAGGGCTATCGGGCTGGCGCGAGATCGAGCGCGATGGCAAACGGGTGGAGCTGGCCCAGTTTCGGCAACGTGAGGTTCCGTCCTCGGATGGCTGGGGTGTGGTCTTGTCGATTGATACGGCAATTCAACATATCGTGGAGCGGGAGGTCGCCGCCATTGTAACGAAATTTAACCCCCAAAAGGTCAGCGTCATCGTGAGCGACGCCCATTCCGGCTTCCTGCTCGCGCTGGCCAATTACCCTTCGTTCAATCTGAACAAATTCGGGGAAACTCCGCTGGACAAGCAGCGCAATATCGCGGTCGCCGATCTGATCGAGCCCGGATCCACGTTCAAAATCGTCGCCACTTCGGGCGCGCTAAACGAAGGGCTGATCACGCCCGCCACCACGTTCGACTGCACCCTCGACAGCATTCTTTACCTTGGAAAACCGCGCCGCTTCATGCGCGACGACCACCATTACGATCACCCGCTCACGCTCGCCGAGGTTATTGCCAAATCGAGCAACATCGGCACCGCCCAGGTGGGCATGTTGCTCGGCGAACGCCGGCTTTACGACTACGCCCGCGCCTTTGGTTTCGGCGAGCGCTCGGGCTATCCTTTGGGTCGCGAGGAACCCGGTTTGCTGGCCGATCCGGTCAAGTGGTCCGGCGTGGATATTACCCGAATCCCCGCCGGGTATTCGATCGCGGCCACGCCCATGCAGGTGCACTACGCAATGGGGGCGATTGCGAATGGCGGGCAACTCTTGCGGCCCCAGGTCATCCGCCAGGTGGTCGATGCCCGGGGCGAGGTGGTGTATTCGTTCCGTCCGGCGGTGCGTCGCACGGTGATCGCGCCCGCCACGGCCGACGCGATGTCGAAAATGCTTCAGCGGGTGGTTTCCGTAGATGGTACGGCGCGGGTGGCGGCGATATCCGGATTCGAGGTTGCGGGTAAAACCGGCACGGCGCAGAAGTTGATAAACGGCCGTTATTCGGAGAGAAACCATGTCGGTTCCTTTGTCGGCTTTTTCCCCGCCAGCCGCCCCCGGTTGGTGATTACGATCATCGTGGATGATGGTAAGCCAGCCTCTGGCGGAGTTGGCTATGGAGCCACGGTCGCCGCGCCCAGCTTCAAGGTCATCGCCGAGCAACTTATCCAGTATCTCGACATCAAACCCGTAGCCCCGCTTGTGCCCGTATCGCTTTTAGCGGCGAATCGTGAAAGGGGGGCGCCATGACCGTAGCCGCTACCATCGAGCACAGTTTGGACGAGCTTTTTTCCGAGCATGAGATTCTCGCCGTGCATGGACCGATTCATCGGCCCGTTACCGGCCTCGCGATGGACAGTCGCCGGGTGGTAGCGGGCAGCGTTTTTTTCGCGTTGCCCGGTCTGCGCACGGACGGAGCGATCCATGTGGCGGAAGCGGTAAGCCGCGGGGCGGTGGCCATAGTGTCCACTTCCGCGCCGGCGGCTTCGCCGACCAAGGTTACGTTTATCCAAGTCGCCGACGCCCGCGCGGCTTTGGCCCTCGCAGCTCGCCGCATCTATCATTACCCGGATCGTGAATTGAAGGTCGTCGGCGTGACCGGAACCAATGGCAAAACGACGGTCGCGCACCTGGTTAAGCTCTTTCTGGAAGAGGGCACGAGGGTGGGTTTGCTTGGCACCATCAACTACGATCTGGGTGCACGCACGGTGCCTTCGTTCCGCACCACGCCCGAGGCTCCGGAGCTTTACGGAATGCTGGCGCAAATGCGCACTGCCGGCTGCCGGGAAGCGGTGATGGAGGTGAGTTCGCATGGGATCGACCAGCGCCGGGTACAGGGCCTGGCTTTCACCGCCGCCGTCTTCACTAACCTCACGCAGGATCATCTGGATTATCATCCTTCGTTGGAGGCGTATTTTTTGGTAAAGGCGCGGCTTTTCACCGGCGAAGTCGGCGGCGTGCCGGCCGTGAGTGTGATCAATATCGACGATGCCCATGGCCGCCGCTTGCTGGATCTCGTGCCTGCCGACGTTTCCCGAGTGGTGACCTATGGTGAGTCGGCGCAGGCGCTGGTACGGGCGGAGGGCGTCGAACTCGGCTTTAAGGAAACCACCTTCAGCTTGGTGTGGCCCGAGGGGCGGGCGCGGGTGCGTTCGCCGCTGCTGGGGCTCTACAACGTGGCCAACGTGCTCGCCGCCGCCGCGACGGCATACGGGATGGGACGAAACCCGCATGCGTTTCTGGCCCGGCTGGCGCTTTTCCCCGGCGTCCCCGGCCGCATGGAGCGCATCGAAGAAGGTCAGGCGTTCAACGTGCTGGTGGACTACGCCCATACTGACGACGCCCTGCGCAACGCGCTCGGAATGTTGCGGACCATCACGCCCGGGCGGGTGATTTGCGTGTTTGGCTGCGGGGGAAACCGTGACCGCGCCAAACGTCCGTTGATGACGCGCGCGGTGGAAGATTGCGCCGACCTAGCTCTTGTGACCGCCGATAATCCGCGCGGCGAGTCCGTCGCCGCGATTTTCGATGATATGCGCGCCGGGGTTACCCAGCCGGCGAAGTTCACCTGGATCGAAGATCGCCGTCGCGCGCTCAGTCTGGCGCTTGATCTGTGCCGCCCTGGCGACTGCTTGCTGGTGGCCGGGAAAGGGCATGAAACGTATCAAGAATTCGCGGATACGATCACTCCTTTCGACGACCGTCAGGTCGTGCGGGAACTCATCAACCTCAAGCGCCTGCGACCCACGGGTTGATTTTAACGTGCCGATTTTCACCTCCACCTTTCTCGCTCACGCCACCGGCGGTCATTGGACCCGCGAGCCGGAGTGTGCCCTGACTGGTTTTGGCATCGACACCCGTTCCTTGCGGGCGGGCGAGGTATTCGTGGCGATCAAGACGGCCGCCCGCGACGGTCATGCGTTTCTCGCCACTGCGCTCGCCGCCGGCGCCGGTGCTGCGCTGGTCGCCCAGCCCGACCCCGCTGCGGCTTTGCCCCAGCTGGTGGTGCCGGATCCCTTGCGGGCGTTTCAAGCCATCGCGGCGGCCCATCGCCAGGCGTTTTCCGGTCCCGTCGTGGGTATCTCCGGCAGCGCCGGTAAAACCTCGACCAAAGAGTTGCTGGCCTTGCTGCTCTCCGCCGCGCCGGGCGATGTGCTCGCCACCGCCGGCAACCTTAATAACCACCTCGGGGTGCCCTTGACGCTGACCCGTCTGGATCCGGCGCAGCATCGCTTTGCGGTGGTGGAGGCCGGCATTGGCGGACCGGGCGAGATGAGTCCGCTGGCGCACATGATCGCCGCAGATATAGGGCTGATCACGCTGATCGGCCCGGCCCACTTGGAGGCGCTGGGTTCGCTGGACGGAGTGGCGCGGGAAAAAGCCTTGCTGCTTTCGGGAGCGCGTCCGGGGGCGCTAAAATTATTCCCCAGAGCGTGTCTGGATTACGCCGCGTTTCGCGGGTTGACCGGGCCGACCCTCGCGCTGGTGCCGCAGATTGCGCACAGCGCCGAAGCGACGCGGATCACTTTTGCCCCGGCCGGAGAGAACCACGAGGAAACGTTCACCTGCCGCCGAGTTTCCGACGGCATGGCGAGCAACGCCGCGCTCGCTTTGGCGGCAGCGTTGAGTCTGGGCATAACAGCGGATCAGGCGCGGGCGCGCATCGCGGGCTGGCGGCCGGCGGATATGCGCGGGGAGCTCCGGCGCGATGCGCAGGGGCGCTGGCTTTACGTCGATTGCTACAACGCCAATCCCGCCTCGATGCATGATGGTTTGGCGGTGTTTGCCGCCAGCGCGCCGCAGGAACTTCCCCGCCTCTATGTGATCGGCGGCATGGAGGAGCTGGGGGCTGAGTCCCCGGCTTATCATCGCGTCTTGGGCCGCGCCTTGGGTGTGATTTTACGTCCGGAGGATAGTGCGGTGGTCTTGGCGTCCGAGCCCGCCGCCGCTGCGGTGGTCGAGGGCGCGGCCCATCCGGCGGTCCGTAGCGTGGCGGAACTCACGGCCATGCGGGAGGTTTTTGAAGCCTTTGCCGGAGCGGTTTTCATAAAGGGCTCCCGTCGCTACCGGCTGGAATCGCTGCTTCAACCCGCCGACGCGCCCGCTCACGCGCATTAACTTTTCGCCAACATGCTAAGCTTTCTCGCCGATTATGAAAACATCTGGGGCCCGCTCCGACTGCTGCGCTTCCTGACCTTTCGTGCCCTGCTCGCCGCACTCACCGCGACGGTGATCGGCTTTGTGATCGGACCCTGGCTGATTACCCATCTGCGCCGGCTGAAATTCGGCCAGCACTATGACGACTCGCGCACGGGCGAACTCGCCTCCCGCTTCGACAAGAAAAACACCCCCACCATGGGCGGCCTGTTGATTTTCGCCTCGGTCTTTGTGAGTGCCCTGCTCTGGGCCGAGCCCAATGTCTGGGTGGTCACGGCGCTGTTTGTTTACATGTCGCTCACCGGGGTGGGTTTTCGCGACGACTACCTGAAGGCGCTGCGGAAAAACAAGGACGGCATCAGCTCCCGCGAGAAGATGTTTTGGCAAACGCTGGTGACCGTGGCGACTCTTGTTATCCTGGTTTTTCATCCGACCAGTTCGGATAAAATCCGCGAATTGTGGGTGCCGTTTTTGAAGGAGCCTGTGTTTATTTTCGCCGGGTCGCTGGGCCTGATCGCGCTTTTTGTGATGATGTTTTTCTGGATCGTGGGGTTTTCCAACGCGATCAATCTGACCGATGGCCTGGATGGTCTGGCCATAGGGTGCACGATTACGGTGGCGCTGGTTTACGGCATCATGGCGTATGCGGCGGGTAATTCAAAAATCGCCGCCTACCTGCTGATCTCGTTCGTTCCGGGCACGGGCGAACTCGCGGTGGTGTGCGCGGCTCTGGTCGGCGCAGGCATGGCATTCCTTTGGTATAATTCGCATCCGGCGGAGGTGTTCATGGGCGATACCGGTTCGCTGGCCTTGGGCGGGTTGATCGGGGTGATCGCGTTCATGGTGCAGCAACCGCTCACCCTGGCGATCGTCGGCGGTGTGTTTGTCGTCGAGGCGCTATCGGTGATCATTCAGGTTTCCTACTTCAAATATACCAAGCGGCGCAGCCCGACCGGAGAGGGGATCCGGTTTTTCAAAATGGCCCCGATTCATCATCATTTTCAAAAACTCGGCTGGCCGGAGACCAAGGTCGTGCTGCGGTTCTGGGTGATCTCGCTCATGTGTTCGCTGGCCGGTCTGGCCACGTTAAAAATCCGCTGATCGCCGTGTTTATCCCCGAATTCATACGTCCCTTGCTGACGCGCCCGGTCGCCATTTTAGGCGGCGGGGTGAGCGGTCGCGCGCTGGCGAATCTGGTCGGCGCGCTGGGGGCCGAGTCCACGGTGTATGATGCCAGGGGAGCGGACGGCTCCGAGCCGGTTTTCTCCGCCGTGAGCGCCGAGGCCTGCCGCTTGGTGCTGTTTTCTCCGGGGTTCCCGACCACGCATCCCTGGCTTTCGCTGGCGCGGACTTGCGGCGCGCTCTGCCTGGGCGAGCTGGACTTCGCCGCGCTCTTTTGGCGCGGGCCTTTGGTTGCGATCACCGGCACCAACGGGAAAACGACCACGACCGAGTTTCTCACCCACGCGCTCGCCGCCGCCGGGCGCGACGCCACGGCAACCGGGAATATCGGATACCCCCTGTCGCAGCTGGTGGTGGACCGTCGGGGCGGTGGTCCCGAGGCAATCGCCGTGTGTGAAGTGAGTTCTTTTCAGGCCGAGACGCTGCGGCACTTCCGTGCGGACAGTGTGATCTGGACCAATTTCGCCGAGGATCACCTGGAGCGTCACGCCACCCTGGCGGAGTATTTCCTGGCCAAGTGGCGCTTGTTGGAACGCTGCATCGGCGGGCACGTGCATGTCGGCACGAGTGTGCGTTTATATGCCGCTGAGTTTGGCCAGTCGCTGCCTGCCGATGCGTGCGTGGCCACGGAAAACGAGCCCGGTGATGTGCTGCTGCAAGGCACGCTTTTTGCCGATTATCCCCAGCGGGAGAACTTTCTGCTCGTCGCCGCGTGGTGGCGGACCGAGGGCTTGCGCGAGAACGTGCTCTACGCCGCTGCGCGGACCTTCGCACCGGCGCGACATCGCATGGAGAAAGTTGCCGTGCAGGGCGGCGTGACGTGGTGGAATGATTCGAAGGCGACGAACTTCCACGCCGCCGAGGCGGCCATCGCACGATTCGCCCAACCGGTGCTCTTGATCGCCGGCGGTAAATCCAAGGGAGGCGATGTGGCGGGATTTGTGCGCCGGATCGCGTCGCGCGTTCGGCACATGGCGTTGATCGGTGAGACGCGCCACGAGCTGGCCATCGCTTGCACCGAGTTCGGCGTGGCGCACACGGTCTGTTTCAGTCTCGCGGATGCGGTTCATGCCCTCGCGGCGCTGGCGCAGCCGGGCGATCACCTGCTGCTCAGCCCCGGTTTTGCCAGCCTCGACCAATTCAAGAGCTACGCCGAACGCGGCGATCTTTTTGTCCAGCTGATCGGCAACCCTGCACTGACTCCCTTGGTCTCTTGAGTCGTCGCCTACCGGTTCATTTTTTCATCCCACCAACTTTTACCACCTCTCATTTATGAAACTCACCCACGTCTTCGGACTCGTTGTCGCGGTTCACGCCGCCGTCTTCACCGTTATCTTTGCCACTCCCGGTTGCCGCTCCACCGGCAAACCCAAACCCCGTCCCGAGGAGACCAGTCCGGCCAATGCGGGGGTGACCAACGCACCGGTGGACAACCTGGCCGCCATTCCCGTTGCCGCGATGAGCAACGACGCGATCAACGCCGGTCCGGCGGTCTCGGTGCCCACGGTGGCAACCACTGCGTCGGTGGGCGCAGTCGCGCCAGTGACAGGTGAGGCAACCATCCACTTCGCCCCCACGCGTCCTTCGGCGGCAGTGGTGGCTCCGGTGGCCGCTCCAGTGGCCTCTTCCGCCACCCACACCGTGGTCAAGGGAGACAGCCTTTGGACGATTGCGAAAAAGTACGGCATCACCACGGCCGAACTTTCCGCTGCCAACAAGCTCGCCCCCTCCGCGACCTTGCGTCTCGGCCAGCAACTCGCGGTGCCGGCTCGCGCCGCCGCCACGCCTGCGGTGGCAGGTGCGATGACGGATGCGGCCAACACCTACGCGGTAAAGCCGGGCGACACCTTGGGCGCGATCGCGCGCAAGCATGGTACCACCGCCGCCGCCTTGCGAACCGCCAACAACCTCTCGGGCGACAATCTGCGGGTGGGCCAAAAATTGGTCATCCCCGGCAACGCGGCGCCGATGACTTCCTCCGCTGCGACACCGTCCGCTCCGTCGCCAGCGGCGACGCCGTCGGTCGCCGCGCCTCGCGCTGGCGGGGCTAGCCACACCATCGTGCCGGGCGACACCCTTGGCTCTATCGCTCGCAAATACGGCGTAAAAGCCGGCGAAATCGGAACGCTCAACAACATCACCGATCCGGCCAAACTGCGCGTCGGTCAGCTGCTCAAGCTCCCTTCCGGTGCCCGTAGCGAGGCGCGTCCGGGCACTACGCCAGCCATTGCGGCACCCGCCGCGCCGGCGGTTCGTGATGAACCTGTGTTACCGGTTGCGCCGGTCGGACCGGTTGAAGGTTTCACCCCGGTCACTCCAGTTTCGCCGGTCGAGCCGGGCGCGATTCCGATTATCCGCATCGAGTAAGCGCATCGCGTTTCCCTGATTTTCAACTGCGCGCCACCTCCTTCGTTGAACTCAATGGCCAATCATGAACTTGAACTGCCGCCTGACCGGGGCGCCACCCCGCCGCGTGTTGTCCTAAACCCGGTTGGGATCATTCTGGTCTGTGTGGCGGCCCTGGCCATGCTGGGTTTGATCGCGGTTTTTAGCGCGACGGCCTTCAAGTCCTCGGCGTTTTTCTGGAAGCAGATTCTCGGAATCGGGCTTGCCTTGGGAGCGGGCTTTGTCGTGAGCCGCGTCGATTTGGAATATGCCCGCCGCCATGTCTGGCTGATAACGGGCGGGATTATTTTGCTCCTCCTGCTGGTCGCGATTCCGGGCATAGGCATCAGCGTCAATGGATCCCGGCGCTGGCTGGGTATGGGGCCGGTGCGTTTTCAGATTTCCGAGCTGGCCAAGATCGGCCTCGTTTTCGTGCTCGCCCATTATCTGGCGATCAATCAGTCGGCCATGGGCGACTTTCGGAAGGGTTTTGCCTACCCGCTGGCTATCATCGGCGCGGCGGGTGCGCTGATCATGTTGCAGCCGGATTTCGGCACCGCTGCGCTGGTGGGTTGCGTGGGTGTGGTGCTGCTCTTTCTCGCCGGAGCCCGCTGGCGTTACATCTTGATCAGCGTGGGCATGGGGGCGGTGTTTTTCGCCACGGCGGTATCGCTCAACGCGAACCGGATGACCCGCATCACCGCCTTCCTTGATGTGGAAGGAAACAAGCAGGGCGGCACCTATCAGGTTTACCAATCCTTTCTGGCCTTTGCCGCCGGCGGGGTGGGCGGGACGGGGCTCGGGCAGGGGCGCCAGCAGATTTATTTCCTGCCGGAGGCGCATACCGATTTTATCTTCGCGATCGTAGGCGAGGAGCTGGGCTTGTTTGCCACTCTGGCCACGGTAACCGCCTTCGGAGTTATTTTCCTGTGCGGCCTGCTGCATCTGCGGCGCGCGCCCAATCTGTTTCAATATCTGTTGGTGGCGGGGGCTCTCTTGATCATGGCACTGCAAGCGATCGTGAATTTTGGCGTGGTGACCGGTCGTTTGCCGACCAAGGGCATGTCGCTGCCGTTTGTGAGCGCGGGCATGTCGAATCTGGTGCTCATGGGCATAATCGTCGGCCTGCTGGTCAACACCCGCCGGTCTTGGTCGCGTGAACACGTTTTGCCCGGCAGCCGGGACTTCACCTGATGACCGGCACGCCACGCACCTTTCTGCTCTCCTGCGGAGGCACCGGAGGACATTTGTCTCCGGGCATTGCGCTGGCCGAGGGCCTGGCCGCACGCGGGCACCGTGCGGTGTTGTTGATCAGTCAGAAAAAAGTGGATGCCCGGCTGGCCCGGAAATACCCGGCGCTGCGTTTTGAGCCGATTCCGGGGTCTCCGTTTGGGGCGCATCCCGGCGTACTCGGACGCTTCCTCGTTTCCCAGACCCAGGGCTTCGTGGCCGGATTAAAATTGGTGAGTTCGCTCCGGCCGGCGGCCATTGTCGGGTTTGGCGGGTTTACCACTGCCAGCATCATTTTGGCGGGTTCGCTGCACGGGGTGCCGGTTGCGCTGCACGAGGCGAACCGGGTGCCGGGCAAAGCGGTGCGGCATCTGGCGCGGTTTGCGCGGCGGGTGTATTTGCCTGCGGGAATAAACTTGCCCGGGGTTGCAGCGAAAAAAATCCGCGCGGCGGGTTTGCCGGTTCGAGCCGAGATCGCGCGTTTGCCCAAGGCGGAGGCGGCGGCGCGGCTGGGGCTCGATCCCGGAAAAAAGACCCTGGTCGTTTTCGGCGGCAGCCAAGGGGCCACGCCGCTCAATGCCTGGGCGCGGGCTGCGGTGGGCGAACTCGCCGCGCAGGGCGTGCAGCTGGCCTGCGTGACTGGTATGGGAAAAGGCGCGGCGGAGTTTACCGAGCAGGCGACGTCGAGCGGGCGGCGGGTGCGTTCGGCCTGGATTCCCTTTTGCGACGATGTGGCGGCGCTGCTTTCGGCGGCCGATGTGGTGGTGGCGCGCGCGGGTGCGGGCAGTCTGGCCGAGTTTGCCCGCATCGGTTCACCGGCGTTTTTGATTCCTTATCCGCAGGCGGCGGATGACCACCAGCGCGCCAACGCGAGCTGGTTCGCCGCCCAGGGCGGCGGGGCGGTGGTTGATCAGAATAAGCTGGGCGGTTTGACCGCGCAGGTCTTGGAGTTGTTGTCCAACGAGGCCCAGCTCGTCGCTTACCGCCACGCGTTGACCCGCCTCGCGGCGGAACCCGCGCTGGAGTTTATTCTCGATGATTTGGACGCGTTGATCGCGCCTCAGGCATGAATCCAAGCGCTCCCATTTCATCGCTGACCCCCTCCGAACTATTTGGCGCGCCGGTGCGCCGTTTGCATTTAATCGGGGTGGGCGGCATGGGGCTCGGGCCTTTGGCGATATACGCGGCCGGGCTCGGTTATGCGGTGAGTGGCGGCGACGATGCATTGACCGCGCCGATGGCGACTCAGCTTAAAAGGGCGGGAATCGAGCTGGTGGCGGCGGCGGATTTGCCGGAAGGCGTGGAGCTGGTGGTGGTTTCCTCGGCGATTCACGCGGACCATTCCGCGTTGATCGCGGCGCGGGCGCGGGGCTTGCGGGTGGTGCGGCGGGGCGAGTTGCTGGCCGCGCTGGCGGGTGCGCGTCGTTTGGTGGCGGTCTGCGGTTCGCATGGCAAAACCACCACGACCGCGATGCTCGTCACCGCGTTGCGCGGCGCAGGTTTGGAGCCGGGCTACGTCGGCGGAGGTTTGTTCGCGGACGATGCGTTGCCTCCGGCGGCGGCGGGTCGGGATGCGTGGTTGGTGGCCGAGATCGACGAGAGTGATGGCACCATCAGCCACTTCCGGCCGGAGCTCACTTTAGTGGTTAATTTAGACTGGGACCATCCCGACCACTACCGCACGCAAGCGGATTTGGAAACGGCGTTCGCCGGTTTGTTCGAACGCACCAGCGGGGAGATTTTGATCAATGCGGCCTGTACTCTTTCGCGACGGGTCGCGGCGGGCCGGGCGATTCGCACGTTTGGAACGGGCGGGGAATATGCCTTGGCGGGCACGGCGGGAGCCGGTCCGGCACGGCAGGAAATCACGCTGGGCGGCAAGTTTACCCTGACGGTGGCGAGCGTGCGGGCTTTTGGTGAATTCAACGCGGTCAACGCCACGGCGGCCTTGGCGGCGGCGCAGCTTCTCGGGGCGACGCTGCGGGCCGATTTACTCGCGAATTATCCGGGAGTGCGCCGCCGCCAGGCGGTGTTGGCCGGCGGGGCGGGTTTCACCGTGGTGGAGGATTACGCGCATCATCCGGCGGAGATCTCCGCGCTGCTGGCGGGACTGCGCGGGCGCGTGCCGGCGCAGGGCCGCTTGCGGGTGGTGTTTCAACCCCACCGCTTCAGTCGCACGGCGCAGTTCCGCACCGCGTTTGCCGCCGCGCTGGGCGCGGCGGATGCCTTGTATCTTTTGGATGTTTACGGGGCAGGGGAGTCCGCCTTGGCGGGTGGAACGACGGCGGATTTGACCGATGCGGTGCGTCTGGCGCAGACCACGTTGCCGTTGGTTTATCTGCCGGGTGAACACGCGGCGGTATTTGCCCGTTTGAACGCGGATTTACGGCCGGGAGATGTGGTCGTGATCGTCGGGGCGGGCGATCTTGATGTGTCGGCCCGGGAGTGGCTGGCGGGCCGGGATGGTGCGGCGTGGTGGGATCGTTTGGCCGGAGAACTGGGTCCGTGTTTGTCAGTGGACACAAAACTCCAGCGCGAAGCCCCTTTGGCGGGGAAGACGACGCTTGGCGTGGGCGGTGCGGCGCGGCTCTATGCCGAGCCCGCCAACGAAGCTGATATGCTGGCTCTGATTCGGGGCGCGCATGCGCTGGGCTTGCGGGTGCTGCCGCTGGGGCGTGGGTCCAATTTGCTGGTGCCGGACGAAGGCGTGGATGCGTTGGTGCTGAGTTTGCGCCATCCGTTCTGGGAGAGTTTTGCGCCGATGGGTGACGGGCGGGTGCGCGTGGGGGCCGGTCTGCGGCTGCGTAATCTATGCGGATTGGCGGCCAAGGCCGGTCTGGCCGGCTTCGAGTTCATGGAGGGGATTCCCGGCAACATCGGCGGGGCTCTGCGCATGAACGCGGGCGCGATGGGCGGCTGGATGTTCGATGTGGTCGAGAGCGTGGAGTTCATCACTTTGAGTGGCGAACGGCGCATGTTGCCCAAGACGGCGATGCATGTGGATTACCGGCATTGCGCGGAGTTGGAAAACGCCATCGCGGTCGCCGCCATTCTTCGGCCCGCCCAGACCGCTCCGGGCGCGGAGGTCGCCGCCCAGATGGATGCCTATCGCGAAAAACGGAAAAAATCCCAGCCGCGCGAGCCGTCGGCCGGGTGTATTTTCAAGAACCCGCCCGGGGATTCGGCCGGGCGCTTGATTGACGTGTCGGGCTTGAAGGGCGCACGCGAGGGGGATGCCGAGGTGTCGCCCGTGCATGCAAATTTCATTGTGAATCATGATCATGCCCGCGCGTCGGATGTGATCGCGCTGGTGCGCCGGGTGCGCGCCCGCGTCGAGCAAGCGCACGGTGTGCGGCTCGAACCGGAGGTCCTGCTCTACGGCAAGGACTGGAAAGAAGTGCTTTAACATGTCCGTCCTACTCCCTGTCCCCCGAATCACGGTATTGGCTGGAGGTGTTTCCTCCGAGCGCGAGGTTTCCTTGGGCTCCGGTGCCGCCGCCGCCGCCGCGCTGGCCCGGCTCTGGCCCACCCGATTGCTGGATGTTACCGCCGAAGCCCTGCCCGCCGGGCTCGATCCGGCGCGCGACGTGGTTTTTTCGACTTTGCACGGCACCTTTGGCGAAGACGGCCAGATGCAAAGGCTGCTGGATGACGCCGGAGTGGTTTACGCCGGGTGTGACGCCGCGGCCTCCGCGCTGACGATGGATAAAGCCGCGACCAAATGCGCCGCCGGGGCGGCGGGTGTGCGGGTGGCGGCCGACCGGCTTTTCCCGGCGAATGATCGCCCGGATGCGGGTTCGCTGATTGCGGCGCTGGGCACCGACCGGATCGTGATCAAACCCAACGACCAAGGCTCCAGCGTCGGCCTGGCGTTGCCGGAGGGCCGGGCCGCCATCGCCGCCGCGCTCGATGGGTTAACCCCGGGTAACTGGATTGCGGAGCCCCGGCTGGTGGGTCGCGAGCTTTCCGTCGGGGTGCTGGGCGGGAAGGCGATGGGCGTGGTCGAGATCCGGCCCCGCTCGGGCGTGTATGACTTTGCCAGCAAATATACCAAGGGCGCGACCGAGTATCTGGCGCCCGCTCCGCTGGGGGAAACCGCCACCATCGCGGTGGCCTGCGCGGCCGAGGCGGCCTTCGCGGCCTGCCGCTGCCGGGACTACGCCCGTGTGGATTTTATCTTAATTTCGGATTTCGAGTTTTATCTGCTGGAAATCAACACCCTGCCCGGCATGAAAGAAACCAGTCTCCTGCCGATGAGCGCACGGTGCATAGGTTTGGATTTTACCGCGTTGGTCAGGGAGTTGGTCCAGCCCGCCGTGCGTCGTTTTCAGGAAACCCGTCCCTTCGTTTCATCGTGAACCCGATTCCGCTCATACCGCAAACCGCGCCCACCTGGAGAGATGCCCTCCCGGCGGCTTCCGCGCGGCCACGGCCCATCAATCGCACCGGGCGTCGCCGGGCGGTCGTGGATGGCATGCGCCTGTGGCTGTCCGTCGCCGGGCTTGGAGTGTCTTTGATCGCCGGATACGTGCTGTGGGGCGCCTGGAAGGATAATCCCGCGACCCTGGCCGCGCCGGTGCAATCTGCGCCCTTGCGCGAGATCGCGGTGCGCAGTGACGGAGTGCTTAACCACGCGTGGGTCGAGCGCACGCTGGGTATCGCGCCCGGCACCGGTTTGATGTCTTTGGACCTGGCCGACCTGCGTGACCGGCTTTTGCAGACCGGGCAGGTGCGCACGGCGGTGGTGACGCGGCGCTTCCCGGATGTGCTGGGCGTGACTTTGGAAGAGCGCGGGCCGGTGCTGCGCGTCCGGGCGCAGAATGCCAGTGGTGAACTGACGCATTTCTTTGTGGCGCGCGATGGCTCGGTTTTTACCGGCGAGCGCTACGCCGAGGAGATGGTGAACGCCTTGCCTTGGCTGGATGGAGCCACCCTCACCCGCAGCGCCACCGGCACCGGTTTTGCGCGTTTGGACGGCATGGACGCGGTCGCGGATCTGCTTGGCACCTTGCGGGGCTCGGCTCCCGCCCGGGCCAAGGAAGTGCAGGCGGTCTCCATCGCCCGCTTTGCCCGGGATGGCGTTATTCTGGTGCGCACACCCGAGGTGGCCGAGGTCGTTTTCGGCACGCGCGAGGACTTTTACCGGCAGATTGCGCGGCTGGATTATATATTGGACGAGTTGCGCGCCCGGCCGGGCGCCGCGCCTATCCGTTCGATCAATCTGGCGATTGGCGGCAATCAGGTGCCGGTATCGTTCGAGACTCCGCCCGAGCCTGCCGCTCCGGCCCGCCGTTCCAGTCGTTCTACGCCGGCCACCCCGCAGCCGGTGCGCACGCTCTTTCGTCTTTAACCACTCCGCTTCGCATCCTCCCTATATTTCGCTGTGAGCTATAAATCCCGCATCGTCGGCGCCGTTGAGATCGGCACTTCCAAGGTCACCGTCCTGGTCGGCGAAATCGCCGGCTCCAGTTTAAACGTCATCGGTCTCGGCGAATTCCCCTCGTTGGGTGTGGTCAAGGGCGTGGTGGTGGATGCGCGCGCGGCCGGCGAGGCGACGCACCGCGCCATCGTGGCGGCGGAGCAGAGCGCGGGGGTGCGCCTGCAACAGGCCTACCTGGCGCAAAGCGGCAGCCACATTGACGGGTTTTATCATGAGGCGGCGGTCAACGTCTCCGGCCTGGAGGGTAGGGTGGGCCAATACGATATCGATACCGTTTACAGCCTGGCCAAATCGAAGGCCCTGCCGCCCGGACGCTGCGTGGTGCATTTCCTCCGGCGTCCGTATTACTTGGACAACACCCTCTCGCCCTCGCCCGAGGACATCCGGGGCAACCGGCTCTCGGTCGGGGTGTGGCACGTGCACGGCGACCAAAACCGCATCGCCGACGGCGTGCACATAATCCGCAATTTCAACCTCCCGCTGACCGAGCTCGTGCTTTCCGGTCTGGCTGGTGGCAACATCCTGACGACTCCCGAAGAGCGTCAGCATGGCGTGCTCGTGATCGATATCGGGGCGGGCACCACGGATTACGCTTACTACCGGCACGGCCGCGCTTACCTGGCCGGCGTGGTGCCGGTGGGCGGCGCGCATCTGACCAACGATCTTTCGCTCGGGTTGCGCATCACCGAGGGCCAGGCCGAGAAGATGAAAACGCTCTACGGGCGCGCCACCATCGCGGCCAAGGATCGCGCCGAAGTCGTCTGGCTGAACGGCGACATGGGCATCGGTGACCGGCGTTTCCCGCGCATGACGGTGGAGCAAATCACCACGGCGCGGGTCGCGGAGATCTTCGACGTCGTGCGCAAGAAGCTCGGTGCGCTCTACACGCCGGAGGAGACGCTCGCCGGAGTCGTGCTTGCGGGTGGAAGTGTCGCTTTGCCTGGCATCGAGGATGCCGCAGCCCGGATTTTTGGTGTCACCGCGCGGGTGGGCGCGCCCCGGCTCGAAGTCGCGGAGAAGCTTCGGCACCCGACTTACAGCACCGCGCTCGGTCTTTTATACCAGGGCTTCTCGCAACAACTCGAAAACGCGGCGACCACCCCGCGCACCTTTGGCAGCCGAATCAAGGGCCTGCTGGACCGTCTCGCCACGGTGTAAACATCCCCGTTTCTCTACTCTCATTTTTGCCCCCGCCATGCCATCGAACGATTCCGCCTCCGAGATGCCGCTCCCGTTTTCCGCCGATCTGCTTACCGACCGCCGCATCGCCATCAAGGTGATCGGGCTGGGCGGGGCCGGAGCCAATGCCGTGGACCGGCTCAAAATGGAGAACCTCGACCGCCTGCAAATGGCGGTGATCAATACCGACGCGCAGGCGCTCGCGACCAGTCCGGTGCAGGATAAAATCCTCATCGGGGCCTCCGTCACCCGGGGTCTCGGCGCGGGTGCCGACCCCGATCTCGGCCGCCAGGCGGCCGAGGCGGATCGCGAGAAGATCGCCGCCGTGGTCAAGGATTGCGACCTGGTGTTCTTGCTCGCCGGCATGGGTGGCGGCACCGGCTCCGGGGCCGCGCCCACGGTGGCGGAAATCGCCGCCGAGCAGGGCGCGGTGGTCATCGCGTTTGTCACCCTGCCCTTCAGCTTCGAGGGCGGGCGCCGGGCCAAGCAGGCCGACGAGGGATTGCAGGCGTTGCGCCGGGTGTGCGATGCGGTGATTCCGTTATCCAACGACCTTTTGCTCCAGGAGGCCGCCGAGGGCGAGACGGTGTTGGACAGTTTTGCCCGCGCGGATGAATGGATCGGGCGCGGCGTGAAATCCGTCTGGTCGATGATGTTTCGCACCGGCCTGATCAATCTGGATTTTGCCACCCTGCGGCAGGCGTTTCACACCCGGGGCGGCAAGACGCTTTTCGGTCTGGCCAACGGTGCCGGCGCGGATCCGGTGGCCGAGGCCTTGGAAAATCTCAAGGTGTGCCCCTTGCTCGCCACGCCCGAGTTTGCCCGGAAGGCGGATCGTTTGCTGGTCAACATCGTCGGCGGCACCGATCTCACCCTGCCGCGGGTAAATGAAATCATGACCAGCATCACCGAGCAGTTCGGCAAAGAGGCGCATGTGATCATGGGCGCGGTGATCGACGAAAACTGCCAGGGCCGCATCGAGCTCATGGTTTTGGGCACCAGCGATGTGGGCGCGCGCGCGTTTACCCCCGCGCGCCGGACTACGGCCCGGGTGCGTGCGGCCGCCGCCGCCACGCCGGTCGCGGATAAAGCCGAGGACGCGGGCCTGCCGCTGGACGCGCCGGAGAAAAAAAGCCCGGCGAAATCCGAGGTCCGAACGACGGCCGAGCCGGTGGCCCAAGCCGAGTTCGTGCTGGGTGAACACGAGACGCGGGGCCGTTTCGAGAAGAGCGACCGCAATCTTTTCGAGGGGCAGGATCTCGATGTGCCGACCTACCTGCGCCAAGGGCTCAAGCTTCATTTGTGAGCCGGCCGGTATTTCCCTTAATCAGATTGTAGATTAACCATCGACCTCGGGCTTAGCCCCTTGGCATGTTCGCTCCATGTTCATCGACGAGTGTGTCATCAAAGTTAAGGCCGGCGAAGGCGGGCGGGGCTGCGTGTCCTTCCGCCGCGAAAAATACGAGCCCTGGGGCGGACCCAACGGCGGCGATGGCGGCCGCGGCGGGGACGTGGTGCTGATCGGCGACGACGACACCAACAATCTCATCGACTACAAATACAAGCCGCACTGGAGCGCCGAGCACGGGGAAAACGGCCAGGGCAAGGATTGCCACGGCCGCGAAGGCAAATCCGCGTTTCTCCGCATGCCGCTGGGCACGATCGTGATCAACGACGAGAATGGCGCGGTGGTGGCCGAGATCACCGAGGACGGCCAGCGCGTGGTCTTGTGCGCCGGCGGCAATGGCGGCTGGGGCAACCCACATTTCAAGAGTTCCACCAACCGCGCCCCCCGCACCGCGCTGCCAGGCCATCCCGGCGAGATGGGTAACTTCCGCCTCGTGCTCAAATCCATCGCCGACATCGGCCTGGTCGGCTTCCCCAACGCGGGCAAATCCTCCCTCACCCGCGCCATCACCAAGGCGCGTCCCAAGGCGGCGGCGTATCCCTTCACCACCCTGCACCCGCAGATTGGGGTGATCGAGTTTCCCGAAACCTACGACCGCCTGCTGCTCGCCGACGTGCCCGGCTTGATTGCCGGTGCGAGCGAGAATCGCGGCCTCGGGCACCGTTTCCTGCGCCATATCGAACGCTGCACGCTTTTGATGTTTTTGATCGATATGGCCGGTGTGGACGAACGCGACCCGCGCGAGGATTACGCGACCCTTATGGCCGAGCTTAAGGCCTACGATCCCAAGCTGCTCAAGAAACCCCGCGTGGTCGTGGCCAACAAGATGGACCTGCCCGCCGCCAAGAAAAACCTCACCGCCTTCAAGAAGAAATACAAAGCCGAGGTCTTGAAGATTTCCTGCCTTTCTGGAGATGGGCTGGAGGCGTTTAAGACCGCCGTCCGCGATCGTGTGATCAAACACGGCGGCAAGCCCCGCGTGATGTCCCGCCCCCGTCTCGATCCTTCTCCCTAGATCTTGTCCGCGTTTCGTTTCGACGCCTTACTCTCATGCATTTTCACGTTGAGTTGAATTGGCCGGGACGGCCAACCCTACATATAATGCATAGCTTACTCACGTCAGGTGATTGGTGTAGCGTTGGCCGTCCCCGGCCAATTCAGTCATTCCGCTCATTTTGACTGCGAATTGGAATTACTCTCCCCATGGCCGCCCCCGCACCCACTCCCGCCGAGATTCGCTCCCTGTTGATGCGCGCCAACCGCCTGCTCGGCGCCAGCCTGGTGGAGTCCAATCTCGTGACGATCGATCAGCTCGAGAACGCCAACGAGAAACTGCTCGAACTCATCGCCAGCGCCACGCCCCGCCAGTGCACGCTACTCGGGGTGCTGGCCTATGATCTTAAGGTGGTTAAGGAGGAAGACGTGCTCCATTACTGTGTGGACGAACACAACATCGGGCTGATTGATCTGCGCACATACGATGGCTCGGAAGAACTTAAGCAGACTCTGAACCACGCCGCCTGCTGGGCGACCTGGACCGTGCCCTTTGACCGCGAGGAGGATTTCACCCTGGTTGCCAGCGCCTACTACATGAGCCCTGCGGTCCGAACCTTTTGGGAAAAACAGCTCGGCGGCCAGGTCGTCTGGTATGCGACCACGCTGGAGGATATTGCCGAGACCCTCGAGCGCCTCAACGTGTTGCCCAAAGCCTGAGTCTTTACCCGCTTTATCCCCTTTAACGTCCTTCGCCCATGCCCCTCGGGAAACTTCAGCAACAGATCGTCCAGCAGCTCGAAAAACAGGGGCGCATCACTCACGAAAAAGTGGAAGAGCTGTCCTCGCGTCCCGAGGAAATCGCCGGTGATGAGTTGGATCGCATCTTGCTGGAGAACTATAGCGTCACCGCGACCCAGCTCTTCGTCGCGAAAGCCCTGGCCTACCACTTGGCGCCGTTTTTTGCGTCCAAGTTCCGGGTGGGCCCCGCGACCTACGAGCGCCTGCCGCAAGAGTTTTGTCAGGAGAATGTGTGCCTGCCGATCGGCTATAACGGGGATATTCTCCTGCTCGCGGTCGCGAATCCCTTTGATTTGTCGATCCCTCAAAAGGTCGCCGATATCACCGGCAAGCGGGTGGTCCGCCTGCTGGCGAGGGAGAAGGACATTCGCGAGAAATTCGCCACCGAGAAGGCCAAGCCCGCCGGGTTCGACGACGTCGTGGGCGCCATCGGCAAGGAGTATGGCGCGATTGGCGACGAGTCTGCCGAAGTCGATGTCACCGAGGACTCGGCCCCGATCGTGCAGCTGGCCAATCGTATCATCGAGGATGCCTACTACGCGGGCACGTCCGATATTCATGTCGAGCCCTGGGAAAAAGAAATCGTGGTGCGTTACCGCATCGACGGCGTGTGCCACGAAAAGCTCCGCCTGCCGCACCGGGTGGGCCCGGCGCTCGTCGCCCGCCTGAAGATCATGTGCAACCTCGATATCGCCGAGCGTCGCCTGCCGCAGGACGGCCGTATCGTTTTCAAACAGTTTACCAAGAAGGGAATCGACATCGACCTGCGTGTTTCCACCGCGCCCCTGAACTACGGCGAAGGCGTGGTCATGCGTATTCTCGACAAGCAAAAGTCCACCCTGCCGCTGCCCGCGCTCGGGTTCTCCGAGGAAAATCTCGCCAAGTATCGCGAGTGCATCCGCCAGCCCTATGGCATGATTCTGCACTGCGGTCCCACCGGCTCCGGCAAGTCGATGACGCTCTACTCCGCGCTGGGCGAAATCAACGCGCCCGACATCGTTATCCGCACCGCCGAGGACCCGATCGAATACACCCTGGCCGGTATCAACCAGATGCAGATGCACCGCCAGATCGGCCTGACTTTTGCCAGTGCCCTGCGCGCCTACCTGCGCCAGGATCCCGACATCATCCTGGTGGGTGAAATCCGCGACAAGGAAACCGCCAACATCGCGGTCGAGGCGGCACTGACCGGTCACTTGTTGATCTCCACCCTGCACACCAACGACGCGCCCAGCACCATCGCGCGTCTGACCGACATGGGCATCGAGCCCTTCATGATCAGCTCCTCCCTGCTCTGCGTGTGCGCCCAGCGCCTCATGCGCCGGGTGTGCAAGCAGTGCAAAGTCCAGCATACGCCGGAAGGCCGGGAAAAAGAGATTTTGGAACGCGCGCTCGGCTGGTCCGGACCCATTTTCAAGGCCAATCCCAAGGGCTGTCCCAAGTGCGGCAACTCCGGCTACAAAGGCCGACTCGGCATCCATGAACTCATGGTCTCGAACAACGAGTTGATCGAAGGCATTAACAAAGGGCTGGAAGCCGCGGAGCTGAAGAAGATCGCGATGCGCGGCGGCATGAAGACGCTGCACCAGGATTCCTTGCTCAAGGTGAAGGAAGGTCTCACCACGCTGGAAGAATCGCTGGCTACGGTGCCGCCGGATATGACGTGATAAATCGATTGGTTTGCGGCAGGCAGAAGAAAAAAATTGAACAGCGTGTACCGCTAAATTTCGCCAAAGGAATGTCCTGAATTCTCCGGCGGGATCTGCGCGGGAGGGAAATGCGACTCGGGCAAGGCGGGTGCGGCGTGGGCATACCTGGAAGGTATGTCCCGCCGCGCCCAACGCCGGCCCAGGCGTATCTCTCGCCCGCCTTGCGGGTTGAGGGTCATTTCGCAATCCGCCTCGCGACCTGCCGTTTGGCCCCAAACGCAGGCCCTGCCGGAGAATTTAGGACCTTCCATAAGATTGAACCCAGTGTGGCACTCTCACTGCTAATTTTTGGTTATAATCCAGTATTTTAAATTATAAGCGCTTGCCAAAGCTTCTGACCATTCCCCGAACTGACGCCATTTACATGCAAACGATCACCGCCCGCTTCCTGCGCACGCTATCGCCGCTCCTCTTCGCCTGGGGCTTCTCTTCGGTTTCCCTGCTTGCCCAAACCGACCAAACCGTCACCGGCAATCTCTTCGTCGTTGGTGATTCCGACTTGAGCGGCAACACCCTGAGCTTCGGGTCGCGCAACGCCCCCCTGTCAACCACACCTGGCGCGATTTGGGACTACGCCGACGGCACCACCCCTCAGATCACCTGGAGCGCCACC
>JAPLTN010000009.1 GCA_026398135.1 Verrucomicrobiota bacterium
GGCCGACGGGCACGTGTTTTTGTTGTTCACCAATTTGCCGGAGGCTCCAGCCGTGACCATCTCGCTGATTTATCGCCACCGCTGGCGCGTGGAACTGTTTTTCAAGTGGCTGAAGTGCATCCTCGGCTGCCGGCATTGGCTGGCCGAATCGCCGACCGGAGTGATGGTGCAGGTCTACTGCGCCCTGATCGCTTCGGTGCTGATCGTGCTTTGGACCGGTCGCAAACCGACCAAGCGCCAGTGGGAAGCCCTTCAGCTTTATTGGATCGGCTGGGCCGAGGTCGGCGACCTCAAGCGCATCTTCGGCGAAAAAAAGACGGCATAATCCCTTGCTGGAGTAAAACGGCCTGCCCGGCCGTATGGGCGCAGCCTGCCCATTTTCCGACGACGGGCTGCTTCCCTCTCTTGGATTTATGCTTTTGGGCGCATCAATTTGCCTCTCGAACCCATCGCCCATCGATCAGCAGGTGCGCTGCCGAACACTACTGCGATCAGGATAAGTTTATCGCGGTTTTTTGGTTTACATGGACGCCAGCCGGTAAACCTCACTGCCCGCCAAAAGGAAGGCACCGACGCCGTAGATTTCGGTGGAGTCGTCTTTGAAACTGAGGGGGGACTCGCCGATGGGCTGGACGTGGATGAGTTTGCCGTCGGCGGCAACGCATTCGACCAGCGCCGCCCAGGCCTTGCGCACGGCGGGCTCAAACTGGGTGCGGTCGAGCAGGCCGTGGTTCACGCCCCAAGCCAGCGCATAAGTATAAAATCCGGAACCGCTGGCTTCCTTGAGTTTATACGTTTCCGGGTCGAGCAGGCTGGCGCGCCAGAGTCCGTCGGGCTGCTGGCAGGTCAGAATTTTGGCTGCCATATCCTTGAGCAATTGCTCAAAACGAGGGCGGTCGGGGTGGTTTTTCGGCAGGTATTGCAACACGCGGACCAGGCCGCCCATCACCCAGCCATTGCCACGGCTCCAGAATACTTTCTGGCCGTTGACCTCTTTTTGACTGAAGTATTTACTATCGCGGTAGTAAAGGTGCTCATCCTTGTCGTAAAGGTAATTGGTAGTGCGCCACCACTCCTGCACAGCGTAATCGAGATACTTTGGGTCGCCGGTCGCGACGGAAAGCTGCACCCATGCGGGCGGGCCCATGAACAGCGCGTCGCACCAAGACCAGCGGTCTTGGCCACGGAGAATATCCAGATTCGTGTTGGCGGGTTGATTCGCCAGGATGAAATCGAACCGCTCGCGCATCGGATCGATCATCGCGGGGTCCTTTTTGAGCTGATACAGCTCCACGTAGGCCTGGCCCACGCAATGGTCGTCGGCGTGATATTTCATCGGCCCCAGTTTCCACTGGTTTTTCCGGCCCATCGTCAGCATGGCATTGAGGTATTGGGGATCCTTGGAAATACCGGCCAGCGCCATAAAGCCCGCATAACCGGCACCCTGCGTCCAGTCCGTAGTCGGGTGTCTGGACGGATGGGCAAGTTGCCAGTCGGCCACACTTTCCATGACTTTGAGGACTGCGGCCGGGGTGATAGAAACACTGCCGACGGTAGCATTGGCCACGCCTGTGGTGGGGGTTTGCGCGTTAAGCGGAGCCGCCACGGGGATAAGAATAGGCGACGCCAGTGCGATGAAGGTAGCGAGGGATCGTAGTGAATTATGCATGGGTTTTATCTGATTTATGGAAGGAGTTTGGTTGTTTCTGAGGGGGGGGGGGAATCGGTCCGCGCGGCGGCGGGTGGGGGGTCAGCGGCCCATCCAGCCGCCGTCGACGACGAGGACGTGGCCGTTGATGTAATTGGCGGCGGACGAGGCCAAAAACACCGTGGCGCCCACCAGGTCGGTGGATTCGCCCCAGCGGCCAGCCGGGATGCGGGCGAGGATTTGCTGCTGGCGCACCGGGTCGTTGCGCAGGGCCTCGGTATTGTCGGTCGCGATGTAGCCGGGGGCGATCGCGTTAACGCAGACGCCGCGGCCCGCCCACTCGTTGGCCAGAGCCTTGGTGAGCTGGCCGATCCCGGCCTTGCTCGCGGCGTAGCCGGGCACGGTGACCCCGCCTTGGAACGTGAGCAGGGACGCGGTGAAGATGATTTTGCCGGAGCCACGGGCGATCATATCGCGGCCGATTTCCCGGCTGAGGACAAACGGCGCGCGAAGGTTCACCTCGATGATTTCGTCCCAAAACTCATCCGAATGCTGGGCGGCGGGAGCGCGGCGGATCGAGCCGGCATTGTTGACGAGGATGTCGATCACCGGATGCCGGGCGCGCAGCGTGGCAAGGAAATCGGTCACGGACTCGCGGCGGTTAAAATCGCATTGGTAGGCGGTGAAAGTGCGCCCGGGCGCGCGCACGGCCTTTTCCACCTCGCTGCCTTCGTGTTCGAGGCTGGCGCTCACACCGATGATGTCGGCGCCGGCTTCCGCCAGGCCGACGGCCATCGCTAGACCGATGCCGCGTTTGCAACCGGTGACGAGGGCGGTTTTCCCGTCCAGTTTGAAGTGGTCGAGTATCATAGGAGGTTGCGGACGGGGATGGCGTCCATGTCGTCGAAGCGCTGGTTTTCGCCGCCCATGGCCCAGATGAAGCGGTAGGCGCAGGTGCCGCAGCCGGAGTGGATACTCCAGGCGGGCGAGAGCACGGCTTGGCCGGCGCGCACTACCAGATGGCGGGTCTCGTCGCCGGTCCCCATGAAGTGCATCACCGCATCGTCCGGCCCGAGGTCGAAATACAGGTAAACTTCGGAGCGGCGCAGGTGGGTGTGCGGCGGGAAGGTGTTCCAGACGCCGCCCGGTCCCATCGTCGTGTGCCCCATCACCAGCTGGGAACTCCGCACGCCGCCCTCGTGGATTTGCTGGGTGATGGTGCGGGCGTTAGCCTTCTCGACCGTGCCGAGCTGCACCTGGCGTGCGGTCGTCGCCGGCGCGGGCGTGGTGGGAATGTCCGCGTGCGCCGGGTAGCTAATGAGGAAAAAGCGGGCGGGGTTGGCTGGATCGTCGCTGGCAAAAGCGACGTCCCGCGTCCCGCGCCCCACATAGAGCGCGTCGGTTTTTTCCAGGCGGAAAGTCGCGCCGTCCGCCGTCACCGTGCCCGGCCCTCCGACGTTCAGCACGCCGAGTTCGCGGCGCTGGAGAAAAAACTCCGCCGCGAGGAGCTTGGCGTCAGCGAGCAGGGGGATGGGCGCATCGGTGGGTGTGGCGGAACCGACAATGGTGCGATCCACCTCCCAATAAGTGAGGTCGAGCGTGCCGGGTTTGAAGAGCGTATCCACGAGGAACGCGGCACGGAGTTCCGCTGTTGTCATGCGTGCAACGGCAACAGGCGAATGGGTGTTACGAATGGCGATCATTTGGCTTTATTCTGAAGGGCTTTTTCCCAATCGGCGGAGGTTTTGTAGCGGGCGGCTTTTTCCCAGCCGTAGCCAGCCCAGTAGCTGAGTACGCCTGAGGCATTGGTCTGGGTGATCATCAGGACGTGACCGGTGTCGGGGCCCTGCGGTTTGATTTCTATCAGCTTCGCCGCCTTAAAGCTGCCGCCGAGCACCACGCCCGTGCCGAGCCCACTTTTGTCGATGACCTCCCAGCACGACATCCACCGTTTTTGCGGATCGAAGGTCGGCTTGGCCTTGCCGTCGTGGGTGGTGATGCCGATAGCAATGGCCAAGTCGGCCACCGCTTGGCCGCCGCGGGTGAAACTGGCCTCTATCCGGCAAAACGGCTCGCCCAGTCGGATGCTGATGCGCTTGGTCTCCGCAATGGGTGCCTCGCCGGAGGTGGCGGGATAAAGATAATCGAGTTCAAACACCGAGCGCTCTGGGCTGCGCTCGATCACGCGCCAGGCCACGTATGTATCCGAAAGCACCATTTTTTCGTCTCGCCACAACGCCAGACCACCGCAACCCCGTGAACTGCCTACGTGGTACGGATCGTAACCTTCGCCGTGGTCTTGGTGGTAACTGACCCCGCGCTTTTCCCCTGAATACCATAGGTCTAGGATCGGGTAGGGCACACGTTTCAGCCAGCAATCGATCCCGCTATCTTCCGGGTTTGCGCGCAATGCCGGCCCGTAGGTGCGGAACGCGACCTGGTCGTTTTCCCAGGCAAAGTCATCCATTCGCTCCGGGACAAAGCGGCAGCCTGTGGCCGGGGCGCGGTCGGTGACTGCAGTCGTTGCCGACGGCACGGGGGCCTGAGTGGCAGGTTGCGCGGATAGCGATGGCATCAAACCGAGTAGTTCGGCGAAGACTGCAAGGCTGGCGACAACGACACGGGCACGGGGCAAACGGAAGGTCGGTCGGGGCATGCGAGAAGCCCTGACGGGTTTAATAATTTGCGTAAAGTCGTATGTTTTGAACAAAGTATGCGTAAATGCGCAAAAAAGACATCACTGCGGAGGGCAGAAAATCGGCCGGTACGGCTGCGGCGCGCCGCCAGGCGGTCGGGCGTCGCTCGGTGTTGATGCTGCTCGGCACCTATAGTCCGGCGGCGCATCGGGGCATTGCTCGCTTCGCCGCCGAGCAAGGCTGGCGCTTGCATGTCGATATGGCACGGATTCCCCAGGTGCCGTATGGGTGGCGCGGAGACGGGATTGTGGCGGGTTTGGGCGAGTGGGAAGAGCCGCTGCATTTTTTACGTGATCCGGCGGTGGCGGTGATTCCTACTGTGGATATTTACCAGATGCGACCGGAAGTTCGGTTGCCCCGGGTGGTGGCCGATCATCTGGCGATCGGGCGTCTGGCGGGTGAGCACCTGCTGGCGCAAGGCTGGAGGCAATTTGCCTGGTTTTCCCGCGTAAACCACGCAGTGGCCCAGTTGCGCCGATCGGGATTTTGCGCTGCGGTGCGGCGGTTGTGCGTGGAACCCCGCGTGCTCGCGGCCGAGAGCGCAACGCTGGGGGCGGGTGCGCCTTGGGAGGCGGTGCGTGCCGCTTTGGTGCGCGACCTGCGGGCCGCTCCCAAGCCGCTCGGGGTGATGGCGTTTAATGATTATGATGCCGCCTTGGTCGAGGACGCTTGTCTGGATGCCGGACTTCGGGTGCCCGAGGATGTCGGTATCATCGGAGTGGATAACAACGATCTGGTGGTGAACTGTCTGCCGGTGCCGCTCACCAGTGTGCGGCCCGAGCTGGAGCGTATCGGCTACGAGGGGGCGGCGTTGTTGGCGCAACTCATGGACGGCGCTCCTCCGCCAGTAACCGATAAAATTATACCACCAGGCGGGGTGGAGTCCCGGGCGAGCACCGACACGACCCCGGCGAGCCATCCGTTGGTTCGCCGCGCACTGATTTATATGCGCCAGCATCTGGGCGAAAAACTTACCGGGGAGCGCTTGGCGGCAGCCTGTGGCACGTCGCGACGCACCCTGGAGACGGCCTTCGTGGCCGACATCCAACGCACTCCACACTCCCTGCTCCTGCAGTTGCGCCTGCGCGAGGCTTGTAAGCGCTTGGCCGAAAGTGGAGATGCGATCCAAGTGGTTGCTCGCGCCTGTGGTTTTGCCCACGGCCCGCATTTCCATGCTGAGTTCAAGCGTGCCCTCGGACAGAGCCCGCGGGCTTGGCGCCTGGCCCGTGCCCGCGACACCAAGCCGTCGCTGTAGTCGTCGCTGTAGCTAAAGTGTCGTAACGCTGTGGGAAGGGGGTGCGTGCTTTTGACGCTTTACACCAACAGCCCGAGATAATCGGACTTTAGGAACCTGAGTTTTAACCATAGATTTCAGATAAATA
>JAPLTN010000111.1 GCA_026398135.1 Verrucomicrobiota bacterium
CGGTCGAGCACGGTGCCGAGCACGCCGCCCGCTTCGCCGGCTTTGACCATGTTAACATACAGCCGATCAAAGACCTTGGGGTGTTGCAGCAGACCGTCGGAGAAGGTGCCGCCGGAACGAATGCTTTCGCCTACTTGTTCGAGCACGGCCTTGAAGGGCAAATTGCGCTCCTGGCGGGCGAGGGTTTCGAGCGAGCGCAGGATGGGCATACCCGCATTTACCAAGGTGGATAACTGCCGGGTAAAGAGCGCAAGGCCTTGATTGTTAATTACTTTTCCAAAGGTAAAGCCCTTGCCCCTGGCCTTGGGGGCGGCGGCGGTTTCGGTCCCTTTGGCACCGGATTTGCCCGGCGCTTTGGCGGGTGCGCCCGCCGCCGTGATCGAGGTGGGCAGGAGACCCATCGCCTTGAGGTCGATGGCGGCTTGTTCGGCGGAAGCGCTGTCGATGGAGCCTTTCTTGTCTTTGCCGGAGGAGGATTCGATGGCGATGTAGGTAAACTTAGGCATGGGGTTATAGGTCTGAATTCAAGGTGTGAAAGTGATGAAAGCTTCGCGGCTGGTCTTAGGGTAACGAGAGCAGTCAGTTAACGACTCATAAAGGCCAGGGGTTTAGGTGTATTTAACAACTTCCTCGATGGAGGATGCACCGTCAAAAATGGCGCGCAAACCGTCGTCGCGCAAGGTGCGCATACCTTGCTCAAGGGCTTTTTGTTTAATGACCAGGGTCGGTGCGCGTTGTACCACGAGATCGCGAATGGACTCGCTCATGCGCAGCCATTCGTAAATGCCCATGCGGCCCTTGTAACCGGAGTTGTTACAAACCGGACAGCCTTTGCCGTAGAAAAACTCGCGGTTGCCGATGTCCACCGGGTCGATCCCGAGTTGTTGTAAAAGCGCCCCGGGCGGTTCGTAAGCGGTGCGGCAGCCCGAGCAGATGCGGCGCACCAGACGCTGGGCGAGCACGGCTTCCAACGAAGAGGCGATGAGGAAGGGCTCCACGCCCATATCCACGAGGCGGGTGACGGCGCCGGGGGCGTCGTTGGTGTGCAGGGTCGATAACACCAAGTGACCGGTAAGCGACGCTTGAATAGAGATTTGGGCGGTTTCCAAGTCGCGGATTTCACCGACCATGATGATGTCGGGGTCTTGACGCAGGAAGGAGCGAAGCGCGGCGGCGAAGGTGAGGCCGACGTTGTGGTTAACCGGCACCTGCATGATGCCCTCGATGTCGTATTCCACCGGATCTTCGGCGGTGAGGAGTTTGAGGTCGGGGGTGTTTACGATGCGCAGCGCGGAGTAGAGCGTGGTGGTCTTACCGGAGCCGGTGGGGCCGGTGACGATGAAAATACCGTTGGGGCGGCGAACGATCTCGCTGATGCCGTCGAACACATCCTCGGGCATGCCGAGTTGGGAGATATCGAGCTGGACCGCGCTTTGATCGAGCACGCGAAGCACCACGGATTCGCCGAACTGGGTGGGAAGGGTGGATACGCGCAAATCCACCGGGCGTCCGGCGAGGGTGAGTTTGATGCGTCCGTCTTGGGGGATGCGGCGTTCGGCGATGTTGAGGTTGGCCAGCACTTTGACGCGCGAAGTTATGGGCAGCGCGAGGTGCTTGGGCGGGGGCGACATCTCGTAGAGTGCGCCGTCGATGCGGTAGCGGATTTTAAACTCGTGCTCGAAGGGCTCGAAATGAATGTCGGAGGCCTTGTCGCGAATGGCCTGGGCAAGCACGAGGTTGACGAAGCGAATAATGGGCGCCTGGCCGGCCATCGCCTCAAGGTCGTTGGCGTTGAGATCTTCGCCGCCCTTGGTGCTGTCGTGCTCGGTGGAGGTGATTTCGTTTAAAATATCGTCGAGCGACGATTCATCCTCCCCGTAGTGATTTTTCAGCAGGCCGTCCACCCGGTCGGGGTCGGCGACGATTAAACGAATATCTTTGCGCAGGGCAAAAGTGAGATCGTCGATGATCTGCGAGTTAAACGGATCCACCGCCAGGAGATCGATGCTGTGGGCGTCGGCGCGCAGCGGGACCACGCCGTACATGCGGGCGTGTTGAGCGGAAAGCTGGGCGATGATTTCTCCCGATACGGAGGATGGAAGATCGGCAACATACTCGGAGCCAAGAAATTCGGCCACGGCGGCGAAGAAGGTGTCCTTGGGCAGCAGCTTCAGGTCGATGATCAGCGAGGCGAGGGACTTGCCGGTGGCGCGGTGCTCGTCTTGCAGCTCGGTGAGCGTTTTCTCGTCCAGCAGACTTTGCGCGCGGCAAAGCTCTAAAATGGCGGATGTGTGGGCTTCGAACATGGGGCGGAGAATTTTATAAAGGGCGACTTATTCCAATTCGCAGTCAAGGTGAACAGAATGCCGGAATTGGCCGGGGACGGCCCACTCTAAACAAACCATCTGATGTGAGTAAGCTATGCGTTACATGTAGGGTTGGCCGTCCCGGCCAATTCAGATCAACTGGAAAGCGCATTGGACTTAGAGCGTTTTCAAGGTGGCGCCGAGTTGAGTCAGCCGTTCGCGCATGGTTTGGGAATCCTGGGCTTTTTCCAGCGCCTCGTCCGGGGAAACGAGCTGGCGGTTCACCAAGCTGAGCAGGTGGGCGTCCATCGTGATCATGCCCAGATTGCCGCCGGTTTGGATGTCCGAGGTGATGCGGAAGGTTTTGTTTTCGCGGATCATGGCGGCGATCGAGGTCGTGTTGATCATGATCTCGTAGCCGGCGATGCGCCCGCCGCCGATTTTTTTGCACAGGGTCTGGGAGATAACCGCCACCAAGGACGAGGCCAGCTGGGTGCGGATCATCTCCTGCATGTTGGCGGGAAACGCGTCCACGATGCGGTCCACGGTTTTGGCGGCGGAGTTGGTGTGCAACGTGCCGAAAACCAAGTGACCGGTTTCGGCGGCGGAGATGGCGGCTTCGATGGTTTCCAAGTCGCGCATTTCACCGACCAGGATAATGTCGGGGTCCTGGCGCAGGGCGCGTTTGATCGCTTCCGAAAAGCTGGGGACGTCGGAACCGATTTCGCGCTGGGTAACGATGCAACGCTTGTGCGGGTGGTAATACTCGATCGGGTCCTCGATCGTGATGATGTGCCCTTCGCGGTTTTCGTTAATATAATTCACCATCGAGGCGAGCGTGGTGGACTTGCCGGAGCCGGTCGGGCCGGTAACGAGGACCAGCCCGCGGGGACGGTAGAGGAGTTCGCGGATTTTATCGGGCAGACCGATTTCGCGCAGTCCGTACATTTTGTTCGGGATCTGACGCAATACGATGCCGTAGTTTCCCTTGGACTTGAGGATGGAAACGCGGAAGCGCGCCTTTTCCATGAAGGCGAAGCCGAAGTCGGAGCCGCCCTGGAGTTTGACGTTTTGCTGGTGGGCGTCGGGGGTGATGGAGAGCATCAACTGCTCGGTGTCCTTGGGCGTGAGATTGGGGCCTTCGATGGGCACCATGCTGCCGCTGATGCGCAGGGTCGGCGGCTGCCCCACCTGGCAGTGAAGGTCGGAGGCGTTTTGCTCGACGACCAAGTCGAGCAGATCGTTCATCTCGTAGCTCATGGCGTCAACGGGGGGTGGCGGGGCGGCGGGGACGGTTTAGCTGGCGTCGCCCACCGTGATGGAGACGACTTCCTCGATGGTGGTCATGCCGGAGAGCACCTTGCGCAGGCCGTCCTCGCGCATGGTACGCATGCCGAGGGAGCGGGCTTTGTCACGCAGGCGGGAGGTGCCGACGTTTTCGTAGATCATGCGCTGAAGTTCGTCGTTGCTGACGAAAATCTCAAAGATCCCGGCGCGTCCGCGGTAGCCGCTGCCGTTGCAGTTTTCGCAGCCCGCGCCCTTGGCGAAGCTGGCGTTCACCGCCTGTTGGGCGGTGATGTTGAGCGAGCGCAATTCGCGAGGATCCGGGGTGTAGGGCTGCTTGCACTTCTTGCAAATCTTGCGGGTCAGGCGCTGGGCCATGACGGCGCGCAACGAGGTGGAAACCAGGAAGGGTTTAACGCCGATATCGATCAAACGGGTGACCGCGCCGGGGGCGTCGTTGGTGTGCAGGGTGGAGAACACCATGTGACCGGTCAGCGAGGCGTTGATGGAGATTTCCGCCGTTTCCAAATCGCGAATTTCACCCACCATGATGATGTTGGGGGCCTGGCGCAGCATGGAGCGCAGGGCGTTGGCGAAGGTCATGCCGACTTCGTGGCGCACCGGCACTTGGTTAACGCCGGAAAGCTGGTATTCCACCGGGTCCTCGACCGTGATCAGTTTGCGGTCGGGCTTGTTGATAAAGTGGAGGCAGGAGTAGAGCGTGGTGGTCTTGCCGGAGCCGGTCGGACCGGTGACCAGGAAGAGGCCGTCGGGCATCGAAATGATGCGCTCCATGACCGCCTGGTCGTCGCTGAGGAAGCCGAGCTCGGGCAGGCCGAGCTGGAGGCCTTCCTTATCGAGAATACGCATGACGATCGATTCGCCGTGCGCGGTGGGCAGGGAGGACACACGAAGGTCGATCGACTTAACGCCCACCGTCACCTGGATGCGCCCGTCCTGCGGGATGCGTTTCTCGGCGATCGAGATGTTGGCCATGATCTTGATGCGCGAGATCATGGCGAGCTGCAGGCGCTTGGGGGGATTATCCACCTCGACCAAAACACCGTCGATGCGGTAACGCACCCGGAAGCGTTTCTCCAGCGGCTCCAGATGAATATCGGAGGCGCGGCGGCTGATGGCTTCCAAGATGATCTGGTAAACGAGTTTGATGATCGGCGCGTCACCCGCGTCGTCCGATCCGGCCTCGGCGGCTTTGGCGTCGATGTTTTCGACTTCCATGCCGGGCGAGGAAATGCTGCCCATCAACTTCTCCAGCGTCTCCTCGTCTTTGCCGTAAAAGCGGTCGATGTGGAGTTTGATCTCGTCGGCCGGAGCCACCACCGGATCCACCGACATTTTTACGTAATGGCTGATGCTATCGATCGCATCGACGTCGAGCGGATCGCTGATCGCCACCCGCAAGGTGTTCCCGTCACGCGAGACCGGAAACGCCATGTATTTGACCGCGATATGCCGTGGCAACAAGGCCATCAGCTCGCCCAAGGGGCGCACCTCGGTCATGTCTATCATCGGCATGCCAAACTCGTCGGCCAGCAGCTTGGCGGCCTTCTTGCTGCTAAAACCATGCTCGGCGATGAGCACGTCGAGCAGACGGGGCGGCGTCGTGGTGAGGTCGGTGTGGTCGGCGACGCGCGCGCGGGCGGCATCGACCTGGGTGGATTTGAGTACGCCTTTGTCCAAGGCGAGCTGGATCACGAAATCATCGGCGGGAGTCACGGGGAAGCGGGTAAAGAAAGCGGCCGGGCGCGATTACGCCCGGATTGGGTTAAACGATAGCGCGCCCTCAGCGATTCAGACTCAACAAAAATTCCGCATTGGTACGGGTTTTCTTGAGCCTTTGGATGAACATATCCATCGCCTCGACCGGCGGGATGCCCTGCATGGCTCGTCGCAAGCCATAGACGCGCAACATCTCCTCGGGGTGATAAATGAGCTCCTCCTTGCGCGTGCCGGAACGATCAATGTTAATGGCCGGGAAAATACGTTTGTCCGAGAGCCCGCGGTCGAGGTGCAGCTCCATGTTGCCGGTGCCTTTGAACTCCTCGAAGATCACCTCGTCCATGCGCGAGTTGGTATCGACCAGGGCGGTGCCGAGAATGGTCAGCGAGCCGCCGCCCTCGATATTGCGCGCGGAGCCGAAAAACCGCTTCGGCCGTTGGAGTGCGTTCGCCTCGATACCGCCCGACATGATTTTGCCGGAGTTGCCGGCCAGAGCGTTGTAGGCCCGGGCCAGACGGGTGATCGAGTCGAGCAAAATGACGACATGCTTGCCCATTTCGACCAGCCGGCGCGCCTTTTCGATCACCATCTCGGCGGCGTGAATGTGGCTCTCGGGGGCTTCGTCAAAGGTGGACGAAACGACCTCGCCCTTGGTGTGACGGCGGAAATCCGTGACCTCTTCCGGGCGTTCGTCGATGAGCAGAAGAAGCAAGGTCGCTTCGGGGAAATTGTGCGTGATCGAGTTGGCGATGTTTTGCAGCAAGACCGTTTTGCCGGTGCGCGGCGGGGCCACGATCAGACCGCGCTGACCAAAGCCGATCGGCGTCAACAAATCGACCGCGCGCATGGAAATATCCTTATGGATTTCGGGTGCCTCCACCAGAATGCGCTGGGTCGGATAATACGGAGTAAGCTCCTCGAAGGCGGTCACTTCCCGTGCGAGTTCCGGTGTGGTGCCCATGACCGAAAGCACGCGCACCGCCGCCGGGCAACGCTCCCCCGATCGGGGCGGCTGCACCAGCACGTCGATCTCCTGGCCGCGCCGCAGGGCATGGCGTTTGACCAACACCGCAGGCACGAAGGTGCTCTCCGGGTAGAGCCGGTAGCTATTCGCACTGTGCACCACGAAGCCGTGGCCGGCATCGGAAAGATCGAGCAAACCGCGCTCGGTGAAGGTGCGGTTTTCCCGCGCCGCCCAGGCGAAAATCTGGTCAACCAGCATCCGGCGCGGAGGCATGCCGATAATCGTCTCGCCCCAGGCGCGAAGCTTTTGCGCGAGTTCGCCCGCGCCGAAGGCATGAATCTCCGACAAGTCCACCGGTTGCGCATCCTGCGCCAAGGTCTCCGCCATCGCATCCACCGCCGCCAAATCCAGGAAGCGCGAGGGATCGGGCAAGCCACCCAAGAGCCCTTGCAACACCGGCGGCAGCGGCTGGGCGGGCAAACGCTCGCGACCGGCGAAAGCGCTATTCGCCCCGCCGGCAAACGCCGGCCGCTCAATCGCGGGCCGCGCGGGAGCTTGGGCCAGGGGCGCGGGACCGGCGAAGTGCCCGCCACCGTGACCGCCGCCACCTTGTTGCTGGCGCTCCAACCATTTCTGGCGTTTTTTCTCTTTCTTGCGTTCCCACCAAGACTTGCGCTCTTCGCGCCGGGCGGCTCCGGCGGCATCGAAGCCCGCACTGCTGTTCGATGGATTCTCCGGGCCTGCGGGAGCGCCAGGAGCTTGGGTGTTTTCCTCGGTTGCGCCGGATGAGGGCTCCGCCCCGGACGGGATAAACACCGGCCGCTCCGGCGCGCTTTCAAGCTCGGGTGCAGTATCGTCAGGCGAAAACGAGGCGCTAAAGGGCGCCTGCGTTTCGTATTCCGCCGCGGGCGTTGGCGGACTGGGCGTAGCGTCGAAATGAGCGTTGTCCGGTTTATCCTGAGGCGCAGGCTCCTGGAACCAGACCGGTTCGGCGGGAGCGCTATCGTTGACCGCGGCCTCCGCGAGCTCATGCGCAACGGGAGCTTTGCCGCGCCGGGTTTTGGGCCGCTTGGCCTCGGGGGCGGACGCACTGCTCTCGCCCGCTGGCGACTCGCCAAGAGTCTGCGCGGCAAAAGCCAGCACATTGGCAACCTCGGGCACGGATGCCGAGGGGCGGGCGCGTTTGACGGCGGGTTTACGAACACGTTTGGCGGGCGCGTCGGTCGCGTTTTCGCCGGTGGGGGTTTCCAAATCGTCCATGAGTAATGTTAAGGGAAAAATTAAAAATCGGGACGTCGTTCGCTGCGCAGGCCCCCGTGACTGGGTTCACCGGGCTTGGGTTCGCAGCCAGGCCGCCAAGTGCGTCACCTGGGCGCGAAGGAAGTCGGGCGAACCCTCGTTCCATAAAACCGCCTGCGATAAGTGTAGTTTGGTGACCAAAGGAAGTTGGGAGGCGATGCGCTGTCCGGCCTGGGCTGGCGAAAGGCCACGCGCCACAGCTCGATTGAATTGCGTCATGCCATTGGCTGCGACGCAGACGACGAAATCAAATCCTTTTTCTAAACCGGCCTCAAAGAGCAGGGGAATCTCGACCACCCATTGCATGTCGGGTTCCGCCGCGACTTCAGCGCGCCAGCAGGCTCCGACCCGTGGATGAATAACACTTTCCCACCAAGTCCGTTCCGCTGGCTGCTGAAAAATAATACTGGCCACGCGCGTGCGATCCAATTGACCGGATTTTAAGCATAATCCTTCACCCCAACGGGTAACCGCCATCGCGATCACGTCGGGAGCGGTCAAAACGCGGTCCTTTACGATCCGATCCACATCCAGGACACGAAAACCTGCTTGCGCAAAAAAACGCCCGGCGGTGGATTTGCCGCAGCCGATACCGCCGGTTAGCCCGATTAACCTAAGAGCAAAACGTTGTCTTGATTCTGCTTCCGGGTGCATCTTGGTAATGACTACCCAACTGATTGTGCTTAACAAGACGTCAAATGCCTTCGCTGGGGCAACCCACCCTTACCCGCTCGCCGATACTGTGGATATCAAGGCCATTTCTGCCTATGCCCGGATGTGTTTGGGCGATACCGAAACGCGCGTCGGGTTTATCGACCAGCTAAGTGATTATGCGGACCGCTTGTTTACCGGACGCATGTGGAGTTATCAGCCGATCAACCTGCTTTATCACGACTACGCGCACACTTTGGAAGCGACGCATGTTTTCCTGAGCTTGGCCACGGCCAGCCGCCAGCACCTGACCAGCGAAGAGGTGATCTCGCCTCGCGCCATGGAACTGGGCTTGGCGGCGATTTTACTGCACGACACCGGCTACCTCATGATTGAGGGCGACACAGTCGGCACCGGGGCGAAATACACCCATTGTCACGTGCTCCGCAGCTGCGCCATCGCGGCATCTCTCCTGCCTGCCCTGGGGTGCACCCAGCCTGAAATTGAGGACGTGCTCGGAGCCATTCGTTGCACCGGCCTGAATGGCAATCCGACGAAAACCCATTTCAGCACGCCGCAGGCAAGACGCATCGCGTGCATGGTAGCCACCGCCGACTACGTTGGCCAGATGTCCGCGCCGAGTTATCCGTCCAAACTCCCTTACCTTTTCGATGAGTTTGCCGAGGCGGACACCTACTGCCACATCCCGCCGGAAAAACGCCCCTTCAAGTCCGTCGAACAACTCCTGGACGCCACCCCGGCGTTTTGGGCGAAATTCGTTCTGCCCAAGCTCACCAACGACTTTGGCGGCGTTTACCACTACCTCGCCACTCCCTACCCCGACGGACCCAATCCTTATCTGGAGGCGATAGAAAACAACCTCGCCATCATCTCCGGTCGTCCGCGTCCGGCCGAACCGAGCTAAAGGATCCGTCCAATCGCTTCCTACGATGCTTGCCACCTTGTTTTCCGCCGCGCTGCAAGGGATCGAAGCTCTCCCGGTTCATGTGGAGGTAAATCACGGCGAGTCAGGCGATTGTAAGCTCATTCTGGTGGGTTTACCGGACGCGGCGGTCAAGGAGTCCGACGACCGGGTGTTCTCCGCCCTCGCCAATTCCGGCTACGGCTTGTTACGCACCCGCACCACGATCAATCTGGCCCCGGGCGACCTGCGCAAAGAGGGACCGCTCTACGACCTCCCCATCGCCCTCGGCATCCTGATCGCCACCGGGCAAATCGTCGCCCCCGCCATCGCCGATTATTTGATCGCCGGAGAACTGAGCCTGTCCGGTGCCACACGTCCGGTGCGGGGGGCCTTGGCCCTGGCCCGCCTCGCCCGTGCGCGTGGGTGCCGCGGCCTGCTCCTTCCCTCCGAGTGCGCACCCGAAGCGGCCCTGGTCGAAGGCGTCGCCGTGTATGCGATAAAATCCCTCGACGAAGCCGCCCGTTTCCTGACCGGCAAAATCACCCTCACGCCCCTGGCCCACACCGAGGCCATCCAAGCCCAGCAGGCCCGGCCCGAACCCACCGGCGACTTTGCCGAGGTTAAAGGCCAGCACTCGGTCCGCCGCGCCGTCGAGGTCGCGGTCGCCGGCGGGCATAACCTGCTCATGATCGGCCCGCCCGGCTCGGGCAAATCCATGATCGCCAAACGCGTGCCCTCGATCATGCCGGCCCCCACGCTCGACGAATCCCTGGAGGTGCTCGCCATCCACTCCGCCGCCGGCCAGACCCTCGGCGCGGCGCGTCACCTCGGCCTTCGTCCCGTGCGCACCCCGCACCACACGATTTCCGATGTCGGCCTGATCGGCGGCGGTTCGATTCCCGGCCCCGGTGAGATCTCCCTGGCCCACCACGGCGTGCTTTTTTTGGATGAACTTCCCGAGTTCAAACGCTCGGCCTTGGAGGTGCTCCGCCAGCCCTTGGAGGACGGTCAAGTCACCATCTCGCGCAGCGCGGGCAAGATCACCCTGCCGTGCGCCTTCATGCTGGTGGCGGCGATGAACCCCTGCCCTTGCGGTTACCTCGGCGATGCCCGCCACGAATGCCGTTGCTCGCCCGCCCAGATCCAACGTTACCGCGCCCGGATCAGCGGCCCCTTGCTCGACCGCATCGACCTGCATATCGAAGCCCCTGCCGTGAGCATTACCGAGTTGCGCACCACCGCCCCCGGCGAGTCCTCCGCCACCATCGCCGCCCGGGTGCAAACCGCGCGCAACCTCCAGCTCGCCCGCTACCGGGGCACGCGAACCAACGCCAATGCCCGCATGAGCCACCAGCAAATCCGGGAATACATCCCGCTCGATTCCACCCTCGGCGACCTGCTCCAACAGGCGATGGAACAGCTCTCGCTCTCCGCTCGCGCCTACGACCGCATCCTCAAGGTCGCCCGGACCATCGCCGATCTCGCCGGCAGCGAACGTGTGGCCGCACCCCATTTGCTCGAAGCCATCCAATACCGCTCGCTCGACCGCAAAGTGTTTTACTGAACCGGACTGACCTGCCTCCGGCTGCATCGTTCCGGCTCAGCGCACCCGAATCCAGGCCCAGCCGCCCGCGCCGAGCAGGGCGAGATGAGGCAGCAAAGCCGCCAGCACCGGCGACACGGTGCCGCGCCCCCCCATCAAAAGCCCCAGGCGCATCGCGATAAAATACACCACGAACAAGCCCAGTGCCTTCGATACGCCCACCGCCGGATTCACCCTCACCCCCGCCACCACAAACGGCACCGCAAACGCGATGATCAACAGCGGCATCAAGCTCTCGGTCAACACGCTCGCATGGCGCAATTCATAAGCCCGAGACTTCGGACTGCGCGCGGCCTGATGATACGCAATCACCCGCTGCAACTCGAAAAGCGATAGGCTGTCCGGCTTGGCATCGTAAACCTGCATCAAGGCCGGGTCTTCATCGAAATCCGGCATTACCCGGTCGCGAAAAACCGCCGTGCGCAACACCTCCCCCGATACCGTATCAAACGTGATTTCCCGCCCGTCGCGCAGACGCCAGCCCTGGCCGTTGGGTTCCCGCCCCGCTTCCCGCGCCAGCAACCGGGTTTTCTCCTGCCCGGAGCCATCGAGCTGCGAAATCGTGACGCCGTAGGCCTTCGCGGTGAAGGGGCTGTAACGATTGATAAACCACAGGCGGCCGGCGCGGGCGTTATCAAAGGTCACCGCCGGCCGCGCCCCCACCTGATCGGCGCTGCGCCCGGCCATTTCCTGGCGAACTTGCAACAGTTCCCATGAACGCCGCGCCTCCTGCACGGACCACGGGACGATGGTCGAGTTCAACCACCAAATCAGGCCGCAAAACAACAGTCCCGTCAGCCACACCCCTCGCGTTATGCGCAGCAAACCCAGACCGGCCGCGCGCATCGCGGTTATTTCATTTCCGTGGTGAAGTTTACCCAACGTATAAAGAAGCGAAATCAAGAGGCAGAGCGGCAAAAGCGTGGCCAGAAAACCCGGCACTTTCACCACACAATACGAAACCACATCCCCCACCGTCGCTCCCAGCCCGAGCAGATCGTCCAGCTGGTCATACAGGGAGTGCATCACGAGCAGCCCCATCGTGGCCGCCAGCACCAGCCCGAGCATACCCAGCCATTCCCGCAGAATGTAGCGATCAAGTAGGGTCATACCGTGTCCAAAAAAGTCCCGGTCCCGGGACTAGATCGTATCCTCGTAGAGCGTTTCGTAACCCTTGACCGTGTCCGTCCACGAAAAATCATGGCGCATGCCGCGAAGTTGCACTTCGACCAAACGACGCGGATTCCGATGGAGCTGGAGCGCCCGCATCAAACCCGAGTGGACGCCTTCGGGTGAGGTGGCGAACTGGATGCCGGTCCCCTGCACGGGATCCACATCGTAATCCACCACGCTATCCACCAATCCACCGACTCGCGTGGTTAAGGGAATGGTGCCGTAAACCTGAGCATACATCTGGCTCAACCCGCAGGGCTCGAAGCGCGATGACATCAGGAAAAAGTCGCTGCCCGCCGTCACCAGGTGGCTCATGCTTTCATCCTGCTTCGTGCTCAAAGCCACTTTCTTGGGCAAGGATCCCGCCAGCTCGCGCAACCCCTCCGTCAATTTGGCCTCGCCGGACCCAAGCACGATCAATCGACAGTCCTCGCGTTTGAAAAACTCGCGGTTGGCCAAAATCAGATCGACGCCTTTTTGCGCCGTCAGCCGGCATACCATGCCGAAAACCGGGCCTTGGTATTCGGGATCAAAGCCATGCCGCCGCAGCAACTCTTCGCGGCACGTCCACTTGCCCTTGAGATTGTCGATCGTGTAGCGCGCGGGCAGCAGTTTATCGGTGGCGGGATTCCAGATCGCGCGGTCGATGCCGTTGAGCAGTCCCACCAGGTCGTTCGCCCTCGTGGCGACCACGCCATCCAAACCGCAGCCGAATTCCGGCGTCTGGATTTCCTGGGCATAACGCGGACTCACCGTCGCCACCCGGTCGGCGAACAAAATCCCCGCCTTCATCATGCTCATCTGTCCGTAAAACTCCACCCCATCGATGCCCATCAGCTCCTCCGGCAAATTCGTCCGGTAAAACGAACGCATCGGAAACACCCCTTGAAACGCCAGATTGTGAATCGAGAACACCGTCCGCATCGCCAGCACATCGCCGTGACGCTGCTCCGCATGGCGCAGCAAGAGCGGCAATAATCCGGTTTGCCAGTCATGACAGTGGATCACGTCGGCATTAATCCGCAGCAGGCGCATGGTCTCGACCACGCCCTTGCAGAAGAAAATGAAGCGGTGGTGATTGTCTTCGTAATCTCGCTCGCCCGTTCCGTAGGGGTGGCGGCGGTCAAAAAACTCATCGCGGCAAATCAGGTAAACGACCACGCCCGGACGCGGCGAAAACGCCCGCACTTCACCGCTCATGTAAACGTCGCCCATCTCGATCTTGGGCCGCAACAGCGTCTCTGCCTCCAAGGCATCCGCGTGCTCCACCACACTGCGGTAACCCGGCACGAACAAGGCCACCTCGTGTCCGCGCTCCGCCAGGGCATTGGCCAGCGACGCCACCGCGTCCGCCAGACCGCCGGTTTTCACGTAAGGGAAGAGCTCACTCGCCGCATGGACGATTTTCATCGCGGTGACTTTGCGCGCCACCCCATGCTTTACACTACAAAAAACGCGGGACTGATTAACCATTTGCCTCGCCTCGGTTGCCTTTTCGCGGTCTGCCGCGCCCCTTCCCTTAAACTACGATGACTTTTCGCGCCCCGATTCTCGAAATCCTTCAGGCTCCCGACTATCGCCCGGTCAACGACGCCGCGATCTTCCGCGCCCTCAAACTCCCGCCCAAACTCCGTTCTCGTTTCCTCCACGAACTGCGCCTGCTTCTCTCGCAAGGCGAGCTCGTGCAAATCCAGGGCGACCGCTACGCCCTGCCGCCTCGCAAAGCCCCCGCCCCCGCCGCCACCCCCGAAGACGACACCGAAATCACCGGCCGCATTCAGTTCCGCGCCGGCGGCTCCGCCTACGTCGTGCCCGCCGCCGATCCCGACGCCGACTCCGACGCCCCCCGCCCTGACGACATCCAGATCGGCCCGGGCGACACCCTCACCGCCCTGCCCGGCGATACCGTGGTGGTACAACTCGACGCCTCCCTGCGCGGCCGGCGTTTTTCCGCCGGCGACACCCGCAACTCCGAACCCCGCGGCCGCGTCCGCCGCATCGTCGAACGCGCCCGCACCGAGGTCGTGGGCCGCCTCGCCAAGGTCCGCACCCAGTATGTGGTCCTCGCCGACGACCCGCGTTTCCCGCTCGAAGTCTTCGTCACCGATCCCGCCCTCACCCGCCTAAAACCCACGCCCAAGCTCGACGACAAGGTCGTCGCCGCCCTCGAACCCTGGGACGATCCCCGCAAACCGTTACGCGGCGTGCTCACCGATGTCCTCGGCAAAACCTTCGAGCCCCGCGCCGAGCTCCTCGGCGTGTATCGCAAATACAATCTCGACCCCGCCTTCCCGCCCGAGGTCGAGCGCGAGGTCGCCTCGCTCGCCGACACCGTCCAGCCCGAACAACTCAAGGGCCGCCTCGATTACCGCCAGAGTCCCGTCTTCACCATCGACCCCGACGACGCCAAGGACTTTGACGACGCCCTCTCCCTCGAACCCCTGCCCGACGGCGGCCTGCGCGTCGGCGTGCACATCGCCGACGTCTCCGCGTACGTAAAACCCGGCACCGCCCTCGACCGCGAGGCCCTCAAACGCGGCAACTCCACCTACCTCGTCGGCACCGTCGTGCCCATGTTGCCGGAAAAGTTGTCCAACGGCCTCTGCTCGCTCGTCGAAGCCCAGGACCGGCTCTGCAAGGCGGCCTTCCTCAACTTCGACGCCAAGGGCCGCCTCATCGAGGCCGATACCAGCTACGCCGACACCGTCATCCGCAGCTACAAGCGCCTCACCTACAAACAGGCCTACGCCCTGCTCTTCACCGATTCGCTCGACGCCATCCGCGCCCTGCCCCTCCCGCCCAAGCACCAGACCGGCTCCACCGGCCGCGCCCTCGCTTCGCTCTCCGACTCCGAACTCACCGCCCTGCAAGGCTGGGTGCGCCAGCTCTGGCAGCTCGCCTCCCGCCTGCGCCGCGAACGCATGGCCGCCGGCTCACTCGACCTCGATATGCCCGAAACCAAGGTCTTCGTGGACGCCGAGGGCTACGCCGACCGCCTCGAACGCATCGAACACGACGAGAGCCACCAGCTCATCGAGGAGTTCATGCTCGCCGCCAACGAGGCTCTCGCCCGCCTCACCCGCCGCGAAAAGATGCCCTCCATTTACCGCGTCCACGACGACCCGGACGGCGAAAAACTCGACGAACTCCGCCAGCAACTCGCCACCCACGGCATCCGCGTGAGCGACCTCTCCGAGCGCAAGGAACTCGTTCGTTTGCTCAAGCTCCTCGCCGACCACCCCCAAGGCTACACCCTGCGCACCCAGCTCCTGCGCAGCCTGCGCAAAGCCGCCTACCGCTCCACCGCCGACGGCCATTTCGGCCTGCACAAAAAGGACTACACCCACTTCACGTCCCCGATCCGCCGTTACAGCGATCTGGTCGTGCACCGCGTGCTCGCCGCCTTCCTCGCCCGCCAGGGCTCGATGGTGGTCGGCGACGGCACCACCACCACCACGCGCATCAACGCCAAGGTGAAACTCCCCTACACCGCCGCCAAAGCGCAGGAAATGGGCGAACACCTCAGCCTTACCGAGATCAACTCCGCCGAGGCCGAGCGCGAGAGCGTGAAGATCAAGCTCCTGGAGTTTTTCGAGCGCGAGCTGCTCAAGAAAACGCCCACCGCGTTCGAAGCCGTGATCACCGAGGTCCGCGCCAACGGTTTCTTCATCGAGCTCACCGAATCCATGACCTTCGGCTTCGTGCCCGGCTCGGCTCTGCAAGACGACTACTACGCCGCCACTCCCGACGGCTCCGCGCTGGTCGGACGCAAAACCAAGAAACGCTACGCCACCGGGACCAAAATCCAGGTCAACGTCCACAAGGTGGACCGCGTTAAACGCCTGATGGATTTCCGTCCCGTGGTCACCAAACCCGCGCCCAAAGCAGCTTGAGGTAACGGCTCTCCAGACAGTTCGAGTAAACCGGGTGGTCCGCGCCCGGCCCGGTGCGCTCGATGAATTGCAGACGCCGGTTCAGACGGTGCGCGCCCTTGATCACATGCTCCTCGAAATCCTCCAGACTCAGCAACCCGGAGCAAGAGCAGGTCACGAATACGCCGCCCGGTTTTACCAGTGAAAGCGCGAGCTGGTTCAGGTCCTCGTATTTGCGCCGACCCTCGGCGTTGCCCGCCGCCTCGCGGGTGAAAATCAGCTTCGGCGGGTCGAGCACCACGACGTCCCATTTTTCCCCGTTGGTCGCCATCTGCCGGGCGTAGGCGAAGGCGTCGGTGTGCACGAATTTGATCCGCGCCTGGTTCAGGTTGGCGTTCCGTTTTGCCTGGGCCAGCGCGGCCTCGTCCAGATCCACCGCCGTCACGTCCTCGGCCTCGCCGGTGATCTTCGCGTTGAGGGAAAACCCCGCCGTGTAGCAGCACAGATCGAGCACCCGCGCGCCCTTGGTAAACCTGGCCAGCATGCGCCGGTTCTCGCGCTGGTCGCAGAAAAACCCGGTTTTGTGCCCCTCGGCGAAATCCACCTCGTAACGAATGCCGTACTCGCGGATTTTCACTTTGTCCGGCGCGGCCGCATTGGTCTCGTTGAACCAGCTCGGCTTGATGCCCTCTAACGAACCGAGGTCGTGGTCCACGTGCACCCGGGCGAACTTCGTCCCGGCCAATTCATGCAGCAGCGGCAACCATTCCGGCAAACGCCGCGCCATGCCGAAGCTCGTCACCTCGCACAGAAGCGTGTCGCCGTAGCGATCCACGATCAGGCCGGAAAGCCCGTCACCGTCCGAGTTGATCAAACGGTAGGCGTCGGTCGTGGCATCAAACTTAAAAATATCCCGCCGCAGCGCGACCGCCCGCCGGATGGCGATCGCGAAATAAGCTTCGCCCAGCAAGGCATCCGCCCCGTGCGCGACGACGCGCAACACCATCTTGGCGCGGGGGTTGAAAATACCGATGCCGAGCGGCTGGCCGCCCTTGTCGTAAACCGTCACCAAGTCGCCGGGCCGCGCGTCGGACGAGACGTCCCCCATCAGACGTGGGAAAATCGCCGGCTGAAAGGTGAAGTATTTGAGCTGCGCCCAGGGCCGGGCGCGTTCCGCCAGCGGAACCGGCGGGGCTAACTGCCGCCCGCCACCGGGCGCGGGAGCCGGCGTGGGCGAATAAAACCCTTCGTCGTCCGCAGCGGCGGAAGCATCGGAAACAGGGGCGGCGGAATCGGCGGGTTCGCGGGTCATCGTAAAAATTAAACCCACCGTGAAGCCGCAAACGCCGCGCCCGCGCGACGTTTTTCTCCACCGATTATTCCTTATACTTCAAACCACCGCCCCAGCCGTCATTTGGTTCACTAGCCCTCCTCCCCGCGCCTTTTCCTCCCCGTTGACAGGCCCGCTTTCGCTCCCCAGCCTGCGCCGTTTTCCCAGCCCAATCCTTCATGGAAGCACCTATCTACACGCTCGAGTTTGAGAAACCGCTGCGCGACCTCAGCCTCCAGCTTGAGCAACTCCGCCAGCAATCGCTCGAGAACAACCTCGACCTCGGCAAAGAGATTGCCGGCATCGAAAAGAAAATCGCCGCCACCCAGCGCGAAATCTACTCAAGCCTCACCCCCTGGCAGCGCGTGCAAATCGCCCGCCACCCCAAGCGCCCTTACGCCTTGGATTACGTCGAGCTCCTCTGCACCGGTTTCCAAGAGCTCCACGGCGACCGCCAGTTCAACGACGACCGCGCCCTCATCGGCGGCACCGCCTTCCTCGATGGCAAAGCCGTGATGATCATCGCCCAGCAAAAAGGCCGTGAAACCAAAGAAAAGATCGCCCGCAACTTCGGCATGCCCCAACCCGAAGGCTACCGCAAGGCCCTGCGCCTGATGAAACTCGCCGAAAAATTCGGCCTGCCCGTGCTCACCTTTATCGACACCCCCGGAGCCTACCCCGGCCTCGGCTCCGAAGAGCGCCACGTTTCCGAAGCCATCGCGGTCAACCTGCGCGAAATGACCCTCCTCAAGACCCCCACCATCTCCATCGTGATCGGCGAAGGCGGCTCCGGCGGTGCGCTGGGCATCGGTGTCACCGACCGCGTCCTGATTTTCGACAACAGCTACTACTCCGTGATCTCCCCCGAGGGCTGCGCCGCCATCCTCTGGAAAGACCCTTCCGCCGCGCCCAAGGCCGCCGCCGCGCTCAAACTCAATGCCGATGTGCTCGAAAAACTCGGCGTGGTGGATGAAGTCATCCCCGAGCCCTTCGGCGGCGCGCACAACGACCCCGCCCAAGCCGCCTCCGCGTTAAAATACTCGCTCCAGAAGCATCTGAACGACCTCAAAGCCCTATCGATCAGCAAACTCCTCGATACGCGTTACGAGCGTTACCGTCACCTCGGCGTCTATCAGGAAGACGGCGCGGTCCACGCCTGATTCCCGCCTCCTCACGCCGCCCCGCAACGGGCGGCGTTTTTCTTGCCCAACCCATAGACTTTAACGCCGCACCCGCCACCGCACCCTCCCCTCCCATGAGCGAAGAGCCAACGCCCTCAGCCCGGTCCTACGCCGCCAGTCCGGCCCCGACCAACCGCTTGCTTGCCTTGGCCGAGTCGGAGCGCCCGCAGGAACGCGCCCTGCGCCACGGCGTCGGCACCCTCGGCGACGCCGAACTGCTCGCCTTGCTCCTGCGCAGCGGCACCCGCGGCCACGACGTCATGAGCCTGGCCGCCCGCTTGCTCGCCGACGCCGGCTCCCTGCACGCGCTGACCCGTTGGCGCGAAGCGGAGTTTTGCCGCCTCAAAGGCATCGGACGGGTCAAAGCCCTCCAACTCTGCACCGTGATGGAAATCGTCCGCCGCGTGCTGGGGGCCGACCGCAGTGCCACGCCCGAGTTGACCGACCCCGACGGCACCTATGCGTTCATGCGTTCCCGCGCCTTCGGCCTTGAAGTCGAAAAATGCTGGGTGCTCTCCCTCAACATTCGCAACCGCCTGATACGTTGCACTGAACTCACTTCCGGCACCTCGGCGCAGACCTTGGTGCGCAACACCGAAGTGCTGCGCGAGGTCGTGCGCGAGGGTGCCAGCTCCTTCGTTATTGCCCACAACCACCCCAGCGGCGATCCCGCGCCCAGTGCGGCCGACTTTAAAATCACCCGGCGGCTCAAAGAGGCGGCCCAGCCGCTCGACGTCCATTTCCTCGATCATCTTATCCTCGGCGAACCCGCGGCCGATCCCCTTGGGCTGGGCTATTATAGTTTCCGCGCTTCGGGTCTTATTGCCTGAGAAGTAAAAAAACTCCTTGAACTCGCCCGCGCCCGTCGCGAAGTTCCGCGTCCCCGTTTTTGGTGCGATATCCAAGTGGCTAAAGGACGTTGACTGTAAATCAATTCAGCTTGCTGTTCGCTGGTTCGAATCCGGCTCGCACCACCACTCTAAAAAACCCCGGCGAAAACGCCGGGGTTTTTTGTTTTCCACCTCGACTCAGCCTGTACTGCCCGCCCCTTCGAACCCCCGCCTCCGTCCCCGGCATCAAGTAACCTATTGGGTTACTTTGCCCGCCCCGCCCACGCCGGCAACTCTACCCGCCTGCTCGCTTTACCAGCTTATCAGCTTAATAGCTTATTAGCTCCACCGCCATGCCTCCCCTCGCCGAGTTACTCCTGGCTCCCGCAGTCACAGAAGTCGTGACCACCAGCCTATGGTCGCACGTTTACACCGCGGGCGGCGTCCTCCTTGTGCTTTTCGCCCTCGCCCGCCTCGCCGGCGAACGCCGCCAACCGGGCAATACCCTGGCGTGGCTCTTGGTTATTGTACTTCTGCCTTATGTCGGAGTGCCGCTTTTTTTCCTGTTTGGCGGACGCAAAATCCGCCGCCTCGCCGCCCGTAAGCGCCGCATTCGCCTGCCCTCGCCGCCGGGTAGCCGCGCCTCCGCCGCCACTTTGGCCGATCCGGTTGCTCAAGCCATCCGCACCAGCGGGGCCGGCGATCCCGTCGGCGGTAATTCCGTGCGTTTACTCGGCACCGGGGAGGAAGCCTTTGCCGAACTCGAACGCCGCATCCGCGCCGCCCGATATTCCATCCATATAGCCACCTATATTTTGGGACGCGACCGGGTCGGTCGGCAACTGGTCGAACTCCTCGCCGAACGCGCCCGCGCCGGGGTAAAAGTGCGCCTGCAACTGGATGCCCTTGGCTGTTTTTTCGCCAGCGGCAGCTTCGTCGATCCGCTCCGTGCCGCCGGCGGCGAAGTGGCCAAATTCCTTCCCGTCATCCCGCTTTCTTCACGTGGTTCGGCCAATCTTCGCAACCACCGTAAAATCGCCATATTCGATCATACCACCGCCATCGTTGGCGGCCACAATCTGGCCGAGGAATACATGGGGCCCTATCCCTGGCGCAAACGCTGGACCGATCTCGGAGCCGTTATTCACGGCCCCGCCGCCGCCCTGCTCGACGACGTCTTTCTCGCCGACTGGTCCTTTGCCACCCGTCGAGCGGTGGAGCCGACCCCTCTTCCTCCGCCTGCCCCCGCTAGCGTCATAGCCCCCTTTATCCCTGCAGGTGCCCCGGGCATGACCAGCGAGCTGCAAGTCGTCGCTTCCGGCCCCGACGTTTCGGGCGATCCCCTCTACGAGGGCATGCTCGCGATGATTCAGGAAGCCACCCACAGCATCTGGATTGTGACGCCCTATTTCCTGCCCGACGAAGTGCTGCTCCGCACCTTGATCGTCAAAGCCCGCACCGGTCGCGACGTGACTCTGATCCTGCCCGCCCGCTCCAATCACCCCGTCACCGATCTGGCGCGGCGTCCCTACCTGCGCCAACTCGTGCGTTCCGGCGCCCGCGTGCTCGCCTACCAGCCGCGCATGCTGCACGCCAAAGCCATCATCGTGGACGACCGCCTCGCGCTCATTGGTTCGGCCAACGTCGATATGCGCAGCCTGTTCGTGAATTTCGAAATCGGCGTGGTCCTGCACACCGCGACCGATGTCCACGCCATCCGTGCCTGGGCCGGTGCCCTCGCCCGCGATGCCCGCCAGCTGCACCTCGGCGATTTGAAGCGCCGCCGCTTCCCCGCCAACCTAGCCGAAGACCTCAGCCGTCTGCTCACTCCTCTGCTCTAATTTTAACCCCCGACACCCGTGCCAAAGACCGGTCGTGCCAGCGGGTAAAAAACACCAACGCCACCGTTGCGCCGACCAGCGCCCACCCCATGTCGCTTTGCGTGTCCCACAAATAGCCTTGGGTGCCCAGAAACGCCTCCGCCGACTCTCCGCTGAAAACCGCCGTTCCCCACTCGATCAGCTCATACAGCGCGCTGAAGCCCATAGCCACGCTTCCAGCCAGAAAACCCGTCCACCTGCTCAACGTCCTTCCCTGCGCGTCGCCCAGCGGAGACGTGCGCAGCAGTAATTCCCTCACGAACAAAGCCGGCACAAATCCCTGGGTGAAATGCCCCAGTTTGTCGTAGTTGTTGCGCGTCCCTCCGCACCATTCGCGCACCCATTCGCCCAGCGGCACCTCCGCGTAGGTGTAGTGTCCGCCAACCAAAAGCAGCACCCCATGCAGCCAAAACAAGCCCAGCAGCAGGCGAGAAAGTCTGAACCGCGCACGTGCCGCCCAAGCCAGACCCAACCCGATAAAAACCGGTGCCGTTTCCAACCACCAGGTGAAGCGATCCTTCGGCCCCCAGGCCGACCACGCCACGACCGGCGCGAGCGACAGGGCAAACACCGCCAAATCGCGCGTCGCCGGCTTCATGATTATTCCGCCCCCCGGCGTAACGTCTGGGCAAACACCAGCGAGCAGTTCGTCCCGCCAAAGCCGAAGCTGTTCGCCAGCGCCGCCCGCACCGGTTTCCGCACCGCCACGTTCGGCGTCACGTTCAAGCCCAGCGCCGCGATCACCGGATCCAGATTGGTCAAATTGATCGTCGGCGGCACCACACCCTCGCGAATCGCCATCACCGCCGCAAACGCGCCCATCGAGCCCGCCGCGCCCAGCAAATGCCCGGTCATCGACTTCACCCCGCTTACGTTGAGCGAGGCCTTGTTCTCGGCAAACACCGTCGCGATCGCCGTCGCCTCCTCGCCGTCGCCGCCGGGCGTCGAGGTAGCATGGGCCGACACGTAATCAATCGCCGTCGGGGCCAGCCCCGCATCTCCCAGCGCCGCGCGCATCGCCCGCGCCGATCCTTCCGCGCCCGGTGCGAGCGAGGACAAGTGAAACGCATCCGCCGAGGCGCCATAGCCGGCCAGTTCAGCATAAATCCTCGCTCCGCGCGCCAGCGCATGCTCGCGCTCCTCCAGCACAAAAACCACCGCGCCCTCGCTCAACACGAAGCCATCGCGGTCCGCATCGTAGGGCCGCGACGCCGCTTCGGGCGCGTCATTGCGGGTCGAGAGCGCTTTCATCTGCGCAAACGCGCCCACCGCCAGCGGCGTCACCGTGCTCTCCGCCCCGCCCGCCACCATCACATCGGCCTGACCGCGCGCGATCAACGCCGCCGCCTCGCCCAACGAGTGTCCGCTGGTCGCGCAAGCCGAGGCCACCGCGTAGTTCGGCCCCTGCAAATTCAGCGCCAGGCTCACCTGCCCCGCCAGCAGGTTGGGCGCGATTTGAATGATGAAAAACGGCGAGATCTTACGAAACCCGCCCGCCTTAAACGTCTCCTGCATGGCCTCGATTTCCGGCAAGCCACCCAGGCCGACCCCGAGGTTCACGCCCATCCGGGTCGCATCGATTTTGTCGCGCCACGCATCCAGCCCCGAGTCCGCATACGCCTCGATCGCCGCCGCCGCACCGAGGTGGGTGAAACGGCCGAACTTCTTCGCATCCTTGGGAGTGAACGCACTCAGCAACGCCTCCCCCGCCGCCCCCCGGGGCAGCAGCGGCGCAGGCAGCGGCGCGGTGGGCTCGAAACCCCGCACTTCGCCCGCGATTTTAGCAGTGCACAGCGTGGCGTCGAACCGCGTCAACGCCGCGATACCCGAGCGCCCGTTGCGCAAGCCATCCCAAGTGGCGGCGGCCGTAAGTCCGAGCGGAGTCACCGCGCCAAGACCGGTTACCACGACACGACGACGCTGAGCAGCAGGCTGGTTGATCATGATTTTAAAACGATGGGGTTTGAGAAAATCAAAAACAGTGAACTTCCCCGTCCGTCGCCTCAACGACCGATTTTCTCCCCGACGACCGTCTTAACGAAATCTTAACGCCCCCGCAGCTCAGCTTAACTAACCCCCTCGTCCCCCTTTCGCGTAGGCTCGGCGCATGGAAACCCATGACTTCGCCCTGCTCGGGCTCTTCTTCGCCGCCTTGCTCGTCGCCACGCCGCTCCTCGGCAAACTCCTCGCCCGTGTGCTCGACGGCAACATCCCCTACGGCCTGCGCTGGCTGCGTCCGCTGGAAAAAGCCCTCTACCGCTTGTCCGGCATCAACGCCGAAACCGAGATGTCCTGGCGCGCCTACGCCCTGGGTCTGCTCGTTTTCAACCTGCTCGGCGGTGCGCTCATCCTCGTCCTGCAACTCGCCCAAGCCGCCCTCCCGCTCAATCCGCAGAACTTCCCCGCCGTGCCTCTCGGCGTAGCGGTCAACACCGCCGTCTCCTTCATCACCAACACCAACTGGCAGGCCTACTCCGGCGAGGCCTCACTCAGTTACCTCACCCAAATGGCCGGCCTCGGGGTGCAAAACTTCCTCAGCGCCGCCACCGGTCTGGCCGTGCTCGCCGCCCTCGCCCGCGGCTTCGCCCGTCGCCAAAGCGCCACCTTTGGCAACTTCTGGACCGATCTCACCCGCTCCACGCTCTACGTCCTGCTGCCCCTTTCCGTCGTCTTCGCCATCGTACTCGTCGCCCAAGGCGTGGTGATGAACTTCACCCCCTAGTGCGTCCATGAAACCATGAACTCAGAAAGTGAAAGTCTAATCCCTCGCGCAGACAGAGAGCGCGGGGCAGTCGAAGGCAACTGCGTCGCCGCAAGGCGGGGTGGGGAGCAGCCGGAGGCGGAAGGTTGGTCCCGA
>JAPLTN010000097.1 GCA_026398135.1 Verrucomicrobiota bacterium
CCATCGAAACCTACCTGGCCGAACGAAACCTCACTCCAAAGCCCTACCGGTGGCGTGCAGACGGCGCCTCCATCCTAAAGAAAATCAGCGCCGCCCGTGCCGCACTTAATCGTAAAGATATTAAAGGGTCAGAACACTAGCCACGCCCAGAGCACTCCGGCTGCGCCGCTGACGGCGAGCACCACGATCAGGTTGGCTTTGAAACGGTGCAGGGCCACGAAAGCCAACACGCTCACGGCCAGCGCAAACCCGTTCCATCCGCTCCCGGCCGGGTGCCACACCTGGCCGGCAAACCAAACCGCCAGGTTCAAAATCACGCCCACCACCGCCGCCGTCACCGCCGAAAGCGCCGCGCCGAGCGCTTTGTTACCGCGTAGTCGCTCGATGTAGGGCGCGCCCAAGAAAATCCACAGGAAGCACGGCACAAAGGTCACCCAAGTCGTCATCGCCGCGCCCAAAGTAGCCGCCGCCAAGGGTGAAAGCCCGGCGTCGGGGTGCGCCCAGCCGCCCATGAAACCGACAAACTGCAAAACCATGATCAGCGGCCCCGGGGTCGTCTCCGCGAAGGCCAGCCCGTCCAGCATTTGCGTGCCCGACAGCCAACCATGCGTCTCCACCGCTTGCTGCGCCACGTAGGGCAACACCGCGTAGGCCCCGCCAAAGGTCACCATCGCCGCCCGGCTGAAAAATCCGCCCTGCGCCACCAAGGTGCTGTGCGGTCCAAAAATCCACGCGGCCGCCACCACTGGCGCGATCCAAAGCACCCCGCACACTGCCGTCACACGCCGGGCCCGCGCCCAACTTGGTGCGACTCCGTCGGATTGCGCCAAATCCGAAATCGCCTCCCGCTCTTCCGACGCAGTCAGGTTTTTACCGGCACGGTGTTCCTGCCGCAGGGTAAATCGGGTCGGCCAAAAACGACTGCCCAGCCAGCCGAGCACCAGCGCGCCTGCCACGATCCAGGGGAAGCCCACGCCGAGACCGAAAATCAGCCCGAACGCCGTGGCCGCGATCACACGATTTGCGGGGGTTTTGAGTGCTTTGGCACCGATCCGCAGCACCGCGGCGATCACGACCGAGACGACGGCTGGTTTCAGTCCGGTGAGAAACGCCGCCAGCACCGGCCAGTCGGCGTGCAACACGTAGAGGTAACTCAGCCCCCAGAGCATAAACGCCGAAGGCAGCACAAACAGCACGCCGGCCACGATGCCGCCCCAGGTGCGGTGCAACAACCAGCCGCAATAAATCGCCAGTTGTTGGGCCTCGGGACCGGGCAGCAGCATGCAGAAATTCAAGGCATGTAAAAACCGCTCCTGCCCGATCCATTTTTTCCGCTCCACCAGCTCAGCCTGCATGATCGCGATTTGCCCGGCCGGTCCGCCGAAACTGATAAACCCCAGTTTTAGCCAGAAGCGAAGCGCCTCGCGAAATGACGGCTTCTGACCAACCGGAGCGGGATCGGATGTGCCCATGTTTTTTAAACCCGCCCGGCGCGCAGCTTGATTAAGCGTTCGCCCGCCGCGCGCAGGACCGGGGCGCTCTTGGCGAAATTCAGCCGCACATACCGGTTCTCCGGATACGGAAAAAAGGATGAGCCCGGCACCGGCGCCACCCCGATCTCCCGCGTCATCCAGTGCGCGCACTCCAGATCGCTGGCGAAGCCAAGCGGCGTCACGTCCAGCATCACGAAATACGCGCCCTCGGGCCGCGAATAGGCCAGACCGGTTTGATCCAGGTAACCCAGCAAAAGGTCGCGGCGGGATTGGTATTCATCGGCCAGTCCGGCATAATACCCGGGGCCCCAGCCGAGCGCCGTCACCACGGCGTGTTGCAAGGGTGCGGCCGCGCCGACGGTGAGGAAATCGTGCACCTTGCGCGCCTGCGCGATCACCTCGGCGGGGGCGTGCACGTAGCCGAGCCGCCAGCCGGTGATGGAGAAGGTCTTCGACAGCGAGGAACACGACAAGGTGCGCCGCGCCATTCCCGGCAACGCGGCGAAGTAAACGTGTTCCCGGCCATCAAATACGAGGTGCTCATAGACTTCGTCGGTGATGACGAAGGTATCGAACTCCTCCGCCAGCGCCGCGATCTGGAGCAGCTCGGCCCGGGTGAAGACGCGGCCGCAGGGATTGGACGGATTGCACAGGATAAACGCCTTCAGCCCGCCGCCGCTGGCGAAGGCGGAGCGCAGCTCGGCGGGGTCGAAACCGTAGCCGGGCGGGTTTAGCCGCACATGCACCGGCGTGGCTCCGGTGAGAATGGCGTCGGCGTTGTAGTTTTCGTAAAAGGGCGAAAACAGTCCCACCCGGTCGCCCGGATCGCACACCGTCATCATCGCGACCATCATCGCCTCGGTGGCGCCGCACGTGACCACCAGTTCACGTTGTGGATCGACCGTCAGACCGGTGTAGCGGACCAGTTTGGCCGCGAGCGCGTCTCGCAGCTCGGGTGCGCCCCACGTCACCGCGTATTGGTGCCGACCGGCATCCATCGCCGCCCGCGCCGCCTCGACCAGCGCGGCCGGGGGATCGCCGTCGGGAAAGCCCTGCGCGAGGTTGATCGCGCCATGTTGGGCCGCGACCCGCGACATTTCGCGGATGATCGATTCGGTGAAAACGGCGGTGCGGCGGGAGGTGGCGGGCATGGGATAACAACCGGCTGCGGGGGAACGGCCCTGGGTTATTGCGGGATTTTCAACTCCATGCCGAGGCGCAGCGTGCCTTCGTTGGGCATTACATCGCGGTTGGCCGCATAGATGTCGCGGAAGCGCGAACGCGTGCCGTAGTAGCGCATGGAAATGGATTGGAGCGTATCGCCTTTGGACACCACGTGGCGGCGCACGCCGGCGGCGGGCGACGAAGGAGCGGGTGAGGGACTGGGATTGGCGGGCGGCGTGGTCCGCGTGGCCATCGGAGCGGGCGGCGGGTTCAGGATCAGAGGCTGCGATTGCGTAGGCACCGGCACCACGCCCACGGGGGCGGAGTATTCCGGTGCGGTGCCGCCGGCCGGAGTGTAACCGCCCTGCGAGGGTTCGACCAAAGGCGCGGGATTTAGAGAAAAAACACTTTCGGCTGCCGCCGTGGCCCCGCCGCCTGCGGTGGGGCGAGAGCTGTCCAGAATGGCGGCCCGCGCGGCGGTGATTTGCTCCTTGAGTTGCAGGTTTTCGCGCTGAAGGCGGTCGATCGCGTCCATCATGTCGGTGCGATCCACCTGGTTGTCCATCGGCTGGGCCGGCAGGGTGCGGGCGAATTCGCGGATACAGGCTTCGATGCTCTGGAGGACCAGCCGGGACTGCTCGCTGTTGGGCCGTAATTCCCGGTAGCGCCGATAGTGGTAAATCGCGGAAATCGGGTCCTTGATGTGCTTGTGGTAAAGGATGCCCGCTTCGAGGTGCGACTCGGCGGCCGCCCCCCCGCGCTGGTCGATCACCTTGAGAAACGTTTTTAACGCGTCCGCCTCGCGGCCCATGCGCAACAGCTCCTTGCCGCGCCGGTAGTCGGGATCATCGACCTCGGCGGCGAAGGGCAGCACCGACTGCGGGGCGCAGCCCGAGGTGGCCAGCCCGAGCAGGGCGAGCGAAGTGAGGAGCAGGAGAGTCGGCAGGCGGCGCATGGCGCAAAACGAAAAGGCAAAAGGGAATTGAACGCAAAAAGAGGAAGTCCAAGTCTCCCGACTCCCCCAAGGACACAAATCCTAAATGACACTCGACTCCACCTTCGTCCTCCGTCGCGCCCGCCAGGCCCTCCGCATCGAGCAGGAGGCCATTGAAGCCACCCGGGAGGCGCTGGGAGCGGACTTCGTCGCCGTCACCCGCGCCCTCCACGAAGCCGTGGCGGCGGGTAGGAAAATTATTTTCACCGGCGTGGGTAAATCGGCCCACATCGCCCAGAAACTCGCGGGGACCTTCAACAGCACCGGCGCTTCCTCCTGCTTTCTCGACGCCACCCAGGCCCTGCACGGCGACTTGGGCATGGTGGCCGAGGGCGATCTGGCGCTGATCCTCTCCAACAGCGGCCAGACCGATGAAGTTTTGAAACTCGTGCCCGTGCTGCGCCGCTTCGGGGTCAAACTGGTGGCCTTCACCGCCAAGCCCGACTCCGACCTCGCCCACGGTTGCGAACTGCGCCTCATCTACGTCGTGCCCAAGGAAGCCTGTCCGCTCGCCCTTGCCCCCACCGCCAGCACCACCGCCGCCCTCGCGCTGGGTGATGCGCTCGCGATGGTGTTGCTCGAAGCCCGCGGCCTCACTCGCGACGACTTCGCCCGTTTCCATCCCGCCGGCAATCTTGGCCGCGTACTCCTGCTCAAGGTTGGCGACATCATGCGCGCCGGCGACCGCCTGCCGGTCGCCCCCGATTCCATCACCCTGCAAGAAGCCATCCTGCGCATGACCAAGGCGCGCAGCGGCAGCATCGCCCTGGTGCACCCCAAAAACGGCAAACTCACCGGCATCCTCACCGATGGCGACTTCCGCCGCAGCGCACTCACCGGGCCGGACTTCCTGCAAAAGCCCGTTTCCACCTTCATGACCCGCACGCCCAAGACCATCTCCGCCGACGCCCTCGGCGTGGAGGCCCTGCGCATGTTCGAGGCCCACAAAATCGACGACCTCATCGTCGTCGATGCCAAGGGCAAACCGGTGGGCTTGGTGGACGGTCAGGACTTGCCCAAACTCAAGATCGTCTGAGCGAATCGGGTTGGGTTAACCGAGATTGGCCGCCGATCTCAGGTCGGTCTCGAAACGCGCCACCACCGCTTGCCAGGTCAGACCCAGCGCGGTTGCGCGCGCCTCGGCTCGAATCTTCGGCCAGCGTTCTCTGGCCGCGAGAGCACGCGCCACCGCCGCTTGAAACGCCTCGGGCCGGTCAAACGCGGCGGCAAATCCGTTCACCCCGTCGCGCACATATTCGCGAGTCGCAGCATAGTCGTAGGCCACCGCCACCAAACCGCTGGCCAGGGCTTCGGTGACCACGTTGCCAAAGGTCTCGGTTACGCTGGCGAAAACAAAGAGATCACCCGAGGCATAATAGGCAGCAAGCTCCTCGCCGCGCCGCATGCCCGCGTAGTGGAACTCCGGATGCTCGCGAGCCAGACCTTCACGCGCCGGGCCGTCGCCGACCAGCACGAAGCGGGCGTTCGGCACCCGCTCGCGCAGGCTCAAGAAAGCCGCGACCGCCACGCCGAGGTTTTTCTCCGCCGCCATGCGCCCGACGTAGAGCACGACCGGGTCATCCGGGCCCGCGCCCCACTCGGCTCGCAGGGCGGCGCTGCGGCGCGCCGGATCAAACAACTGGGCGTCAACACCGCGCGCCATCACACCCAGGCCGCGAAATCGCTCCGCCGCCAGCTCCCGTACCATCTGACGGGTCGGAACCAGGGTGCAACGGGTGCAGTTATGAAACCAGCGCAAGTAGGCCAGAGTGGCGTCGCGCAGGGCGGCCACCCCGTAATGCCCGCCGTAAGCATGGAAATTGGTGTGAAAGCTGGAGGTCACCGGCAGCCCGAGACGTGCCGCCGCCGAAAGCGACGCCAAGCCGAGCGGTCCCTCCGTGGCCACGTGCACCAGATTCGGTCGCTCCAATCGCCAGCTTTTCTCCAGCAGGGCCAAAGCCGGTAATCCGATTCGCAAGCTTGAATAGAAGGGAATCGCCATGCCCGGAACCAGTAAATCACTGGTCGGGGCGGTTTCGTTTTTTTGCCGGGGTCGCACTACTTGCACCGAATGGCCGCGCGCCCGCATCCCGCCAACCAGACGGCTGAGGGTCATGGCCACGCCGTTTACCTCCGGCGGGTAGGTTTCGGTGACGAGCGCGATTTTCACTCGATGCCCAATTGCTTGCGTCCCTCCGCAGAGATCATCTGCGGTGCCCACTGCGGATCCCAGACGATGTGCACCCGCGCCTCGGTTACTCCGGGCAACGCCGCCACCCGCTGACGCGCATCCTCGGCGATCACCGGCCCCATGCCGCAACCGGGCGCGGTCAGGGTCATTTTCACATCCACGCGTTTGCCTCCGGCCGGACTGTCGTCGATGTCGAGATCGTAAACCAGGCCGAGGTCCACGATGTTAACCGGTATCTCCGGATCGAAACAGCCCTTGAGCGCCTCCCAGACCATCGGCTCACCAAACTCTCCGCCCGGCGCGCCCGCACCGGCCTCGGCGTCGAGTTTAACCAAATCCAGTCCTGCGATGGCGTCGGCATGAGTCCGGGCGATGCGAAACAGCCCGTGGTCGGTGCGCACAGTGACGTTGCCGCCCAGGGTTTGCACGATGTGCACGCCTTCGCCCGCCGCGAGCGTAGTCGGAGTGCCGGCCGGGATCAGGGTGGCGGGAACGTCTTCCAGGAGTCGGGTGCTGGTCATGGTGGTAGTTGAGAGATTAAGGATTAAGCCATGTTAGCGAATCCGCAGGTCAAGCGGGAGGCGGGCGTAAACGCCGCGCGGATCATTAAAACGATCCAACATTTTCACCTGTTCTTCCACTTGCCGGATCATGTGTCCGGCCGGTCCTCGCACCTTGGCCAGCCGGGCCTCGGGACTGGTCCCGTGACGGAAGGCCTCCGCCAAGGCCTCGCCAAAGGGAAGGGTGCCGGGGTACTCGTAGAGGTCGGGCGCGCCTTCGATTTTACCCAGCTTGGCCGCATGCGCGATCGCTTGGTCGAGGCCGCCGATTTCGTCGGCCAAGTCCAATTTAACCGCCTGCGTGCCGGACCACACCCGACCTTGCGCGATGTCGTGCACGCGCGCCTTTTCCAACGAGCGCCCTTCCGCCACGCGTTCGAGGAATTTATCGTAAGTGTGATCCACCAGGCGTTGAAAAACCGCCAGCTCGGCCGGCGATTTAGGGCGGGCGTTGGTAAACATTCCGGCTTTCTGCCCCGTCTGCACCCGATCCCAGGTCACGCCGATGGAGGCGGAGAGTTTCTCCACGTCAAACTGCACGCCAAAGACGCCGATGGACCCGGTGACGGTCGAGGCCTCGGTGAAGATGCGGTCGCCAAAAGCGGAGATCCAGTAACCACCCGAAGCGGCGTAACTGCCCATGGAAACAACCACCGGTTTTTTCGCGCTCAACAGGCGCAGCTCGCGGAGCATCTCCTCCGCCGCCGAGGCCGAGCCGCCCGGACTGTTCACCCGCAGCACCACGGCCTGCACATCATCGTCTTCGCGCAACGCGCGCAGTTCACGAGCATAGGAGGCACCGCCAACCTCGCCCTCGCCGCCGTCGCCGTCCACGATTTCTCCCTCCGCATAAACCACCGCCACCGTGCCGTGCCCCGCGCCGGGTTTGGGCAGCAGGGCCAGATAATCGGCAAAAGCCACCTGTAGAAACGGCTCGCCTGCATCGACCCCGGTCTCCTTGCGCAAGGCATCCAGCACCTCGTCACGATAACCGATCGCGGTCACCAGTCCGGCTTTGTGCGCCGATTCCGGCGTGATCAAACCCTCCGCGTCCACCAAGGCCTGAAGCGCCTCGGTTTTGATGCCCCGGGCCGAGGCGATGTCGTCGCGCACGTTGGTCCATAAATCGGTAAGCAACACGGTGAGCTGTTCGCGATTCTCCGGACTGAGGTCCTTGCGGATGAACGGCTCGACCGCGCCTTTGTATTTGCCGGAGCGCGTCACTTGTACGCCCACGCCCCACTTTTCAAAAGCCGCCCCGTAAAACATCGGCTCGCTGGCCAGACCGGGCATCGCCACCAGCCCGAAAGGGCTTAACACGATTTCGTTGGCCACCGCCGCCACATACATTTCGGAGGTGCCAATCTCATCAAAATAAGCCTTCACCGGTTTGCCCGCCGCCTTCACCTCGGCCAGCGCGGCGCGAAACTCGCTCAAGGCCGCAAAGCCCGTTCCGAAGCCCGAAGGTGAAAAGCTGCCGGTGATGAAAACCCCGCGAATCCGGTGATCCGTGGCCGCATGATGCAGCCCCGCCGTGGCCCGCCGGATCGCGATGGGCCGGGGCGCATCTCCGCGCAATAAATCACCCAGCCCGCCTTCCTCGACCAACGGGGGCGCATCGGTAATATTAGTACCATCCAGATTAAGCACGAGGTAGGCGCCGTTCTGGACCTGCATCGCCTTGCCACCGCCAGCTGACACCAGAAAGGCAAAGCCCCCCAGCACCAGCACGGCCGCAGCCACGCAAAACGCGGCCAGGGCCAGCAAGGTTCCAATAAACGAGGCGAAAAACGCTTTCATATCGTGGCAACGTAGGTGGCGAGCACGCTCGTCGGCGAGTCGCATCTGAACTTTAACAAAATCTTAGAACAAAATTTGCATGGTCGGACCATAAGCGCTTTGCACCGGGGAAAGTTTCCACCCTGATAACTCGCATGGAAAAGTCCGACGCGCTCCTGACCACCAATCGCAAGGCTCTCACCATTAATCTCGACGACTCGAAGTACGGCACCTTCGCCGAAATCGGGGCCGGTCAAGAGGTGGCCCGGGTCTTTTTCCAGGCCGGCGGAGCCGCCGGCACCATCGCCAAATCCATGTCGGCCTACGACATGACCTTCAGCGACGCCATCTACGGCAAGGCCCCGCGCTACGTCTCGCGCGAACGGCTCGTCACCATGCTGGACCACGAGTACACCCTGCTGCTCGAACGCCTGCGCGAGAAACGGGGCGCCACCACCAAGTTCTTTGTCTTCGCCGACACCGTCGCCGCCAAATCATTCAAGGGAAACAACGACTGCCACGGCTGGATGGGCATCCGTTTCCAACCCGAACCCGGCAGTGAAATCCCCAGCGATGTCGTCCTGCACGTGCGCATGTGGGACAAGGACAACCTTCGCCAGCAGGAGGCCATCGGCATCGTGGGCACCAACCTGATCTACGCCGCCCTCTACTTGCGGGACGACATGGAAAAATTCACCGCGTCTTTGGCCGACAACTTAGGTTCGGACCGCATCGAAATCGACATGCTTAAATTCGCCGGTCCGGCCTTCGCCGACGTCGATAACCGCCTCATGTCGCTGCATCTTGTGCGTAACGGCCTTACCAATGCCGTTCTCTTCGGGCCCAGCGGCGATGTGCTCCAGCCCTCCGAAGTCCTCTACAAGAAAGCCATCCTGGTTGAACGCGGCAGCTTCCGCCCCGTCACCCACGTCAATGTGGACATGCTCAACTGCGCCTGCGCCCAGTTCATGCAGGAGCCGAATGTCCAGGGCAAAGACATCATCGTGCTCATGGAGATCACGATGAACAACCTGCTCGCCGGCGGTTCGCTCGACCCTGCCGACTTCCTCTCTCGGGTGGATATGCTGGGCGATATCGGCTGCACCGTTCTTATTTCCAACTACAGCGAATACTACCGCCTCACCTCCTATTTCCGACGCTACACCAAGGAGATGATCGGCGTCGCGATGGGCATAAACAACCTCCTCGAAATCTTTAACGAGAAATACTACGAGCACCTCGAAGGCGGTATTCTGGAAAACTTCGGCCGCCTCTTCCGCAACAGCGTCCGCCTCTACATCTACCCGATGCAGCAGGCCGCCTACGACCGCTACCTCGCCGGGCACAACGTCGTCGCGGCTACCTCGCCGTTCGCCAGGGATTTATTGATCAATGCCCGCAACGTACAGGTCGCCCCCAACCTGCGCAGCCTCTATCAGCACTTGCTCGAAAACCACTACTTGGAGTGCATCGTGGGCTATAATCCCGAGATCCTGAACGTGTTTTCCCGGGATGTATTGGAGCGCATCCGCCGCCACGATCCCTCTTGGGAAAGCATGGTCCCCGTGCCTGTCGCCAACGCCATCAGGAAGCGCAACCTCTTCGGCCACTGCAACCCGCCCCCGCCCGTGGTCTAGGCGCGGTCGGCGCGCCCTGTGCTCAGCCGGACGTGACCGGCTCCAGTCGGCGCGCAACCACGCGGAAATAGGTGCTCTCGCCCTCCTTGATTTTGAGGTAGGGATACGAGTCGGTCGTTCCCACGCAGAAACGGGCGAAACGATTCAAAAACCCGGGCATGCAGCTCTCGATCATGCGCAGCTTGCGCGCGTCCTCCGCCTGCATCGACGCCAGCACCTCAGGGCTGATGACTTCATCCTTTAAAATCTCGAAGCCCGACTCCCGCAGAAATCCCACGGCTTTCAGATACAGGGAGTGAGTCAGCACATCGGTGTAGAGAAAATACCCGCCCGGTCTCAGCAAGCGGTGGATTTGGCGGAAAACGTGCGCGCGGTCGGTGTAGTTATGCGAAGCTTCCACGCTCAACACCGCGTCGAACGAGGCATCCGCCATCGGCAACGCCATCGCATCGCCCTGCACGAACGTGAGCCCGGGCACCTGATGCTGGCGTTTGCAAAACCGCACCGCGCTCGCCGCGATATCCATGCCCGTGTAGCTGCGCGGCCGATGGTAACGGGCCACAAACGAGGCCCCGCCGCCCCGCCCCGAGCTTATCTCCAACACATCCCGCCCGTTGAGTTCCGCGCCCGAAGCCACGAGGTGATAAAGTTGCAAGGGGTAACGTTCGCTTTCGTCCCGCGGCTCGAGGGCCAGCTCGGGACCGCCCAAGGGTTTGTAGCCGTAGTTGATGCAGGTCCAGTCCGCCCGGTTGCGAAAGAGCGTGGAAAGGATCTCGAAGTAGGCGCGGGGGAAGTGGCGCGATTTGCGCAAGGCCCGATACAGTTTATAAAATCCCGATTTCCGCGCTTGTTGAACTTGGCTCATGAGGTGCGCCCTACGGGAGCGGGATTTAGGCCGGCTACGAGCGCAAAAACGCAGCTCCCCCTCAAAGTGTCCCGCATGGCCTTACTTTTTAACTTCGGACTCTTTTACCAGCTCCACCGAGGCCACCTGAAGATCCGCGTTTACCGCGCCGGGCGCGCTGCGATCAATGCGCAGCGTAACCTGCTCCAAGCCGACATACGGCGCCTTGGCCGCCAGCTCCTGGTAAAACCGCAGCACTTTGGCCAGATCGGCCCGCCGGCTGGTCACCAGCACGGTGTGCACCGCAAACTGGGGCGAACGCTGGGTGCGCGGCGGTTCGATCGAAACCGCCAGGCCGGCCCGGCCCGCCATGGCCTGCATCTCGGCCACCAGAAAAGTGGCGTCGAGGGTGCGCGCCGGCTCTAGGTTGTGCACCGCCGCCGCCGCCGCCTCGTCGATCGCCGGCCGGTTTTGCAACCAGATCGCCTGCGTCGCCAATTCCGCATCGGCCGCACGCACCAGACGAATCCGGCTTTGCAGGCGATCCACCGCCCCCGAAAGCCAGATCAGCGCCGCCATGAGCATAAACGCCAGAACCAGGATCTTTTCGCGAAAGAGCCGACCCAAAAACCAAAGCTTAAGTTGTTTCATTTGGCACCTCCGTTGCGCAGCGCATCCGGCTTGAAATCCAAGGTGAGCACGAAGCGCGTCACCCCGTCCCGCACGCCGTCCACCCGGGTTTTTACCGAGGCCAGCACGGGCAAAGCCTTGAGCGCGTTCGTGTAGCTGCCGACGTCCTCGGCGTTGGTTGCCTGCGCCTCCACCTCCAGCGCGGTGAGGCCGCGCGTGACCGCGCGTTGAAAAACCACCGAGTCGGGACGCGCCGGATTGATCATCGCGAGCATCTCGAACGGCATCAAACGCTTCTCGCTCAACTCCGCGATTCGATTGGCCAGCGCCTGCGCCGTCTCGGTCTGACGCACCGCATCGGTCTGCGCCACGACTTGGGCCCGGAGTTTGCCGCCGTAGAGCCCGAAGACCCCCGCGCCCAGATCCAGCAATGCCGATAGCGCCAGCAGCGCCGCCACGCCGAGCAAACCACGCCATAGCCACACGTCGCGCTGTTCCGCGCGACGGCGTTCGAGCAAGAAATCCGGGTCGCGCACATCCGCCCCCACCAGCCGCGCGGCGGGCACGGATCCGAGGCTTTGGCCCTCGCACAGCGCCTCAAACGCACCATTCGATTCGGGCAACAAGGCCAGCGTCCCGGTCAACTGCTGCAAGGTGACGTCGGCGCCAAAATTGACCCGGGCGCGCAGTTCTTGGAGCACCGCTTGCAGTGCGTCCTCGCCCCCTTGCCGCACCAGTACCGCCTCGGGCAAATCTTGCCCGCTGCGCCAGGCCAGGGCGGAGATACGCTCTCCACTTGCATGGACCACGATTCGGTCGCCTTCACCGCTCACGGCCAGCAGGGGCACAAACTCCGCCGTCACCATCGCCGCCGTCGCCCACTCCGCCGTCTCCTCGGCCGTAAAGCGCCGCCGGAAACCTGCGAAAACCAGGGCGGTCCGGCCGTCCGCCGACAACACGTGGCCGTGGTAAAGCTGTTCCGGCGGGAACGGAGCCATGCCCTCAACCGCAAGCAGCAGTTGCGCCGCCGCCGGTTCGTCGGCGACCAGCGTCGCGCGGCGCACGAAAAAGGCTTCGCCCCGCGCCAGCAGGCAGGGCGAGGGCGGTGGGGCGGAGGGCAGGAATCGGGAAAGCGCGCGCATTAAAGAGTGGGTTCGGCTGCTGCTTCTTCAGGTAGGGTGACGTCGGGTGGAGGGCCGCTGGTTTCAGACACTTCAAGGATATGAAACGGGTAATTCAACTTTTCCCCGCGTTTTCCCGCTGCTGATTTGCCGGTGCCTGGCCGTGCTATTCCGGTCTCCGGGGTTTTCGTCACCGGCTTCGGGATCGCTCCGGGGGCTGGGGGCGTCGCGGCTTCGGCCGCTTTGGGCAGGGCAATCGCGTCGTCATCCGTGACCAGCGCCTCCAGCCGGAAGGTCCCGGCGCCTTCGCGTACCGTCACCCGCACCCGAATCAGTTTCGCGTTGGCATCGAGACCGGCCATATCCGCGTTGGCCCCGAGGATGGGGGTGACGTCCTCCATGCTGCGAAACCACGGCGGCGCGCCGGGCGGACGCCCGGTTTTCCCGGTTTGATAACTGCTCACGGCATTAATTTGCGTCGAATCCCAGCCGCGCGCCACGCCGAGCCCCGGGGCGAGCGCGTTCACGTTGCTCGCCTTAAAATCATAGAGGGAAACCGCGTCCTGAAAAGCCCGGCCAAACGCGCTCAAGGTGCCGTCCGCCGGATCGTAAACAAAGTCTCGGGCCAGCAGAACCGCGCGCAGCTCGTCCCACGAACGCAGGGAGCGTTTGGGTGGCACGTGGGGTAGGCTGGCCCGTTCGTAGTTGCCCGCCTCCGCCTCGATTTCCTGCGGGGTGTGGTTCTCGTGCATCCAGACGAAGAGCCCGTCGGCGAACCGTTTCGCATCCGATTCCCCCAGGCCGAGGGACTGGGCCAGCTCGACCAGTTCCTCGAACTTCATCTTGGGCAGCGATGCCTTGCCGCTCTCGTCCTTATACGAAAACTCCACCTGCACGCCTTCGCGGGGTGTTTCACCGGCGTAGGCGTAGGGGTCGGCCCAGCCCTGCGCCGGGGTGTTGAGTTCCTTGTCGATGCTTTTCACTTCGGCCATCACCGCCAGCGCGGTTTCCAAGGCGGAGTAAGCATCGGTGCGCAACCGGTCCCGATCCGCTTGCCGGGTGGCCAGGGTCAGCTCCACCGAGCTGCCTTCCATGAATTTCACCAGCATGAGCGCGGCAAGCATCAGGGTGACCAAGACCACGACGATCACCGAGCCCCGGCGGGACGAATTGTACGCGTTGGCCTTCATCTTAGTCAGTCGTCGCCCCCGCGCCCAAAACCGGGATCGCGACGATGCGCTCGGCCTTGAGTTTACCGAGTTCAAAACGCAGCCGCATACGACGCGGGGCCGCATAGCTGCCGTCCGCCTCGCGCCTCGGTTCTTCAAGATTTTCCCAGCGTTTAAAACTGTCGTCGTAGTAATCCCAGCTCATCGCCACCACGAACGGCGATACCACGGTGGAGCGCGGCGTCTCGTCCGCAAACCGGGTTTCCAGCCGCGATTTCCAGTGCAGGCACAGTCCTTTGCCCTCTTCCACCCCGTAGGAAAGCTCCACATCGGGCAGCGGCGTCTCGGGCCAGGCCCCGGCGAGCAAACGTCCGCCATCCGCCAGCACAAAGGCGAGCTCCGGGCGACGTAGTCCCGATTCGTTTGCCACTTCCTTCATTTCCAAGCCCGCTCCTTCCGGCCCGAGCGCGGCACGGCGCAGCGTATCGTCCACATTCCGCACCACCGCGCGTACATGCTGGAGAAACAAACGCTCGTCCCGGCCCTGCCCCCAAACCTCCGCCATCGAAAACACGAACACGTTCAATGCCACCAGCAGCGCCGCCATCAACGTCAGCGCGAGCAGCATCTCCAACAAGGTGAACGCTCGCGCGCCCGCACCAAGGACACGACGGGGAAGGCCTCCGGGGGTCCGGGGGGCGCACGCGTCTCGCGTGCCGCGCTCGGCGTCCCGCCGAGCGCTTCCGGAGCGTCGAGTCCGCACGTTCATCGCAGGGCCTCCCGTTCGCGTTGCAGACGCTGCCTCGCCCGCTGCACCAGAAGATTTCGATCCGCCTCGGTGGACCAGGTGGGCCGGAGCAAACGCAGCGTGACGGAGGTTCTGATCGACTCCCCCGATCCGCCCGGCGGCGGAGCCTCCAGCTCCAGTGCCACATCAAACAAGTCGCTCACTCCGGTCGGCGTGATCGTAGCCCGCCAGATCGCGCGCCGTCCATCGGGCAACACCACATCGCCGCCGCGTTCGGCCAGCCCCCGGTCGGGCTCGGCCAGCAACGCCGCGCGCACCCAGCGTTGATCCTCCTCGTTGGTATCGCGGGCGCGCAGCGCGGCGTGCAGCTTGATCAGATTCACGTAGGAGGCGCCCAGCACCACCGCCGAGAGCGCGAAAATCGCCAGCGCGACCAGCACCTCCACCAGCGTAAAAGCTCCGCGCGCAGATCGAAACGGAGTCATCGCGCCTTCCCTCCTTCGGGCAGGGGCGCGGCGGTCCAGGGGTCGATCGCATACACCCGCCTCACCTCGCCCCGCCGCACCTGCACCCGCATCGGATCGCAGGACCCGTCAGGATAAAACCGGATGCGCTCCAGCGGACGTTCCTCCAGCTGGCCGCCGATCAGAGACGCCCCGGAGAACTCGGCGCGCAACAGAGTCACCCGCGAGCCGCCCTCGGCTTTAGGCAACACCTCCACTCCGCCCGTGCTCACCAGAAAACCCTGCTCATCCGCTTGCTGCACGAGTTCGACGACTTGGTTTTTCTCCACCGCCTCGCCCCGGGTTTTCTGCAACAAGGCCAGCAAAGCCGACTCCGGATCCTGTTCTTTGGAGGACTTCAGCAGCGAAGCCGCCCCCCCGATCATGACTGAGCCGAGCAACGCGATGAGCGTCAGCACGAGCAGGATTTCGAGCAGCGTAAACCCCGGGGCTCCGTGCACCCTGCCCGCCTTCACGCCGTCTCCGGCTCCGACATCGGAAAACGCCACGCGCACACGTTCAAGTGCTACCAGTTGCCGATGTCGTCCTCGGTGCCTTCGGTTTTATCCGGGCCCTTGGAGAAGAGATCGTAGCCGCCTTTGTTTTGCGTGCCCGGATAACGATACTGATAGAGCTCGGACCACGGATCGTGAGGCAGTTTTCCGCCCTTGGCCTCGATGTAGGGCCCCTTCCACCGCTCGGCCTTGCTCGCAGGCGCAGTCACCAGCGCCTCCAGTCCTTCCGCCGTGGAAGGGTAGTCGCCCAGATCGATCCGGTAGCGCACCAGCGAGGTTTTCATCGTATCGTTTACGAAGATCCCCGCGATGGACGCCTGGCTGCTGCCCAGGATTTTGTCGGCGTTTTTCACCCCGAGGCCGACCAGCAAGCCGATGATGGCTAGCACGACCAAAATTTCCAACAGGGTAAACGCCCGCCGGGCTCGAACGGTTTTTGGGAGACGACTGCTTAAGTATAAACGCATGAGAAAAGAAGTGGTTGGCGAAATCCCAAAGCTCAGGGCACCGGCGGTGGCGTCACTTCGGCAGACTCCGTGACTGTGGCCGGTGCGCTCGCGGGTGCGGGGGATTGGGCGGCAGTGCGCAGCGCGCGCCGCCGCCGCACCTCGGCCGCGACCGATTCCAAGCGCCGCGCATCACTCGGCGAAGCCGTCGTGCCGGCGCCGAAATTCGCTGGTGAACCCGCCATAGTCGGCATCGTGGGCATCGCCGCGCCCGCCTGAATGGTGGCACGTTTTAGTTTCAGCGGGATGACTTTGCCTTGGTGCTCGACCTGAATCTGGCCCTGCGCCGCATCATAAGACTTGACCACGGTTGCGCCCGTTTCCCCCAGGCGCAGCCAATGGCCGCGATTCGCCGTGACGTCAAAAACGCTGAACATCATGCCGCCTTGATCCTCGGCGACGCTGCGAAACTCCAACTGGGTGACCTCCGGCGTTTCCGCTTCGGATACGCCCGCCCCCGCCGGTGCAAATGGCGAGCGAGCGGTTAAGTTTGATAAATCCATGCCTGAAAGACTCAGCGCGGCCGCGCTGGAGAGGAAAACGAAACTGCGTAAACAGGACTTCACAGGGTGTGGGATTGGATAAGGGGGAGTTTGCGATGCAGGCAGGCCGGAACGGGCTTGGCAATACCGTGCATGCGCCGCGCTTTGGATTTTGCACCTTACTCACTCGCGTTGAGCCATATTCTAATCCGCCCAACGCTGATTTCTATTAACCTAAAACCTCGGCTTGCCTAACGCCCATTCCCTGCCTTTGCGTATTTCTGCGCAGTTCGGCATTTCGCCCACCCGCGCCACTCCACCCGCCACCCAGCCACCCAAACCCGGCACATCCCTTTCGCGCAGCTTCGGCTGCTGTCCGTCCTGAAACCTTGGAAACTTCTTCGGACACAAGAAACGCATCGAATCGCGCCCCGTCCTGGGGCGCATCGAAAGCGTCTTCTTGTGGGCTCTCCAAGGTGCCTAGGACGGGGCGTTAGTAAGTGCGTCCCTCTTTTTATGTCCCGCGTCTCCCTCCTCCCTCTCGCCCGCCTGTTTGGTGTGCTTGCGGCGTGCGTTCCGGCCCACGCCCTGACTTTTACCGAGTGGCAAAGCGTCCACTTTAGCGCCGGACAACTGGCCAACCCCGCCCTGATCGCCCCCGCCGCCGACCCCGACGGCGACGACCTGAGCAACCTCGCCGAATACGTCTTCACCGGCGACCCGCTCTTCTCCGACTCCGGCCTATTACCTTATGCCGGCAAATCCGGCGGCCACCTGACCCTCACCTACCGCGAACGCGCCGACCTCACCGGCACCGAGGTCTGGCTGCAAGGCGGCGACGACCTGACCCACTGGGCCACCTTCAACAACTTGGAGGAAATCGCCCGCGTAAACGGCCCCGATTACGCCGACATCACCCTGCGCGACCCCTTCCCCGTCGGTCCCAAACGTTTCCTCCGCCTGTACTTCTCGATTGCTCCGCTTCCGCCCCTGCAAGCCCCGGCCAATCTCGCCCTAACCGTGGAAGACGAAGTCCGCGTCATCGTTCGCTGGAGCGATTTCAACGTCACCGAAACCGGCTACGCCGTCGAAAAACTCGACCCCGTCAGCCAGACTTGGATCCGCAAAGCCACCCTCGGCCCCGATGTCACCACCTGGACCGACACCCAGCTCGCCGGCTACGACGGCGAGGCCTACCGCGTGGTCACGCTTGCCGCCGAAGGCGACCTGTCCTCCGACTCCGCCCTCCTGACCAACGCCGACCACAACACCCTGCCGGATGCGTGGGAACTGCGCTACTTCGGCCACACCGGCGTGGACCCCGACGCCGACTCCAACGGCAACGGCGTCTCCAACCGTCTGGAATACCTCGAAGGCACCGACCCCCTGTTAACTGTGGAGGGCAGCTTGGTTGCGAAGCTCACTTGGGTTCAGGGCACGGATCAAGCCCCCCGCCCCGGGGAGTTTTTGCCTTTGCCTTGGAAAATCCGCGTGCTCCACCCCGACGGCAGCCCCATGATCGGAATCCCCGTACGCTTCACCGCCACGCCCGACATGGGGCTTTTGGCCACCGAACCTGCCGAATCCTCGCCGCTGCGGCCCGCCCGCACGGTCAACTCCGATGCAAACGGCTACGCCCAAGTCTGGCTCAAATGTCTATGAAACACATCACCTTTTTGTGGATAGGGTTATGTATCCTCACCCGGCTGACGCTGTGGGCGGGAGGCGCGGCGAGCACCAGCAGTAATAATGGGCAAACCATTAATACATTGGCAGGCTCGTCGTATGCTATAGTGCGTCTGGCCGAGCCGACCTCCCCCGCAGGCCTGACTCCGATACGACTGACCAACAGTGCTTATGTCTTGTTAAAGAACAGGGATAACAAGGCCGGTTATGTCTGGCAGAACGGGCAGCTCACCGCGTTGACCGCACCGCCGTTTGATACACAAAGCGGGGACGCATGGGAAGCCCTTGATATAAATGAGCGAGGCGAGGTGGTGGGCTTTACCGACTTGGGATATATTTTGGACCTCGAATATTGGAACTTTCATAATGCAGTCTATTGGGCTAGCCCGCTGGCCAACCCTAGGTTTTTGAAACCAGCCACTGAATTCAAAAATGCCTTCCCTCCTTGGAATGGTGATTATTTGATTGACGATTCGTTCGCGGAATGTATAGATAATAATGGCGTAATCTACGGAAAAACCTACCAATTATATGCAAATAATTCGCATGGTGTTTCCGATATAAGCATGGTCGATGGAGTACGTTGGGATAGCGCTGACTCGGATGCGACCCGTCTAGGCAACGGATTTGACTATGTAACTAGTGAAAATCGCTTCGACCTCGGAAGTGTTAAATATAAAATAGTAAAACTCAAAGGAGGTGGCGTAAAGACGTATAAGTCTGTGCATGTCACGGATTTTAATTGGGACGGTTACGTGATTTATGCGGGCATCACG
>JAPLTN010000019.1 GCA_026398135.1 Verrucomicrobiota bacterium
CGCCACCCTTGACGCCGTCGAAGTTGGTTTAAAAACCGAACTGGAACTGCTCTCCGCCGACCTGCCGCGCCTCGGCATCCTCACCTGCTTTTCATGGATTCGGCAGGGGTTATTATACGTTTGAATGCGAAATGGTATCAGGTAGTGACACAGGCATTCTTGCCTGTGGGTTTGCCGCAGAGCTCGGCAACCTGAGCACAGAAAGGCATGCCTGAGTCACTTCGGCGGCAATGCTGACATCACCTTTAGTCACATCCCCCCTGCCTTCCCCTGCCTTTCCGTGAACCGCCTAAAAATGACCCCAAGGTAATCGGCTTTCAGCTGGTTTTGCGCCCCGGGTTAACTTTACGTCATCCACGTCAAGCAACCCAACCCACGCCATGAGCCTTACCCAGCGGTTCAGAATCGGTTTCGCATCACTGGCCATCGGTGTTTCTGGAGCCCTCGCTGTCGAGGTAAACCCAACCCAATCCCACCTCTACCGGGACGCCACCTTCGAGGATCTCGCCCAGCTCAACATCAGCTCGCTCTCGAAATCCGAAGAAAAGTTCTTCCGCGCCGCCGCCGCCGTAACCGTCATCTCCGACGAAGACATTCGCCGCTCCGGCGCGCTCACCCTTCCCGACGTTCTGCGCATGGCCCCCGGCATGGAGGTCGGGCAGATCAACAGCCGGAGCTATACGGTTACGATGCGTGGCTTTAGCGGCACCTCGGCCAATAAAATCCTCCCGCTCATCGATGGTCGCTCCCTGTATTCCGCCCGCTTTGGCGGCACCATCTGGGATATCCGCGACGTGCCCTTAGAGGATGTGCAGCAAATCGAAACCATCGGCGGCCCGGGCGGCACCACCTGGGGCACCAACGCGGTCAACGGCGTGGTCAACATCATCACCAAAGACGCCCGCCAGACCCAGGGCTCACAAATCTCAGCCGGCGGCGGCAACTACGAAAAAGCCTTCGTTTACGCCCGCGAGGGCATGACCCTCGGCCCCGAACAATGGCTGCGCGTTTACGCCAAAGCCTTCGCCCGCGACTCGACCGAGCCCGTGCCCGGCGGCCGCGACCCCAACGACGCCTGGGCGCAATACCGCGCCGGCTTCCGCTACGATCAGGAAAAGTCCCCCGGCGCCAAAACCCTCATCACCGGCGATATCTTCACCGCCCGCGCCGACCAGATCGTTTCAGGTAAACCCTCGGAAGCCACCAGCAAGGGCGGCCACCTCCTCGGCCGCCGCGAAATCACGCTGGCCAGCGACGACAAACTCAGCCTCCAGGCCTGCTACGACCGCATTAACCGCGATTCCGGCGGCAACCTCAGCACCGCCGACGTCGGCGAAATCGAACTCCGCCACGAGTTAGATGTCGGCGAACGCCAGCGCCTCACCTGGGGTGCCAGCGCACGCCTGAGCAAACTCGACGACGCCGTCGTCAGCGCCACAACCACCTCCCGCTTCTCCCCCTCGGTTCGTTACCTCAAACAGGGCGCCCTGTTTCTCCAGGACGTGGTCGCCATCACCCCGCAGACCTGGACGTTCACCGGAGGCATAAAGACCGAGTTTAACGACTTAACCGATCTGGAATTCCTGCCCTCCACCCGCCTCGCCTGGACCCCAAACGATCGCCTCACGCTCTGGGGCGGCTACTCTCGCGCCGTGCGCATCCCCTCCCGCTTCGAATACGACCAGACCCTCGTATCATCCAGCTTCCTCCCGGTCTCCCGAACCCTGCCTAATCGTGAAATCCAGGCCGAGACCTTGGATGCGTTTGAGGCCGGTGTCCGCCATCGCGCCAATTCCTGGTTAAACACCTCGGCCAGCGTGTATCTGAATCAATACGACCAACTCGCCACCAGCGAAGTGCTGCCTTCCTCAACCCCCGCCCGCACCGATTCCAACTTCCAGAACAAGGGACAAGCCCACGCCCTTGGCGGCGAGTTAGGCGCCACCCTCGAACCCACCCGCTTCTGGCGCCTGATTTTCACCTGGTCCGTAATCGATCTCAATGTGGATACGGACCCGGACAGCACCGATGCCACCCTTGCTCGCATCGCGGAGCTCAGCCCCGAACAACAACTCGGCCTGCGCTCACGCTGGAACATCGGCAAAACCTGGGAGGTGGACGCTTGGTGGCGCTGGGTTGACGATCTCCAAGGCTTACGGCCCGTCCCCGCTTATAACACCCTTGACCTGCGCGTCGGCAAACAGCTTGGCCGCGGCTGGGAAGTCTCGGTCGTCGCACGCAACCTGCTGGAACCCAGCCACCCTGAATTCAACTTCTCCCCGCTACGCAGCGAAATACCCCGCAGCCTCTACATTCGCTTCGATTGGCTCCGCTAAAAATGCACTTGTTTCGCCAACTCACCCGCACGTATTCCGCTTCACTGGTAAGCCGTGCTCGCAAGTGGCGCAGCAGGATTCTTGCATGCTGGCTGGCGCTACTCAGCCCGCTCCAAGGTATCGCCGCGACCGCAAAAATTCCGGAAGCCCAAGCGACCGCCGCCTACCTGGCCTTGTTCACCAAATACGTCGAATGGCCCGAAACCGAACGCGCGGCAACCGCACCCGCCACCCCGCCTCCGTTCACCCTCGGGATCCTCGGTCACGACCCTTTTAATGGCGCCCTAGAACAGGCCTTTGCCCCAATGCCGTTAAGGCATTCTTTTACTGTACTTTATATGCGATAGCAGACATAGGCTTGGGATGGAAACTTCCCAAGCAGCCCAAAAGGCCCCGATCACGTCGCCCATGTCAGGCGAAGCGCAGAGTACGCCTACGTTCC
>JAPLTN010000004.1 GCA_026398135.1 Verrucomicrobiota bacterium
CCACCTTCTTTCGTGCTGAGCCCCTCGCGAGGCCCGCCTTGGTCTTGGCTGCGGTTGTTGTCACTCAGTCCGAACATCTCGTTTCATATGTTTAGTTCACGCCCATGCCGGGCACACTAGCGTTGGCCGTCCCCGGCCAATTTTAGCGATAGCCTCAACTTGATCGGGAATTGGAATAATACCAAAGTCCCGATGAATTTAGACTTTGTCACAATGTAGCAACGGTGACTGGTTCCGCCCTCTAAACCGCACACCAATTATCGTTCCCCCTCAGCCTGTGCACTGGGGTTTAGACTGCGCCCTTGGGCGTAATGTTCTATGTAACCCAAGTTCCTGGCTCTAAAGGGAGGTCCTAAAATAATACTGATCTCTAACTTCGGTATCAGATTCTTCAAAGTGCCCTATATAAAAACTTGTGGTGCCCGCGACAGGCTTAACAAAACAGAACGATGCCGTGTATCACAGCATCGTTATCTCGTAGCTCAACTGGTTGGCCGCCGGATCAGCGCTCTCGGTAAAGTGAAATGCCACACTGTTCTCGCCGGCCACGATGGTTTGCAGTTCGTTCGCACCATCGCGCGCCCACGTCGCAGGATCAAAAATCACCCGCAAAGCCCCGGCCTTCATCGTGTAAATAAAACTATCGGCCGCGGGTCGCATGCGCGAAGACGGATACAGCGCCGCCGGTGCCAAACGCAAGGAATGCACCGCCTCGATCACACCGCGCGGACCAAGCTTTTAGCGATAAAGCGCGGTCTGGGGCGCGGGCGCGATGACGTTGTAAGCCCGGATCGAGGTGCGCCACCAGGCGGCAAGTCGATCCGCCGGTCTCGACCAAAGCTCACGGTGAAGAATCGCCATCGAATCCGCGTCCAGCAGAAGCGCTAGTTTATCGCGCGAGGCCAGCGCCGACGGCCCTTCGCCCAAAAGTTTTTCCCGCAAGGGCCCGAAACGTCCCTCCGCCACCGGGGTGAGATCACGTTCGCGCAAGAGTGCCAGATGAACGGCATTTACGTAAGGATCGAGCACGGCCTGCATCAATCCGTAGTCGGCGGCGAGCTCCGGCAAGGGCGGGGTGTGCCGACGACAAGCCTCCAAGTTTCGCGCCAAGCGCGTCAGCTCGGGCGGCTCGGCCGACTCTTCCGGAGTCAGAAACAACTGAAGTTTTCGCACAAACTGCCCCGCCACCAACTGCCCCGTCACCAGCGAAATAGGGATCGAGCTCATCATCCCCAATAAAATCGGTGCCATCCAGGCCGCGAACGCCGGATTCACCCAAAGCGCAAACCACCCCCAACCCAGACCCACCACGGTGTGCCCGGCATGCGTAAGAATAGCCTCGCGCCATTCCGGGTCACCGTCCGCACCACGCCGCTGCGCCACCCAAGCCACCCCGCGACCCGCCAGGGTCAAAACGATGAACTTGGAGTGAAACAACATCAGCACCGGAGCCATCAGGGTAAAAACCAGCGTCTCCGTAATCACACTGCCAATCACCCGGAACCAGCCGCCAAAACGCTGCGCCTCGCCCGGAATGCGGCGAAGGTCGATCAACGCGAGCACCTTGGGTAAGAACAACAGCCCCATCGTGGCCGCAAACAACAGCAAGGCCTGCGACTGAAAATCAAGCCGCAGGTAGCGTGCGAAACTATCGACCGGCAACGGCGTAAGCCCCGTCGCCGCGTAGCGCCAGGCGATCACCGACGAAACCAACAGAAACATCAGCCACAGCGGCGAGGCCAGATAAGCCAGAATCCCGAGCGCCAGATGCAGCCGATTCGCCGCATGCAGACCGCGCGCCGTCACCAGCCACGAATGCTGCAAATTCCCTTGGAGCCAGCGTCGGTCGCGCTTGGCGAAATCGATCAAATTGCCGGGGCATTCTTCGTAGCTGCCCTCCAGCCCGACCGCCAGCCACACCGACCACCCGGCCCGGCGCATCAGCGCCGCCTCCACATAATCATGACTCAAGATACGACCGCCAAAGGGCTCCACACCGGGCAGCTCGGGCAGGGAGCATTGGTCGATAAAGGGTGCCACGCGGATGATCGCGTTATGCCCCCAATAGTTGGCCTCGCCTTGTTGCCAAAAGTTCAAACCCGCCGCGAAAATCGGTCCATACAGCCGGGAGGCAAATTGCTGGAGCCGGGCGAAAACCGTCTCGCCGTTAACCAGTCGCGGCACGGTCTGAATAATACCCGCACCGGGATTGCGCTCCATCAGACGCACCAGTTTCAAGATCGCATCGCCGCTCATCACGCTGTCCGCATCCAGCACCACCATATACCGGTAACGCCGTCCCCAGCGGCGGCAAAAGTCGGCCAGATTACCCGCCTTCTTATTCAGGTTAACCCGTCGTTTCCGGTAAAAAATCCGTCCGCGCGCGCCGAGCTGGCGGGTCAAGGCCACCCAGGCCGACTCTTCCTCAATCCAGCGGTTTGGATTGGTCGTGTCGCTGAGGATAAAAAAGTCGAACGCCTCCAGCTGCCCCGTCGCCTCCAGCGAGCGGTAAATCACGCGCAAGCCTTCCATGATGCGCGAGGTGTCCTCGTTAAAAATCGGCATCACGATCGCCGTCGGCGCATCCACCGGCCGGGCCTCGTCTTCCGGAGTCAGGCTCGCCATGATGCGGTTCGGGTCGCCTTTGCCCGCCCGGCAGAAAAAGCCGATCACCGCCTGCACCGCACCAAACGCGACGAGCGAAAACAAAATCGCGAACAGGATCAGGTGGAAAATTTTCAGCCCGTCGATGGCGTCCACCCGCCAGTGCAGGTCGGCCATCAACAGCACGGCCGGACCGGTCAGGAGCAGCGTGAGGGTGGCGACCAGGATGCGTCGCTGGGTGATACGGGTGCCGTCGAGAACGGCGGGATCAAAGCGCGGTGCGCTCATGGGCAATTGAAAGGGTTGATAAAGACTTGAGAAAACTCGGCGTCATCAGTGCGTGACCCGCCAGATCAACGCGAGCAGGCCGAGAAACAGGATCCAGCCCATCACCGCGCGCAAAACCGGCCAGCGCGCGAAGGTTTTCCAGGCCTCGTCGGCCACATTCGCGATCGGTCCAAAATCCAGGGGACGCGGCACCATGCGGGTGAGTTCCATCTCCGGCCCGGCCTCGATGTAGGCGGCGCGCATCGCTTCGATCAGTTCCGGCGGCGGGGGCGTCTCGGCCAGGAAGTGCTGGGGCCAGCGCGCCGGCACGTCCGCCATCACCAGTGCGATGCGACCGCGGGTGCCGAGTCGCTCATCCTCGGGGTCGGCCGCATCGCCCAAGACCATTTGAAACCAAGCCGTGGTGCGGCGCTCCGCCTCGTGCATCGCGCGAGCCACCGGATCCAGGCTGTCGCCCGCTCCGGTATGCGCCTGGGCGGTGCGGACCGCCGCGCGCACGATCTCCATCGCGAGCCGGTTCAACACCAGCCGGCTTTCGATTTGGTGCGCGCGCAAGTAACTCTCGACCCGCAGAAAGGCTTCGTCCCAGGCAGGACCAATGGGGTCGTCAAGCACAGGGGGATTCATCGTCGGGGAAACTCCGGCGTCACTCATGGCAGCCAAGTGTAAACCCAGGTTTCCGAAACCGGCTCATAACCATCGCGCAAGCGCACGCGCAATTCCACCGGCTTGGGTTTTTCTCCGGGCTGGGGCGGATTCTCCCCCTCGATCTGCAAGGCCACACGCCAGCCATCGATGCCCGGGTGGGGGATCATGGTCTGGTGACGCAATTTAGCGCCCGACCCCAGATCGATCTGCGGAGCCAGGTTCGCCGGATTGCGCTGCCCGAGCCCGGCGCCCGCAAAGTCGATCCAGAAGAGCTGCCCCCAGCCGTGATCCGGCAAATGCCCGATCCGGGTGGACTGCACGCGTGCCAGATTGTCGTCGCCCGGCTGGGCCAGCGACCACGTCATGCGATAGGCCAGATCGAAAGGTTTGCCCACTTCGGGCTTTTTATCCGGCACCCAGTAGGCAACCACGTTGTCCCCGTACTCGTTTACGGTGGGCAGCTCGACCAGGCGCACCTGGCCACCACCCCAGTCGCCCACCGGCTCGATCCAGCAGCTGGGGCGCTCGTGGTAACGGGCTTCAAAATCTTCGTAGGCCGAGATGGCGCGCTCACGTTGGATAAGTCCGAAACGAATCGGTTTCACCGCGCGCAAATCCGTATTCAAAATGTAACGCGGATTCTGCAGGGGACGCCAGATGTGCGCGCCGTCGGCGGTATGTAATAAGAGCCCGTCCGAATCATGCACCTGCGGGCGCACGTCGCCGCCGGGACGATCCGAGTTTTTCCCAAACCAAAACATGCTGGTCAGCGGAGCCATGCCCGGCAGGGCGATGTTGTCGCGAGCATAAAGCCGGGCGCGCACATTAATCACGGTCGGATGACCGGGCTTGATGACAAACTCGTAGGCTCCGGCGATGCGTTTGCTATCAAGCAGGGCATACACCGTGATTTCGGTCGCGCCCGGCCGGGGTTTGCCGATCCAGAAGTCCGTGAACACCGGGAACTCTTCCGTGACTCCGGGCACGCCGGAATCGACCGCCAGGCCGCGCGAGGACAGGCCGTATATCTGGCCCGCCCCGAGCGCCCGGAAATACGAGGCGCCATGGAAAACCGCCACCTCATCGAAGGTATCCGGCCGGTTCATCGGGTAGTGCAACCGGAAGCCGGAGTAACCCAAGGAGGAGCGCAAGGACCCCATGTTGCCCAGTTTGCCGTAGTCAAAAAAGTCCCGGATAAACGGGATCGTCTGCACATGGGTGGAGCTGAACTCGCGAATCTGCACCTCCTCGCGCACCGCCGCCGTGCGGTGAAAAAGGTGCAACTGAAACGGCAGCGCCTCGTTGCGCCAGAGCGCCTGGTCCGGCCGGAAACGGATGTCGCGGATCTCGTCATAGTTCAGCTCGGCCAGACGCTTGGGCAGTTCGCGATCCGGCTCTTTATATGGCGCGGCGGCACGTTCCGCGGCCAGGCCGCCTACATAGTCATAGGTCACTTCCAGCCGCTCGATCGCGGCGGATAGCGTGCCCGCCGGCATCGCCAGCCAGGCGGCGCTCCAGCCAAGAACGGCGACGAGAAGGGTTTTCGAGGATGAGGTTTTCACGTAAAAACGAATAAGCGGCGTAGAAAGCACCCGGACCCCGCGCAATGCAAACGCAGAGCGCGCTCCGCCCGTTACCTTCATGGCGCGGCCTTGCGGGCGGCGACCGGATCCAGCGCCTGGGACGGCACGCGTTTCACCGTCGTAAACCGCACCCGCAAAAGCTCCTCCATCGTCTCGCGCACTTCGGCGGGCACGCGCCCGAGCAACACGTCAAGCCCAGGCAAGGGCGCCCCCGGCCGCGTGGCTTCGGAATCGTTATCCTCGTCCGCGACCATCCGCCCCCGCGTCTTGCGCGGCGCTTGGGCGGCGTCGCTCGCCGCGACCTCCATGCGCATCCGCGCCTCCAATTCCTCCACCGGCGGACCGTCATCGTCGCCAGTCGCGGCCGCAACGGCGGACGGAATGATTGCCTCCGTCCAGTCGTCCGCCGCATCACCCGCGCCTGCAACCGGGGAGGGCGCGACGGCTGGCGCGGCGGCGGAATTTCGCGGTGGAGCGATAGCCGCCAGTGCCAGACCGCGCTTGGGTGGCGCACTCGCCACTGAAGCGGCCAGATAGGCCACCACCGCGATCTCAAGCCGGTCGATCAGGGCTTTTTTTTTTGGTCCGCCGCGCCATCGGCGGGCAGTTCGGCGGACAACGCGGCCAACTCCTTCAACAACGAGTCAATAGCCCGCGAACGCGAGGCATCGACCGCTTTGAGCAAGGTCACTTCCAAATTGATTTTATCCGACAGGCCCAGCTTCACGCTGTCCTCCCCTTGGCGCAGCACATCCAGCATGCGCGTGATTTGTTCGGTGGTGAGCGGCACCCCGCCCAGCGCGCCCGACCGCCCGCCTTGTGCAATGGCGTGCAACAAACTCTCCCTCACATGCGCCTGTAAATCCGCCAGCAACCGCGCCAGATCGCGCCCGGCCGCGTCGCACTCGTCCACCAACCGGATAATCTCGGCGTGGTCCCCTGCCGCGAGCGCGGCGGCCAGCGCGGCCAGCTTGTCGGCCGAGACTAATCCATAAACATCCAGCACGTCGGCCTCGTCGATCTTGAGCCCGCAAAACGAAATCATCTGGTCGAAAATCGACTGCGCGTCGCGCATACCGCCGTCCGCCATGCGCGCCACGCACGAAAGCGCGGCCTCGGTAACCTCGATTTTCTCCGCCACCGCGATTTTTTTCAGCCGTTCGATGATCAGCGGCGCGGGGATCGGCTTGAGGTCGAAGCGCTGGCAACGCGAGACGATGGTCGGCAAAACTTTTTGCGGATCCGTGGTCGCAAACACGAATTTCACATGCGGCGGCGGCTCCTCCAGCGTTTTCAGCAGAGCGTTAAACGCCGCCGCCGAAAGCATGTGCACCTCGTCGATGATGTAGATTTTGAACTTACCCTGCGCCGGGGTGTACTGGACCGTTTCGCGCAGATCACGGACTTGGTCCACGCCGTTGTTCGAAGCACCGTCGATCTCGATCACATCAAGATGGCTGCCTGCCGCGATGGAAAGACACGCCGGGTCGGCCGGGTCGAAATCCGCCTTGGGCCCGTCGGTGCAATTCAAAGCCTTGGCAAAAATACGCGCGGTCGAGGTCTTGCCCGTGCCGCGCGGCCCGACGAACAGGTAGGCGTGCGCGATGCGCTGCCGGGCGATGGCGTTGCGCAGCGTGCGCACGACGTGATCCTGCCCGACGACATCGTCGAAAGTCTGGGGGCGCCACTTGCGGGCGATAACTTGGTAGGCGGCTTGCGACACAGGAAAGACCCAGCAAAGCACGCGTCCCGGAGCGAAGCGCAAACCCGAAAACACTTCGGGTAAAAGTAAAGTGGCCAGGCCTTCCACGGCACTGAGAGAACGTCGTCACCGTTGCTGCCTTCCGGCCCTGGCGGAGTTCACGCGCCTGCCCATGCATGGCGCCTGGCCGCCCGCACCGTGCGCAGCCCTGCGAAGCGGATCAATGAGAATCTTTTTCCGGGCGCGGCGGAGGCGGCGCATCCGCACGGGACGGGCGGTCCGCACCCTCGCGACGCTCGCCTTCGCCACCGCGGCGCTGGCGCTCTTCCATGTAGGTCTTCATGCGCTGGCGCTGCGCCGCCTTCAGCTCCGCGAAGCGCTCGCGCTGCACGGGCGTCAAATGCTCGGCGATCAACCCATCCATCGCCTCGAAAACGACGGATGTTTGCTGCATGCTCTCCTTGCGCAGCCGGCGCAAATCATCCCCCGCCTTCTGCACGATTGGCTCGATCGTAGCCCGCTGTTCGGCTGTCAATTTCAGCTCGGTGCCGAGTCGGCGCAGCGTGCGCGAAGCAAATCCTTCCTCATTCGGGCCACCGCGACCCGACGGTGGCGCCATATGCATAACGCGTCGCACGCAGACCCCGCCCGCCACGGCTCCGCAGAGAAAAATGCCGGTAAAAACCAGGGTTATCTTCAACGTGCGGTTCATGATTGCACCGCCTCCAGCATAGTCCCGATCGGATCAAAATAGGCTTCGGATACCAGCGTGGCTTCATTTGCCGAGCCGACCTCTATTTTAACGGGACGACCGGCCCACACCGCCAAAGTCAACGCACAGACTCCGGCAAGCCCCAAGGCACGGGCGGCGAGCCGCTCAAAGAGCGCACCACCCAGGATGCCGCCGCCACCGCCCAGCTCCGCGTGGGCCACGATCCGCGTGGCAAAGCCAGGCGGCATAAGCTCGGCGGACATCTCTGCCGCTGCTACCGCGCCCGGGGCGCGCCGCGCCGCCGCCGTCAAACGGGTCCATGGGGTTGTAGGGGTGTTTTTCATGTGCGCTCCTGTTTGCTCAGTTGTTGAAAGAGTTTTTGCAATTTTCTCCGCGCCCGGAAGGCGCGAACTTTGATAAGGGTGATGTTCCAACCGGTGATTTCACGAATTTCGACCAGAGTTTTCTGTTCCAGATCGAGCAGTTGCAGCACCATGCGGTCCTGCGGGGCGAGTTGATCGAGTAACTTGTGCACCAGCTCATGGGCCGCCAGAGCGTCCGCCGTATCCGCTGCGTCGTCGCGAGTGAGCACCGCGTCGAGTGTGTCCGCCTCTGTCTCGGATAAATCCGCCCAGCGCAGCTCAGGCCGGCGCCGCTGCGCCCGCAAGGCATCGATGCAGGTCGTCACCGCGATCCGCGACACCCAATGGGCGAGCGGCACCTGGCCTTGATATTGATCGAGTCGGGTGAACATTTTCAGAAAGATGTCTTGGGCCAGATCTTCTTCGCCCCCGCGCCGCGGCAGCCGGGCGCGAACGATGCGGATGACCTGCGGATAAAGATGCTCGACCAACGCCCGGGCCGCTTGCTGATCACCGGCCCGGATGCGCACCAGCCACGCCTCGACGTCGGGCGGCGGAGCATCGTCTTCGGCGTCAGGGGGCATGGGAAAAAGGAGGGGACTGCATGCACAAAAACTCAAGACGAGCGTGCAACGACGGGGTTACGGCAAAAACCGCCCGTCTTGACTCCACCGGTCGCTGCCCTGCCTTTTCAAATCACGTAAATCCTGTTTTAACCGTAATCATGTCCTTTTCCCCCGTCGGCAAATACACGCCCTTCCCCCCGGTTCGCCTGCCGGACCGCCAATGGCCCGACCGCACCCACGCGCGGGCTCCCATCTGGTGCTCGGTGGACCTGCGCGACGGCAACCAGGCCCTCGCCCAACCCATGAGCGTGGAAGAGAAAATCGAGTATTTCGCCCTGCTCGTTTCCATCGGCTTTAAACAAATCGAGGTCGGCTTCCCCTCCGCCTCCCAGATCGAGTTCGATTTCTGCCGCCGCCTCATCGAGGAAAACCGCATCCCGGACGACGTCTCCATCCAGATCCTCTGCCAATGCCGCGAGGACTTGATCGTGCGTTCACTCGAAGCCCTGCGCGGCGCGAAAAATATCATTTTTCACCTCTACAACTCCACCTCGCCCAAACAGCGCGAATACGTGTTCAACGCCACCCGCGATGAGATCAAAGCCATCGCCGTCCACGGCATCACCTTGCTCAAAAAACACATGGGGCCGCTCGTCACCGCCGGTTCCCGCATCCGCCTCGAATACTCGCCGGAAAGCTTCACCAGCACCGAGCTCGATTTCGCCTTGGAGGTCTGCGAGGCCGTGACCGACGTCTGGCAACCCTCGCCGGACAACAAGATCATCCTCAACCTGCCCGCCACGGTCGAATACGCCACGCCCAATGTCCACGCCGACCAGATCGAGTGGATGTGCCGCCACCTCACCCGCCGCGCCCTCACCGAGGTTTCGCTCCACACCCACAACGACCGCGGCACCGGCGTCGCCGCCACCGAACTCGGCCTGCTCGCCGGCGCCGATCGCGTCGAAGGCACCCTCTTCGGCAACGGCGAACGCACCGGCAATCTCGACATCGTCATCGTCGCCCTGAACCTCCATTCCCACGGCATCGAGACCGGCTTGGATTTCTCCAACCTGCCCCACCTGCGCGAGGTTTACGAGCGCTGCACCCGCATGGAGGTGCCCGCCCGCCAGCCCTACGCCGGCGACCTGGTTTTCACCGCCTTCAGCGGCTCCCACCAGGACGCCATCAAGAAATCCTGGCCTCACCAGAAGCCCGGCCACCCTTGGGATGTCGTTTACATTCCCATCGACCCGGCCGACCTCGGGCGCACCTACAAGGCCATTATCCGCATCAATTCCCAGTCCGGCAAAGGCGGCGTCGCCTACATCCTCGAAACCGAGTTCGGCTACCAGTTGCCCAAACTCATGCACAAGGAAATCGGCAAGGTCATCAACGACCTCGCCGACCAACGCGGCACCGAGCTCGCGCCCGACGAGATCCTCGCCGCCTTCCAGCGCGAATACCTCGAACGCACCGAACCCGTCACCCTGCGCCAGTTTCGCACCACCGAACGCGGCGCGCAGGTGACCTGCGAAGCCGAACTCGTCGTGCGCGGCGAACCCTTCTTCATGACCGGCCAGGGCAACGGCCCCATCGACGCCTTCGTGCGCGGCCTCGCCGCCACCGACCGCGTGCCCGGCTTCGACGTGCAAAGTTACAACGAGCACTCCCTTGGCAGCGGCGCCGAGGCCAAAGCCGTCAGCTACATCCAGATCAAGCTCGCCGGCGGACGCACCTGCTTCGGCGCCGGCGTCGATACCAACATCGAGCTCGCCTCCATCCGCGCCATCGTCAGCGCGCTCAACCGCGCCCTGACCTGACCCGCACGCTCAGCTCAAGCCCGGTCCACCCGGCGAAACAGCCACACCCCCGCCGCCGCATAAACCAGTGGCGGGGCCCACACCCACAGCTCGGGATGCAGCTTCGGGCTGCGCTCCAACATCCCGGTCAGCGCGGCCAGAAAGTAGTAGCCCAGCACCAGCACCACCGCGATGCCCAGATTGGCCGATGTCTCCTTGCGCGATACCTTTATCCCCAACGGTACGGCTATGAACCCGAAGGCCAGCACCGCCAGACTGGCCGCCGCCTTTTCACTTATAACCACTGAAACGCGAGTCAGCTCGGACTTTTCCCTCGCCGTCGCACCCGCACCCTTGGCGATCAACTCCGCCTTCCGCGCCAACAATTGACCAATCGTCATCCAGTTGGCTTTCGGCCCGGCATGCATCGTCCCGAAAACCCCGTCCAAACGTAACTCCACCGTCATCGAATCGGAATTCCCCACCGGCTGCGGCTTGGAGAAATCCTCCGGCCGCTCGCGGTCGCGCGTCTCCACGCTGACATCGCGGAGGGTCAGCACCAAGCGGTTGTCCTCCTCGCGGAAATCGACCGCCCCCGACTTCGCCCGCGCCACGCTCACCACCCGCTTCTTCGCGTCCACCTCCCAAAGCCAGAAATCATTCAATTCCGCCCCGCGCCGCTCGCCCACGTAAACCACAAAACCCGGGAAATCCCGCACGAAGGTACGAGGCACGATGAAATTCAACGGATTCTGCCTTACCGCCGCGAAAAGCATCGCACGGTACTCCGCCCTCGCCACCGGCATCAGATAAAAGTTCAAGGCCAGCGACAACACCGCCGCCCCCCCCGAAATCAACCAGATCGGCCGCGCAACAAAACCGAGGCTCAGCCCCGCCGCCCGCATCGCCGTGATCTCCTGCTGGCTCGACATCCGCCCCAGCACCAGCAGCACCGCCGTCAGCAAACCGATGGGCAGCGCATACACCGCCACGAACGGCACCAGCAACCCCAGCAACTGCACCGCCGTCGTCAGCGGTATCTGGCCCGCCACCACATAACCCAGCAGATCCCGCAACCCCTGGCCCGCGATCAGCACAAACGCAAAGACACTCACCGCCGCCAGACAGGCGACGGCGACATTGGCGAAGATATGACGTTGGAGGAGACCCATGGCGGGAGCGACTAACCATCGCGCGCTATTGCCAACAGTCCGGCGCGTGCGAGCGTATTGTCCAAGCATGAAGTTCACGCCCGCCAAGCCGCCCCTCACCGGCGAGACCCTCGAAACCCTCACCACCCGCCTCCAAGAGCGCGGCGAACCCGCCTTTCGCGCCAAACAAATCCTCGAATGGGTTTATAAAAAGCGCGCCCGCTCCTGGGACGAGATGACCAACCTCGCCAAGCCCCTCCGCGCCTGGCTGGCCGAGACCTTCGAACTCATGCCCATCGGCCTGCTCTTCGACAAACAGTCCCGCGACGTCACCGACAAACTCCTCTTCGAGCTCGGCGACCGCGCCCTCATCGAGACCGTGATCATCCGCGCCCCCCAGGAAGGCGTCGGCCTCGACGAATCCCGCAAAACCATCTGCATCTCCACCCAGGTCGGCTGCGCCATGGCCTGCCGCTTCTGCGCCTCCGGCCTCGCAGGCCTCAAACGCGATCTCAACGCCGGCGAGATCGTCGCCCAGCTCCTCCACGTCTGCTACCGCGAGGACGCCCACGATCCCCGCGCCCACGACGGCCTCGCCACCTTCGACAACATCGTCGTCATGGGCATGGGCGAACCCCTCGCCAACTACGACGCCGTCCTGCGCGCCCTCACCATCGTCAACGCCGAGTGGGGCCTCGGTTTCGGCGCCCGCCGCATCACCCTCTCGACCAGCGGCCTGGTGCCAAAAATCCTCCAACTCGCCGACGAACCCCTCGGCTTCCGCCTCGCCATCTCCCTCCACGGCGCGACCAACGAAGTGCGCGAGAAAATCATGCCGGTCAACAAAGCCTACCCGCTCGAAAAACTCATCCCCGCCATCCAGACGTTCACCGAAAAACACGGCCGCATGGTGACGCTGGAGTTTATTCTCATCGAAGACGTGAACGACACCCTCGAACAAGCCGCCGCCCTGCGCGACATCGCCGCCGAGCCCCACGCCCACGTTAACCTGATTCCCTACAACACGGTGGAAGGCCTGCCTTGGAAACGCCCCTCCGGCAACCGCATGGAACGCTTCGCCGACGTGCTTCGCGACGCCCGCGTGCCCGTGACCCTGCGCCGCGAAAAAGGCCACGACATCGACGCCGCCTGCGGCCAGCTCCGCCTGAAAACCGAAAAAGACCGCGAGGCCATGGCCGCCGCCGCCGGCTAAATCTAGTCCGCGTTCAAGTTTAAACTATCTCGGAAATTGGCCGGGGACGGCCAACGCTACACAAAGAAGGTTGCTGTGGAGTTTGCCGTCCCCGGCCAATTAGATAGTGTCGGGGTGTTACATGGATTCACTTCCTCCTGTATCGTGCGCACAAATGCCTGAGGCTCTTCCTTCGGCGACAAAACGGATCCACTTTGGGATTAAACCTTACTTCTGCACCGCCGGCGCGGGAGGCGGGGCGGTTAACTTGGCGTACTCCGTCTCCCAGCGTGAGATCTGGGTAAAATCCCGCACCGTCCGGGCGATTTCCATCCCCTGTTTCAAGACCAGAATCCGTTGCGCGGGGGGCAACTCCGCCCCGAGCAGGCGTTGCATTAACTTCATGCCGCCGGGCGCGTCCTCCGCCGCTTGCAACGCGCTCGCCGCCGCCAGCACCAGCGGCCAATCCGCCGGACGCCACTTCGGCAATAGGGCAAAAATCCCCAGGCTGCGCCGCGCCGCCGCCGCGTCGCCCGCGCTCAGTTGCAAATTCGCCAGACTCAAGGCGAGCGGCAGGCTGGGGTTTTGCCTCAAACCGGCCTGCCCCAAGGCCAGCGCCTCCTCGCTCCGCCCCGCCGCCGCCAGAAGACGCATGCGCCGCAGCCGCGCATAAGGCTCCAACGCAGGCGGCAAACTCGCCCGGCGCTCCCATTGCGCCTCGGATGTCACGGCAAAGGGCCGATACAGCGGGTCGCCTATTACCACGGCCTTCCAACTCAGGGCATTGATCGAAAAAAGTGCCGCCCGGCCCAGCGGCTCGCCCCGCGCCAAGGCTTTTAACAACAACTGCGGCTGATGGGTAAATTGCAGGTAGGGCTCGGCGACATTGCCAAAGGTCGCCGTCACCCCTTTCGCCACCAAGGGCCCCGTCCACGCCCGGCTGGCGGAACGCATGGTGACCGCCGAATAACTGTGGATGTGCAGCGCGATCGCCCCGACCGGAAAACGGAAACCCGGCGCGTTGAACGGCCCGTTGGCATCGCCCGCATACCAGCCGAAATAAAGCGCCGTCGCGTCGAACCGCGCAAACTCCGGCAGGGTCGCCCCCTCGCGGTCGATGTCGGTCTCGAAGCCGAGCGCCGCCAGTTCAGGCGCGCAGGCCTCCAGCCACTCGTCGCCCTGCCGGTGCGGGCCGCCTGTATCCAAATAAGCACGCCCGCTCAGCCCGTCTCGCTCAGCCACCAGCGCGCGATCCACCAAGCCCTTGGCGTCGGCCAAGGTCGGCCCATCGAGCCGCCCCACCGGTACGATCTGCTCGCGCAGAAACGTGGATGGATTGTTTTGGTTAAAAAGCGGGTTGGGCACGAACGCCGCGATGGGCGGGTTGCCCGTCGCCAGCAGCGCGAGTTCGGAATCGACCGAGGCCTCCGTGTTCTGCAACGCCGGGTTGGCGGTCAGCGGATTCGACTTCGCATCGTAAAGCACCGCGTCGTGCGCCACGCGCAAGGGCACGCCGCGACAAATCACCAGGGCCTCCAGCCGGTGCCCGGAGGATACCACTCGCACGCGACCCACCGCATCCTTGGTTTCGGAAACCGAGGCCAGCATCCAGCCACGCGCCGCCGCCTCGCGCACCAAGGGGTTCCAGATCGTGACGGCGAACTCTCCCCAGGTGATTTCCTCGGTCAGCGGCATGGTCAGCGCGACAATGGCGGATTCATCCAAGCCGCGCTGCGCCAAGTAATAGCGGGCAAGTTCCAGCGACTCCGGATCATCGCGATTGGCCAGCACCGCCACCGTCGGCGTCGCCGCAAACGCCGGACTCAGCCACCCTCCGCAGGCGGCAACAAGGCACAGGATGAGACGAACTAAGACGCGATTTCGCACGGGTGACTGTAGCGTGAAGCCAAGCACCTTTTTAAGTCGAGGCCGCAAGCGCGGCGTTGCCGTTACGCTCCACTCGCTCCAGCCACGCGAACGCTCAGCGTTTTTTACCCAACAAGGACGAAAGCAGCGGGGCCCAGCGCAACACGCCGGCGAGGCGGGTCAGGCGCTGGAGCACGGATTGCCGCACGAGCAGACCGAGGGACGCCATGCCCACACGCGCGAGCGGCGGCAATTCACGCACCATCGCCACCGCGCGATCCAGCCACTCCACCGGACGGCCAACGTCACGCGCGGCCACGACACATTCCGCCCGGCTTACCGCGATGGCGCGTCGCAGCACCGCCTTGTGCGCGGCGAGACGTATCAGTTCTTGGCGAGGATACATGCGCGGTCTTCGGCCAGTTCACTGATGGTAGCGGCGAAGGGTTGAGGCTGACGCGAGAGGTAGCGACGAAAGGCGATCAACACCGCGACAAACACCGCCGCATAGAGACCGGCCAAGCCGCCCAACACCCACAACCGGGCGCTTTCCCAAAAAAGATAGACCAGCAGCAGGCTGGCGAAGGTGATCGCCATCATGCCGCTGAAAACCACCGCGCTGATCCAGATAAAGATCTGAATCAGGCGGAGTTTTTCCTCCTGCAATTCGGCGGAGAGCAGCGCGATGCGCTGCTCCACACTGGCAATCAGGCCTTCGCACAGATTGCGCAGCGCCCCCATGAAGCCGGCCGACGAAAGCGGATTAAAGGCCATGATCGAGGTTAGGTTGCTTACTTGCTACGACGCCCAAGCAACACGCCGAGGATGAGTCCGGCGCCGGCCGCAATGGCGAGGGATTGATACGGGTTGGCGCGAATGGCCTGGTCGGTGCACTGGGCGCCGGCGACCGCGCGGGCCTTGGCGCAGGAGTAAAGATGCGAGACGCGTTCCTGCGCGGCGTCGAAACGGGTGCGCAACGCGCTGACCGCATCAGCGGTATGTTCAGTGAGGGAATCGCCCATCATCTTTTCGGCTTCAAGGACGAGCGCTTGCAGGTCGTTGAGCAGTTCTTTGGGCGAGGAGGCGGAGCTTTCGTTGGGTGATTTCATAATATTTAGGTTCTAACGGAAAGGGATTGTGGAGCTTCAGCCGACGCGGGGGCCGCGCACCAAGCCGGCCAGGCCGACCACGGCCGCGATAGTGCCGCCGATAAGCATCCAAATGCTTTTTTCGGTCGGCGAGCCGGTGAAGAAACGCGAGAAACTGGAACTCAGCGAATCGGAGGCATTCAGTCCGTAAACGACCAGAATGATGCCGCCGACGAGCAACGCGAGGGGGATGACTTTGTTCATAGAATCGGGGAAAAGGAGCAACCGCGCACTCAGCTCGTCTCGGCGGATTCATCCTCGATTTGCGCGCGGAGCAGCCAGGAGGTTTTCTCATGCCACTCCATCAGCCCGGTGAGGAAATCAGCCGTGCCGGCATCGTTAAAACTACCGGAGCACGAGGCACTGTCGGTGCGGAGCCGTATGACCAGATCCTCATGCAGCGCGACCAAGGCGGCCACCATCTGGCTCGCCGCCATGCCGGTGCCCGCAATCGCCGATGAGCGGACGGTTTTGGCAATATCCGCGAAGCTGCCGCGGGCGCCGATACCGATGGAGCGGGCGCGTTCCGCGACTTCATCGATCCACGTGGCCACCTGGCCGTACTGCGCCTCGAATTGCTGGTGCAGGCTGAGGAATTCCGGGCCGGTGACATTCCAATGATAATCCCGGGTGGTGAGATAGAGCATGGTCTCATCCGCCAGCAGCAGATTGAGTATCTGGCCGATTTCCAGGCGGGCTTCGTCGGTCAAACCAAGATTCGTTTTCATATAAGATAAAGTCGGGACGATACGCGGATTAGCGCCGGTGCGATATAAGGCCTTACCCTACTTGTTCGGTTGAAGTCGGCAGGCTTGTCCTTGCCGGGAACGCACAAAAAAGCCTCCGTAAAAAACGGAGGCTTGGGAAGTCAGTCACCAGGCGTGCTCAGAGACTGAAACCGACGCCGACCGACCAGAGATAAGCGCCGTCTTTGAAGTTGTCCGTGGCCTTGCTGCCGCTGTCGAAGGTCCACGCGTAGTTGACCAGCGCGAAGAGGAAAGTCTTGGGCTGCACGTAGAACTTCATACCTGCCTCGACGCCAGCGGCCCAGGTGTCGTGGGTCGTGTCACCATAAAGACCGCCGAAATTTACGCCGACAAAGGGACGAAAACGATCATGGCCGAAATGTTGATCGAGCGCGACGAAGGTCGATGCGTCGTAGGAAGCGCCGTTGCCGCCGGAGCCATTGGAGTAATTGACCGACTGGCGAACGGAGACTTCCAGCGAGTCAGTGAGGTAGTTGCCGACCGAAAAATTCAGCCCGCCGAGCGAATTATCGAAGTCGTTATTGGTCGCTCCGCTGCCGCCGAGGGTGAATTCCCAATCGGTGGCGCGGGCGCCGAATTCGACGAGCGCGGAATTGGTGTTGGTTTGCACGGCGGGGGCGGTGTTGGTCTGGGCAGCGGCGGTGCCGGCGATCAGGAGCGAAAGGCTCGAAAGAATCAGGTTTTTGGTTTTCATGGTTGGTTTGGTTTTTTGCCCTTTGGAAAAAGGCGAAAGGAGCCGGCTCAGCTGTCGGCGTAGAGGCGCGCTCGCTCAGCGTTTACGCAGGCAGCCGGTCAGATAAACGATCAGCACGATCAGGAGAATCAGACCAAGTCCGCCGCCTCCGATGGCCGGGCCGCCGAAATAAAAACCGCCGCCGCCAAATAGCAGCAGCAGCACGAGGATCAGCAGTAGGGTGTTCACTCCGGCAGCGTAAACACCCGCCGCCGGATCGCCTATGGGGCCATTCCCTACCCAGCCTTCGCAGAATACACGCCTAGTCCTCGTCGTCCGCGTCGGCCGAGGCCGAGCGTTTCATGTCGTAGGGCTGGCCGGTCAACTCGGCGAGTTTGCGTTCCATGTCGGCCTTTTGCAGGGCCTCGATCACGGGGTCGATGGCCCCTTCGATCACCTGGGCAAGGCTGTGCAGGGTGAGGCCGATGCGGTGATCGGTCAGGCGACTCTGCGGGAAATTATAGGTGCGGATGCGTTCGCTGCGGTCGCCGGTGCCGATCTGGGTTTTGCGTTGGGCGGCGTATTTGGCCTGTTCCTCGTCCTGCTTGCGCTGGAGCAGGCGGGCGCGCAGCACCGACATCGCCGAAGCCTTGTTTTTGATCTGCGAACGACCGTCGGCGCAAAACACCATGAGCCCGGTGGGCTTGTGGATGATGCGCACCGCCGAGTCGGTGGTGTTGACGCCCTGCCCGCCCGGCCCGCTGGCGCGTTGCACCGTGATTTCCAAATCCTGCGGGTCGATGTGCACATCCACTTCCTCAGCCTCGGCCAGCACCGCCACGGTGACGGTCGAGGTGTGGATGCGTCCGTTGGCCTCGGTGCTGGGCACGCGTTGCACCCGATGCACGCCGCTCTCGAACTTCAGCTGCCGGTAAACATCCTGACCGCGCACGAGAAAGCTGATTTCCCGAAAACCGCCGCGCTCCGAGGGCGAACTGCCCATGGGCTCGATGGTCCAGCGCCGCGTCTCGCAATAACGTTGATACATGCGGGTAAGGGTGGCGGCGAAAAGCGCCGCTTCCTCGCCGCCGGTGCCGGCGCGAATCTCGACCACGGTGTTGCGCGAGTCGGTGGCCTCGGGCGGAATCATCTGGCGAAGCACGGTGGCGTGCAGTTCCTCGGCGCGTTTTTCCAATTCGGGAATCTCCGCTTCGGCCAGTTCACGCAAACCGGCGTCGCCGCTGGAATCGCGCAGCAGGCCGCGCATCTCGACGAGGTCGGCCTGGGTTTTTTGCAAAGCGGTGTGATCGGCCAGCAGGATGCCGAGGCGCTGGTGCTCGCGGGTAACGTCGGCGGCAGCGCGGGCGTTGGTGAAAAACGACGGCGAGCGAATCTGGGCGTCGAGTTCATCGAGGCGGCGGCGAAACGGGGTGATATCGGGAAGGGAGACCATGAAGGAAAAAGGAGAGTGAAACGGAAGGGGCCCGGCAGGAACCGGCGGGCGGAACGGTTTGCGCATTGCGCGCGGGACGCGGCGGGCCTTGCTTACGCGCAGGCTCCGCGCACGGACCAAACGAGGTCCGCGCTAAAGGTGCTGATCCGCCATGGCCAAGACTCTTTTCACACAGAACATCATCGCCTGCATCTGGGACTTCGACAAGACCCTTATCCCCGAATACATGCAGTCGCCGCTTTTTCGGCGCTACGGGGTGGACGAGACCGTGTTCTGGAACGAGTGCAACAACCTCGTCTCCCACTACCAGCGCAGGGGCTACCAGCTTTCGTCCGAAATCGCCTACCTCAACCATCTACTCACCTACGTGCTGGCCGGCCGCATGCCCAAGCTTAGCAACAAGGTGCTGCGCGAGTGTGGCGCTGAGATTCAGTTCTACCCAGGTCTGCCCGATTTTTTCCGCACCGCCCAAGGTTACGTCGCCGAGAAGGAAACCTACCGCAAACACGACATCCGGCTTGAACACTACATCGTAAGCACGGGCTTGGCCGAAATGGTGCGCGGGAGTAAAATCGCCCCGTTCGTGGACGGCATCTGGGGCTGCGGCTTCGTGGAAAACCCGCTCCAGCCCGGCTTTTTAGAGCAAGGTAATCTGGCCATTGAAGCCGAAGCCGAACTCGCCCAAATCGGCTTGGTAATCGACAACACCACCAAGACCCGCGCCCTCTTTGAAATCAACAAGGGCACCAACAAGGACCCGGCGCTCGACGTAAACGCCAACATCGCGCCCGAGGATCGCCGCATTCCGTTTCAGAACATGATCTACATCGCCGATGGCCCGAGTGATGTGCCCAGCTTCTCCGTCACCAAAAAAGGCGGCGGCCTGGCCTACGGCGTGTACAACCCGGCCCGCCCGGACGAATTCGCGCAAAACGACCGTCTGCGCTCCTCGGGGCGCATCGACCACTATGGCCCGGCCGACTACCGCCCGGAGAGCAGCACCGCGCTCTGGCTGCGGCTGCAAATCCACTCGCTCTGCGACCGCATCGTGGCCGACCGCGAGAGCGCGGTGGCCGCTCGCGTGGCAAGACCGCCTCGACATCTCAATCTCACCCCCGAGGAAGTCGCCGCCCAACGCGCCGCCGCCGAAAAACCGGGCCAGACCGCCGGTCGTCAGGACACGTTTTTAGAGTAAAACACCGACCTCGCTCAACCCACCGCGCTCAACCCATCGCGCGAAAACGCGAAGTTGGTCGTGATGACATGACCGGCGTTTTCAGAGCAGAAACGCGCCTTTCATTTGCGTCGATTCGCGTCGATTAGCGGTTACCTGTTTTCGCATCACACCATGGATCACCTCTCGGTTGGAGACTGTTGGAACGGCAATGCCGAAGCTTGGACTAAACTCGCGCGCGCGGGCTACGACACCTATCGCGACCACCTGAACACACCGGCGTTTCTGGCGATGTTGCCGCCGGTTGCGGGACTGGAGGGGCTCGATATTGGCTGCGGAGAGGGACACAACACGCGGCTGATCGCGCAGCGGGGCGCGCAGATGACGGGGCTGGATATCGCGGAGATTTTTATCCGCCATGCGCGCGAGGAGGAGCAGCGCGCGCCACTGGGGATCACCTATCATCACGCGAGCGCGGTGGAGTTGCCCTACAAGACGGCGTCTTTCGATTTCGCGGTCGGCTGCATGAGCCTGATGGATATCCCGGAAACGTCGCAAGTGGTGGAAGAGGCGTTTCGCGTGCTGCGGCCGGGCGGGTGGTTGCAGTTCTCGATTCTGCACCCGTGTTTCAATCCGCCGCACCGGCGCAACTGCCGCGACGAACGGAAGCTGACGTATGCGGTGGAAGTCGGGGATTATTTTTCGGAGACGCGCGGGCAAATCGACGAGTGGATTTTCGGAACTGCGCCGCTGGCGCTGCGGCAGCGCTTGCCGATGTTTAAAGTGCCGCGTTTCCACCGTCCGCTGGGGCAGTGGATCAATCTGCTGATCGCGGCGGGCTTCATGATCGAGCGCGTGGAGGAACCGAAACCGAGCGATGCGACCGTGCTGGCGAATCCGAGCCTGCAGGACGCGCAGGTGGTCGCGTATTTTCTGCATGTGCGGGTGCGGAAGGCGGCTTCGCCTACTGGCTGAAGCTTGCGGGACTTTGGAGTCCCCAAAAGCGTTCGGGATGTTACAGATCCCAATCAATAATACGGTTCCCGATCAGTCCGTGCTAAGAGCTTAGTGCCCGCCGTCCAGTTCGCCGGGTTTGAGCAGGCTGGTGAAGAGGTTTTTGTCCGCCGCTTTCATGTAGGCCTCGCCGGCGGCGATGCTGCCATCCTTCACCCGGGCAAGCAGACTCTGGTCCATCGTGGTCATGCCGTCGGAGCGGCCGTTTTCAATGATGGCGCGGATGTTGGCGATCTGGCCGCTGCGGATGGTGTTGGGCAGGGCCTCGTGTTGAAGCAGGATCTCGTGCACCGCGCAGCGGCCCTTGGGGATGCGTTTGCAAAGCAACTGGGAAACGACGCCGGATAGACAACCGGCCAGCATCACGCGCACCTGGTTTTGTTCTTCGGAGGGAAAGGCGTTGATAATGCGGTCCACCGTCTTCGGTGCGTTGTTGGTGTGGAGCGTGCCAAAGACGAGCATGCCCATCGATGCGCAGCCGAGCGCGAGTTTGATCGTCTCCAACTCGCGCATCTCGCCCAGCAGCAGGATGTCGGGGTCGTGGCGCATCGCGCCCTTGAGCGCGTCGCCAAAGCTTCGGGTATGCTCGCCGACTTCGCGGTGCACGATGGTGCAGCGTTTGTTTTGATGCACGAACTCGATCGGATCCTCGATGGTGATGATGTGCCGGGAGAGGTTCGTGTTAATGTAGTCAATCATCGCAGCCAGCGTGGTGGACTTACCGCTACCGGTGGGGCCGGTGACCAAAACCAAGCCTTCGTTGAGATGACACAGTTTCTTCAAGGGCTCGGGCAACTTGAGTTCCTCGAAGGAGAGAATCTTTGAGGGGATCTGGCGAAACACCGCCGCCTGCCCCCAGTGGTTGCAGAGGTAATTACCACGGAAGCGGGCCAGTCCGGCGATTTCGTAGGCAAGATCGAGGTCATGCCGTTCGAGGAAATCCGTCCAGCGGGCGGGCGGGCAAATCTCCTTAAGATAGGCCTCCATTTGCGGAGCGGTGACCGGTTGGTCGTTTAGCGGGGTGAGCGCGCCCGAGATGCGGCCCTTGGGCGGCAGGCCGACGGTGAGGTGGAGATCGGAGCCTCCTCGCTCCAACAGAGTGCGCAGCAGTGAATCGATGGCGGGCATGGGCTGGGGTGATACGGTGGACGACTCAGGTGATGCGTGCGCGCAGCACGCGATTGGAGATAATTTCCCGCGCGGTCTCGGCAGTGATCGCGCCTTCGCTGTAGAGGTTAAAAACGCCTGTCTCCATCAGGCACATGCCGTCGCGCTGGCCGGTCTCCAGCACATTGCGCAGGCCGCTCATCTTGCCCTCGCGGATCAGGGCGGCGATGGCCGGATTACCAATGAGGATTTCGCACGCCATCACCAGTTTCCCGTCCGCTCCGGGCAAAAGGCGTTGGCAGATGATGCCGCGCAGACTCTCGGCCACGCTGGCACGAATCTGCGCCTGCTGCGCGGGGGGAAATACATCCAGCAGCCGGTTCAAGGTGGTCGAGGCGTCGCTGGTGTGCATGGTGCCGATCACCAAATGCCCGGTCTCGGAGGCGCTGATCGCCATCTCTATGGTCTCCAAGTCGCGCAGTTCGCCGATGATGATCACGTCGGGATCTTCACGCAGCGCTCCCTTGAGCGCGCTGGCAAAAGTCTTGGTATGCGGGCCGACCTGGCGCTGGGTGATGTTGCAGCCTTTGGAGACCTGCACGACCTCGATCGGGTCTTCCACCGTGATGATGTGGTCCTCGCGTTTCTCATTCAACTCGGCGACCAAGGCGGCGAGCGTGGTCGTCTTGCCCGCCCCGACCGGTCCGGTCACGAGGATGAGGCCGTTGTGATAGGTAAGCAGCTTGCGGATATGCTCCAAATTACGCAACCCGAGCGAGTCGAGCTTGGGCACCTCGGCGGCGATCATGCGGTAGGCTCCGGCTGCACCGCCCTTGTGAAACATCAGGTTCACCCGGTAACGATTCTTGGCGTCGAGCGCCAAGGCGTAGTCGAGGTCCTTGCGCTCCATAAAATCCTTCCGCTGGTGCGGTGCCAGCAAAGCGGTATTGAGCCGGAGCGACTCCTCCGCCGTGAGCACCCGGGTGCCCAGCGGGGTGAGCAAACGTTGCTTGCGCACAAAAGGCCGCGCGCCCGCCGAAAGGTGCAAATCACTGATGCCGCCGCGGGCGCAGGCCTTGAGCAGGCCGCGAAATTTTTCCGCCAGCTCGGTGTCGTTCATCGCGGTTACTTGCGCGAAGGGGAAATCGAGCCCGCCAGCACTTGCTGACCCGCCCCCGGCCGACCCCGCTTCAGGTGCGGCGGCATGGGCGCCCAGTTTGAGCGAAGTCTTCCCCGGCTGCGGAATCGGCGGCGTCGTGCCACTGCTCACGAACGGGTCATTTTCCGGTGGGCCGAATTTGGCTTTCACTTGAGCAAGACCGGCAACGTTCTCCAGTGCGTCGATATTCTCCACCGTCACGTGACCGCCATCGACCAACTCCTGCGCGTAGTCCAAAAGGTCCGTATCCTCGCCAAGTTTCATTCGCACTGCCCACGCTGCTTTGCAGGTGAACAACGCTTGATCGACGCCAAGGCGAACCAGCCAGATGATTGGGGTTTTCATCGCCTTCTGTTTCATGGTCATCAGCGGATTTTGTAAAATATTATCCAAACAATAAGCCGGTTAATAGCGAATCCCACGCCAAGCCCGCGACTAACACCGGCCGCCGTTGCGTTTCTGCGTGAAACGTTCCCCTTTCCTATCCCTTTTCGTGATCACAACGGATTCGACCGCACTCCTTCTGCCGCCCCGCGCCAAACATACTGGCGTCTGTCCCACCGCGCGCGGGGCGGTGCTGGCCGAATTGGCGCGCCGCGACCCCGCGCCGGTGTGGCTGGTGATTTCCGATACACTCAAATCCGCCGAGCAACTGGCGGAGGACACCACTCTCTTCTACGTCGCCGTCGTTGGAGGAAAAGCCGCTCGTCTCGAAACCCTGATTCTGCCCGAGGCCATGGGCGAATCCCGCGAAATGGCCGAAGCCTTCGCCGCCTCCGCCGATCGCCAGGCTGTGCTCTCCCGCCTGCGCGCCACGCGAAACATCAGCCAGAGCAACGGCACGGCCCCGCCGCTGCTGATTTTCACCACTCCCGCAGCCCTGCTCCAACGTGTGCCCGCGCTGGAGGACTACACCGCCAACGAACTCACCCTGACCAAGGGCCAGGCGCATCCGTTCCTCCCCCTGCTCGAAAAACTCCGCGCCCTCGACTACGACTCGGAGGCGGTGTGCGAGGCCCCCGGCACCTATGCGGTGCGAGGCGGCATCATCGACCTCTACCCGGTAAACGCCGCCCAACCCTACCGTCTCGATTTTTTCGGCGACGACCTGGAATCGATTTGTGAACTCGATCCCGTTACCCAGCGCTCGGGCGGGGAAGTGGAAAAACTCACCCTCGCCGCCTCACCCCGCCTCGCGCTCGCACCCTCGCTCACCGGTTTAGCGCCCTACCTCAGCACCGCCACCCGGCTGGTGCTGGTCGAGCCCGCGCCGCTCGACCTGGCTTTCAGTCTGGTTGCCCGCCAGAACGCCAACCTCGCCTTATCATCCGGCCCCGATGCCGACGCCACTGGCAACGCGCTCGCTCCGATTCTCGCCCGCATCGCCGCGCTCGTCGCCCTGTGCGACCTCGATGAAGCGTCCGCGCTTTTTGACTCCACATCAAGTTCGTCTCCCGTCGTCGAAACCACCTGGGATACCGAGAGCCTAGTCCACCACCGCCACTATCCCTCGGACCACTTGATCGCCCATGAACGCCTCAACGCGGAAGAACAAGCCCGGCACGATTTCCTCGTCCAGCTCGCCCGCTGGCAAAATGAAGGCGCAGCCATCGCCGTCGTCGCCCCCAAAGACTCCGACGAGAAACGCATCCAGGAGATTATCGCCGCCCACCCCGCCGCCAAAAAACTTCGCCTTCACTGGCTTCGCGGCCAACTCAACGAAGGCTTTCGCTGCACCCCTCGCCCCGACGCCGCGCTCTCGCTCGCGGAGGCCCGGACCGCAAAAAACAAGCGCCCGGCCGCCACCAATACCGCCGCCACCGCGCTGGCTGCGACGTCCCTCGTCGTCGTCACCGAGACCGAGCTTTTCGGCCGCCAGCGCACCCGCCGCGCCACCTCTTCCCGCCGCGCCACCGTGCACCGTGCGCAAGTGGATCAACTGCTCGATTTCGCCGATCTGGTGGAAGGCGATTTCGTCGTCCACCTCCAGCACGGCATCGCACTTTTTCGCGGCATCACCCAGCTCGATACTCGCGACGGTCTGCGCGAGGTCATCTCGTTGGAGTTCGACGACCATGTGACCCTGCACGTTCCCCTGCCCGAGGCTCACTTGATCAGCCGCTACGTCGGCCTTTCCAAAGTCCGCCCCCAGCTCGGCCGCATCGGCTCCGACCGCTGGCAAAAAACCCGCCAGCAAGCCGAACGCTCCACCCTCGATCTCGCCGCCGAACTCCTGCGCATTCAGGCCGCGCGCGACGCCCAGCCCGGCATCGCCCTGCCCCCGGACAACGACTGGCAACGCGAGTTCGAGGGCGCGTTTCCCTTCTCCGAAACACCCGACCAGCTCAAGGCCATCGTCGCCACCAAGGCCGACCAGGAGCGCCCGCGCCCGATGGACCGGCTCGTCTGCGGCGACGTCGGTTTCGGCAAGACCGAGGTCGCCATCCGCGCCGCCTTCAAAGCCGTGCAGGGCGGCAAACAGGTCGCCATTCTGGTGCCCACCACCATCCTCGCCCAGCAACACGCCAACACCTTCCGCGAACGCATGGCCGGCTACCCGGTCGCGGTGGAAATGCTCTCGCGCTTTCGCACCCAGGCCGAGTCCACCCGCATCATCGCCGCCACCGCCGCCGGCCAAGTGGACATCCTCATCGGCACCCACCGGCTGCTCAACAAAGACATTCACTTCAAAGACCTCGGCCTCGTAGTGATCGACGAAGAGCAGCGCTTCGGAGTGAAACACAAGGAGCAGCTCAAGGCCCTGCGCGTCTCGGTGGACGTGCTCTCCATGTCCGCCACGCCTATCCCGCGCACCCTCTACATGGCCATGACCGGCGCGCGCGACATGAGCGTGATCGAGACACCCCCGACCAACCGCCACCCGATCCAGACCATCGTCAAAACCTACGACGAACAACTCGTGGTGGACGCCATCCGCCACGAACTGCGGCGCGGCGGACAGGTTTTTTACCTGCACAACCGCGTGCAGACCATCGCCCTCGTCGCCGCCCGCCTGCGTGAGCTCTTGCCCGACGTCGATATCGGCGTCGGCCACGGCAAGATGAACGAGCACGAGCTGGAGGAAATGATGACCGCCTTTGTCGCCGGGCGTCACCAAGTGCTGGTCTGCACCACCATCATCGAGACCGGCCTCGATATACCGAACTGCAACACCATCATCATCGAGGGCGCGGACCGCTTCGGCCTTTCCCAACTCTACCAACTCCGCGGCCGGGTGGGTCGCTTCAAACATCAGGCCTACGCCTATCTCCTCCTTCACCGCCACTCGCGCCTGATGGAGGCCGCGCGCGAACGGCTCAACGCTCTGCGCACCCACAACCAGCTCGGCGCGGGTTTCCGCATCGCCATGCGCGACCTCGAACTGCGCGGCGCGGGCAACCTGCTCGGCTCGCAACAATCCGGCCACATCGTCGGCGTCGGCTTCGAGCTTTATTGCCAACTCCTCCGCCAGTCCGTCGCTCGCCTAAAAGGCGACAAACAAGCCGCCAGCATCCGCGCCTCGGTGAAGCTCGACTTCGTTTTCGTCGGCGAAGGCGCGCCACCCGAAAAAAACGCCCCCACCGCCGCCGCCAGCCACGCCGGCGCCACCAGTTATCTCGCCATCCGCCAGGCCGAGGATGCCGCCGCCGGAGCGGTCACCGTGTCGCGAATCCAAGCCCGTCTGCCCGTCGCCTACATTGGCGAAACCCGCCTGCGCTTGGATTTTTACCGCCGCCTCGCCTTGGCCGGCTCCCCCGCAACCTTGAAGGAACTGGAAGCCGAACTCACCGATCGTTTCGGCAAGTTCAACGACGACGTGCGCGCCCTTTTGCAAGTCACCGCGATTCGCATCGCCGCCGAACAAAAGGGCATCGTGAGCGTCGAGACCGAGGGCTCGAAACTCAAACTCCTGCGCGCCGGCCCCGGGCGTCGCGACGACTATGTGCAGCTCAACGGTCGTTTCCCCAGATTAACCGCCCCCCGTCCGCTCGCCCGTCTCAAGGAAATCCTGACCTACCTCGGCAATTTACCGGGCCCGATTTGAGGCGAAACGCCGCCGCTTATTTCGCTTTGGGCGCCGGCGGTTTCGCCCGCACCGGTTGGTCAATGCGCCGGTGGGTTTGGCCGCCCTCGGCGTCGAAAGTAATGATTGTGCCCTTCTCCATCTGCTGGAGCCACTGCATGCCGTTTTGATCAAAATACGCCTGGGCAACCTCGCTCCCGAGCATGCGCTTTACCCGGTCGCGTGCAGTGGCGGCCAGCTTGGCCACTTCGCTTTTCTTCTGTTCGGGCGTGAGCGCGGCATCGTCGGCGATTTTCAACGCCGCCGCCGGCACCTCATCGCGCAACGCGAAAACCTTGGCCGGCGTGTCGGGCGGCAGGGCGAAACGTTTGGTCGCCGCCCGTAGCTGGCGATAGTCATTATCGTTGGCCCGCAAGTAATCGGTATAGCGCTCATCACCCAGCGCGACTTTGAGCCGGGCCTTCATCGCCTTTTCCGCCTCGGAGCGGATTTTCCAATCCTCGCTTTTGGGGCTGCGCACCCGATTCCCGAAACTATCATATTCGTTATACTGCTCATCGAACTCCTTCTTGAGCTCAAAAATCGCCTTAAACTCGGCCTCCGTGGCGTTCATCTGGGTCATCTGCCAGCGGAGATTTCGCGCCGTTCCCGACTGCCGTAACTCGTAAGCTTCCATTTCCTGAGGCGACAGCAGAGCGGCCAGATCCCGTCTTTTCTCCTCCTGCAAGAATCGGGTTTTCTCCGCATCTCCCGGAATCGAAAATCCCTGCGTTTCCTGACGCAGTTCGCTGCCGAGCTCGTTGTAATCCTGCTCGAGCTGCTGCAACGCCTCCCGCTTTTCCGCCGGCAAATAACCATACTGACGCGCCAGCCACGAGCCCGCCCCCGCCCCTTCGGGCTCCTGGCCCAGCAAACGCGCGGTCTCCGCCTTCACCTCGGCCTGCAGTGCCTTCATCTGGGCACGCTGCTCCTTGGTCTGGCCGCCCCACCAATCGCCATCATCTTTCCACCACTCCGCCTTGGGCGCAGTGGTCTGCAAGGCCTTGTAGCGCGACTCGTAGCGCTTCCAGATCAACGTTCCGACCACCGAGCGCACCACCGCTTCGTCCAAACCCGCCGCACGGAGTTCGTCGCGCAACCGTTCTTCATTCCCCGAACGCAACACTTCGCGCAGCAACGCACTGGCCGCAGTAGGGCTGCCCGTTCGGATGGGGTCGGAAAAACCAGGCTCCGAACGCGCAGTACTCGGCGTGCCGGATTTCTGAGTGCGTCCACCGAGCCCGACCGAACCGGAGCCAACCCATAGCAAACCGGCGTTCGCGACCAACGACACGCCTAGCAAAATCGGCAGGATTTTCATGGGGTAAAAAAGAAAAACTACGATTCATTGCTAACGCCGCGTAAGCCGGTCGCCAGCGTAAAGCCGTCCGAAAACCCTCCCGACACCGGCTGATTCCGGTATTTTACCCAACCAGTTTCCCCCATTGACCACCCCGCCCTCAGCTCTAGCTTGGAACGATTCCGGCTTTATGCCGTCGTAGTACGACACCGTAACCGTTCCCATGCTCCCAGTCTTCCCTCGCCTTGCCACTTCGCTCCTCGCCGCCGCCCTGCTTGCCTTGCCGTCGGCGCTCCTCGCCCAAAAAGAACCGGCGGTGGACGACGGCCTGAACCTGCGTTTCGCCAACGGCATCGCCGCCGTGGTCGAATCCAAGGTCATCACCGTGGATGACATCCGCCGCGAGCTCGCCCCGATTTTGCCCCAGATCCGTCGGGACGCCCGCAATCAGCAGGATTTCTCCCAAAAACTGGAGAAGATCCAGGACGACATCATCCGCAATCTCGTGGACAGAGTGCTCATTGTTAAAGAGTTCCGTAAAGACGAGAAACATCAAATCCCGTCGAGCTACATCGACAACTCCATACAAGAACAGCTCACCACCCAGTTTGAAGGCGACCGCGCCCGTTTCCTCGGCTACCTGAAATCCCGCGGCTTCACCCTGCGCGACTACCGCAAGGAAGTGGAAGAGGACATCATCTACGGCTACATGCGCAACCAGCAGCGCAAATCGCAGAACATCGTAAGCCCCGCCAGGGTCGAAGCCTACTACGCCGCCAATCAGGATAAATTCTTCGAGGAGGAACAAGTCCACCTGCGCATGATCCAGCTCAACCGCGCCTCGTTAACCGATGCCGAACTGCTGGCCCGCGCCGAAGAAATCCTTGGAAAACTCCGCGCCGGGGAAAAATTTGAAGCCCTCGCCAAGACCTACACCGAGGACGCCCGCAAGGCCAAGGGCGGTGACTGGGGCTGGCAAAAACGCGCAGACCTCAAACCCGAATTCAGCGACCCGCTCTTCGCTCTGAGCGCCGGTCAAGTCAGCACCCCCATCGTTCAAAAAGAAGGCGTTTACCTGCTTTTCGCCGAAGAACGCAAAGCCGCCGGCGTGCCCGCCATCAGCGAGGTCCGCGAACAAATCGAAGTCGTGCTCTCCCAGCAAATGACGCGCGAAGCCCAGGAAAAATGGCTGGAGCGCCTCCGCAAGGGCTCCTACGTGCGGCTCTATTAAACCGCCCTCGAAGGCTACGCTCCCGGGCTTACGGACCACGCGTATTTCCACTTTTTGGCCCGACCCGTCCGGTCGGGCCTTTTTGTGCCCTGCGCCAGCCAATAAATGCGTAGCCGCTGCGCGCCCTTTTAACTAGAATATGGGCTCACTCTGGAACGTCCGCACCTCCTCTTTCCATCATGTCCCTGCCCTTCCCAACACTCACCGCTTCTGAAGCCGCCGCCTTGGTTCGCCATGGTGACACCGTAGCCTTTGGTGGCTTCACGCCCGCCGGCTCGCCCAAGGACATCCCCACCGCCATCGCCGAACGCGCCACTGCCGAGCATACCGCCGGTCGTCCCTTCCAGATCGGTGTTATCACCGGTGCGTCCACCGGAGCTTCCCTTGACGGCGCCCTCGCCAAAGCCGACGCCATCAGCTTCCGCACCCCCTACCAATCCGACCCCGACCTGCGCCGCGCCATCAACGCCAACCGCGTCCGCTTTTTTGACCTTCACCTCAGCCAGCTCGCGCATCACGTGCGCATCGGCTCGCTCGGCCCCATAAACTGGACCGTGCTCGAAGCCGCCGACATCACCTCCGATGGTCGCGTGGTCCTGACCAGCGGCGTCGGCGCCGCCCCCACCTTCGCCCGCTGCGGCCAGCGCATCCTGATCGAAATCAACCGCCGCCACCCCGCCAGCCTTTGCGGCCTGCACGACATCTACGAACCGATCGACCCGCCCAATCGTTGCGAAATCCCCCTCTACACCGTCTCCGATCGCATCGGCCAGCCCTGGCTCCAGCTGGATCCAGCCAAGATCGCCGGCATCGTTTACACCGACCGCGAGGACGAGGTCGGTGCCTTCGCCGAGCCCGACGCCGTGACCACCAAGATCGGTGAAAACGTCGCCAATTTCCTCGCCGCCGAGCTCGCCTCCGGACGCATCCCCGTCGACTTCCTGCCCCTCCAATCCGGCGTGGGCGACATAGCCAACGCCGTCCTCGGCGCGCTTGGCGCGCACCCCGACATTCCTCCGTTCGCGATGTATTCGGAAGTGCTCCAGGACGCGACGCTCGCCCTGCTGCGCCAAGGCAAACTGAAATTTGCCAGCGGTTGCTCGTTTACCCTCAGCCCGCCCGCGCTCAAAGCCCTCTACGCCGAATTGCCCGCCCTGCGTAACCGCCTCGTGCTGCGTCCGCAGGAAATCAGCAACAACCCCGAAATCGTTCGCCGCCTCGGCATCATCTCGGTCAACACCGCCATCGAAGCCGACTTGCAGGGCAACATCAACAGCACCCACCTCTTCGGCAAATCCATGATGAATGGCATCGGCGGCTCGGGCGACTTCACCCGCAACGCCTACCTCTCCATCTTCACCTGCCCCTCCCTTCAAAAGGGCGGCAAGATCAGCACCCTCGTTCCCCAGGTCACGCACGCCGACCACAGCGAACACTCCGTTCAAGTCATCGTCACCGAGCATGGCGTGGCCGACCTCCGCCGCCTCGACCCGCGCCAGCGCGCCACCGTCATCATCGATAAATGCGCCCACCCCGATTTCCGCGCCGACCTGCACCACTACCTCGCGCTCTGCAACGACGGCCACGAGCCGTTCAACTTTGAACACGCCTTCGCCTTCCATCGCCGCTTCCAGCAAACCGGCGACATGCGCGGCGCGTTCACTGCCTAAGTGTCCGTCAGCCGTCGTCCGGGTTGACCGCGCCTTGTGCGCGGTCAATCTCGGACCATGACGTTTCTGGAACAGCTCGAAGCCCTGAGTTACGTCGTCACCATCATCGGCCTGCCCTTCGGTATCTGGGTTTACCTGCGCGACCAGCGCAAGGAGCGCAAAAACGAAGAGGAAGAGGTCTATGTCCGGCTCTCCGACCAGTATTCCGAATTCCTCGAACTGGTCCTCAAAAACGCGGACTTGCAGCTCACCACCCGCAACAGCCCGGCCGCTCCACCCACACCCGAGCAACAGGAACGCCGCATGGTGCTTTTCGAGATTCTGGTCTCCCTCTTCGAACGCGCCTACATCCTGGTTTACGAACCCGAAATGGACCGCGAGGAAGCCCGTCTCTGGGGCTCCTGGGAAGACTACATGCGCGAGTGGTGCCGCCGGGCCGACTTTCGCGAGGCGCTGCCCGCCTTGCTTCGTGGCGAGGACCCCGATTTCGCAGCCTACATCAGTAGGCTCGCCAGCGAAGAAACCGCCGCCGTAAACACGGCTCGTCGCCAGCCTTGATTCCGCCTTCAACGCCCGCGCTTCATGTGGAGCAACTCCACCTTGAGGGCGCGTTTCTGAGTCTCGTCGTATTCGACGATCGCTCCCGAGATACGCACATCGCCCTCCGCGACTTCGAATTTACGCGGCATGCCGTCGAGAAACTTTTCCACCACCGGCTTTACCTCGCGGCCCAAGACCGAGGCATAAGGACCGGTCATGCCGACATCGCACATAAAACCTGTTCCGCCCGGCAGCACACACGCATCCGCCGTAGGCACATGGGTGTGGGTTCCGAGCACTGCCACCGCACGCCCGTCGAGATGCCAGCCAAGCGCGATTTTTTCGCTCGTGGCCTCCATGTGCGCCTCAACCAAAAACCCGTCCGCCTCGCCCGCCAGTTTGCGCAGCATCTGGTCGGCACCGATAAACGGACACTCCGCTTTCATGCCCATGAAGGTGCGCCCGAGCACGGTGAACACCGCGAGGCGAAACCCCTTCACATTTACGATCACATGGTCCGCCCCCGGACACGCCCCGGGCAGGTTGGCGGGACGGCAGACCTTGGGAAAATCGTCGATTTCCGACTCCCACCCGCGCTGGTCCCAGACGTGGTCGCCTAGCGTAATAGCGTCCACCCCGCTCTGGAGCAGACCCTTGACGATGCCGCCGTTTATGCCTGCTCCGGCGGCGGCGTTTTCCCCGTTGGCGATGACGGCATCGAGCTTCAGCTCGGTGCGCAGGCGCGGCAGCCGCTCCATCAACATTTCCCGACCGGGGCGGCCCACGATATCGCCGACAAAAAGTAGTCTCAACATGCGCGCACCGTGCGCCCCCGCCGCGCCCCCTCCAAGCCAAAACCTGGCCGGAGGGGTCTTATCCGCTGCTTAAACCGCGCGGAAAACGACCGCCGCGTTCTGGCCGCCGAAACCGAGGTTGTTGCTCAATACCGCCGAAACCGAGGCTGAGCGGGCCACATTGGGCACATAGTCCAGATCGCACTCGGGATCGGGATCGTGGAGGTTGATGGTCGGCGCGAGGGTCTGGGTTTGCAGCGTCTTGGCGCAGATCACGCTCTCGATGCCGCCAGCGCCGCCGAGCAGATGCCCGGTCATGGATTTGGTGGAGCTGACCGGCACGGACTTGGCCCGGTCGCCAAACACACGTTTGATCGCGAGGGTCTCGAATTTGTCATTGTAAGGCGTGCTGGTGCCGTGGGCGTTGATGTAGCCGACCGCATCGGTGGCGACGCCGGCGGATTTGAGCGCACGCGTCATGGCCATACCGAGGCCTTTGCCCTCGGGATCGGGCATGGTGATGTGGTGGGCGTCGGCGGTGGCGGCGTAGCCAGCCAGTTCGCAATAGATACGGGCTCCGCGTTTTTTCGCGTGTTCGAGCGATTCGAGCACGAGCACGCCCGCGCCTTCACCCATGATGAAGCCGTCGCGGCCGTTGGAGAAGGGGCGGCAGGCGGTGGCCGGATCGTCGTTGCGCGTGCTCATGGCCTTCATCGCGCAGAAGCTGGCGTAGGCGAAGGGCGTGATGGCGGCCTCGGTGCCACCCGCGATCATCACATCGGCGTCGCCACGACGGATCATGTGCATGGATTCGCCCAAGGCGTGGGTGCCGGTGGCGCAGGCGGAAACGACGCCGAAATTGGGTCCGCGCGCGCCGAGCTCAATGGCAATGATGCCCGAGCAAATGTTGCCGATCAGCGCCGGGATGGTGAAGGGCGAGACCTTGCGGGGGCCGCCGTCGTGCAGCTTTTTTAACTGCGTCTCGTAGGTGAACATGCCGCCGATGCCGGACCCAACAACCACGCCTACGCGGTCGGGATCTTCGGTGTCCATGCTCAGACCAGAGTCAGCCCAGGCCTGCTTGGCGGCGCAAAAGCCGAAGTGAGTGTAGCGGTCGTTGCGGCGCGCCTCCTTCGGATCCATGAAATCCTCCGCATTCCAACCGCGTACCTCGGCGCCGATCTGGGTGGAGAAGGGGGCGGGATCAAAGAGCGAGATACGGTCGATGCCGTTTTTACCGGCGACGAGACTGGCCCAGAAAGTGTCGGCGTTCTGGCCGAGGCCGTGAATGACGCCGAGGCCGGTGACGACGACGCGTTGGGAATCAGGAAGCGTGGACATATGCGAAGGGAAAACGTTGAGGCACCGGCACCACGTAGCGCAAGACTTGGGGCAGAAGCAGATTGGAAAAGTGACGATTTACAAAATTCACTCCGCGTGACCGAAAAACAAAACCGCCCGCTCCGGAATACGGAGCGGGCGGTTCAAAAGTAACGCGAATGAAGCGCGGAGGGCTTAGGCGACGCCGGCCTTGGCCTTGATGTAGTCGGTCACCTGACCGACGGTCTTGAGCTTCTCGGCATCGGCTTCAGGGATCTCGCCCTTGATCTCGTCCTTGAACTCTTCTTCGAAGGCCATGATCAACTCGACGGTGTCGAGGGAATCGGCACCAAGGTCGTCCAAAAAGGACGCGGTGGGCGTGATCTGCTCTTCATTAACATTGAGTTGGTTAACGATGATTTCTTTGACGCGCTGTTCGATGGTTTTTTGGTCGGCCATGTTGGGTAAAATGCTGGAATGAAGAAGGCTCACATCGCCATGCCACCGTCAACGGCAAAAACTTGGCCGGTGATATATGCCGCTTCGTCTGCGCAAAGAAACGCGACCGCGTGGGCGATATCGGCGGGTTCGCCGAAACGCTGCATAGGAATAAGCGCGGTGGCACCCTTTTGCACCTCTTCGCTGAGCTCGGCGGTCATATCGGTCTTGATAAAGCCGGGGGCGACCACGTTCACGGTGACGCCGCGCTTGGCGAATTCCTTGGCGGTGGCCTTGGTAAAGCCGATCATGCCGGCCTTGGCGGCGGCGTAGTTGGCCTGCCCGGCGTTGCCCATGATGCCGGTCACCGAGGAGATGTTGACGATGCGACCGAAACGGGCGCGGCACATGGGCCAGCCGATCGCCTTGGTCCAGTAAAAGCAGCTGGTGAGGTTGGTCTGGATGACGCTGTTCCAATCGTCGTCACTCATGCGTGCGAGCAGGCCGTCGCGGGTGATGCCGGCGTTGTTCACCAGAATGTCGATTTTACCAAACTCCTTGAGCAGGGCCTCGGCGGCGGCGTTCACCGCCGCACCGTCGGCCACGTCCACCGCACGAGCCACGGCCTTGCCGCCGGCGGCGGTGATGGCGGCGGCGACCGCGCCGCAGGATTCGGCAGACTTGGAAACGCAGATAACAGTCACGCCCTGGGCGGCAAGGGTCTCGGCGATGGCTTTGCCGATGCCACGTCCGGCGCCGGTGACTAGAGCGGTTCTATTGGTGTAGGTCATGGAGAGGGGAGAAACGAAACAGAAGAGGGTTTAAGCGCGGGGTGCGAAGTCGGCGGGAACAGATGCGTTAGTAAACGTCACGCTGGTAGCGTTTGTCCTTTTTCATCTGCTTCACGTATTCCTGTGCCTTCTCAATGGGCATGGCACCTTGCTCGGCGATGATGTCGTGCAGGGCTTGGTCCACGTCCTTGGCCATGCGCTTGGCATCGCCGCAGACGAAGAAGTGCCCGCCGTTTTGAATCCAAGCCCAAAGCTCGGCCGCGTTGGTGCGCATCTTGTCCTGCACATAGACCTTGGTGCCCTGATCGCGGGACCAAGCGAGGTCGAGATGAGCGAGTTTGCCGTCGGCGAGATACTTCTCCCACTCCTCTTGATAGAGAAAGTCAGTCTGACTCTTCTGGTCGCCGAAAAACACCCAGTTGCGCCCCGTCGCCCCGGAGGCGATGCGATCCTGCACAAAGGCGCGAAACGGCGCGATACCGGTGCCGGGCCCGACCATGATGCAATCCTTGGCACCATCTTCCGGCGGGCCGAAGTGAGAATCGGAAACGAATACCGGCGTCGGCGTCTCGCCCAGCGCCACGCGGTCGGCCATGAAGGTGGAACACACACCGTGGCGCTCGCGGCCGTTGGTGGAGTAGCGCACCACCGCAACCGTGAGGTGAATCTCCTGCGGATAAACCCGGGAAGACGACGCGATCGAGTAAAGACGCGGCATGAGTTTGCGCATGTGGTCCACCAGCTCCTGAGCGGTCAGGCGGGCGGAGGGAAACTCGGCCAACAAATCCGCATACTCGCGCTCGTCCAAAAAGGCGGTGAGCTGCTCCTTCGCCTCGGGCTTGAGCAGGGCCTCAAGCCGGGCCTTCTCGACGGAGTCGGTGGCTTTGGCGAAGAGGGTGTTGACGATTTTCGCGGTCGGGCCACCCAGCGCCAGCCGTGAGCTCAGGGCCTCGCGCAAAGTGATCGGCGCGGGCAGTTTGAGCATCGCCGGGGAAACCAGTTCGCTGCCCGTAGCTTGCACGCACGAGATAATCGCCTCCACCTCGACCCCTCGATTGGTCGGGAAAACGCCGAGCGAATCGCCCGCTTTATAGACGAGGTCGCTGCCCTTGAGCGAGACGACGAAATGGCGGGTCTCCTTGGCGGAGCCCGGCTGGTTAAGCAGTCGGTTCTCGGTGATGCGGGCCGGGAACGGGTTCTCTTTGGAATACAGGGAAGCGGCGACGATTGCGGACATAAGAGGTCGTACGTCATGCCCGCCCCGCGCCTGCGCAAGCCCTTACTTTCTGCGTTCATTCTCCGCCCGCCCTGCGCGCGCGCTTGCTTCGCTCCACGCTTTCGCGCCAACTGACCCGCTCATGTCCGACACCGCCGTCCGTCTGCAAAAATTCATCGCCGATGCCGGCGTCTGTTCCCGCCGCGCCGCCGAGCAACTCATCGCCCAAGGCGAAGTGTGGGTAAACGCCAAGGTCGCCACCCTCGGCCAGAAAATCGACCCCGAGACCGACAAAGTCACCGTCGAAGGCATCCAGGTGCGCTCCATCGTGCAGCCAAAGATCACCCTCGCCGTCCACAAACCGCGCGGGCTGATCTGCTCCAACGACGACCCGCATAATCCCGAAACCGTCTTTACCCTCCTGCCCCGCCAGCTGGCGAAATACCGGTTTTTCTGCGCCGGCCGCCTCGATAAAGACTCCGAGGGCCTGGTCATCCTGACCACCGATGGCGATCTCGCCCAACGGCTGACCCACCCGAGCAACCTCGTTACCAAGCGTTACCTCGTTATCCTGGAAAACGGCTTCGCCCGCGAACGCATTCCCCGCCTCCTTTCCGGCATCACCATCGATGGCGAACGCCTCAAGGTCGAATACGCCAACCTCATCAACCCCAGCCCGTCCGGCCTCGCCACCTCGCTCGATGTGCACATGCACCACGGCAAGAAACGCGAAATCCGCCAGCTCTTCCTCGCCCTCGGCCACCCGGTTAAACGCCTCAAACGCTACCAAATCGGCGCCTTCGCCCTCCGCGGCATCCCTATGCGCGCCGGCAAACAACTCTCCCCCGCCGAGATCGAGTCCCTCTTCGCCCAACCCGGCCTTGCCCCGCGCCCCTCCTCGGTGCGCGCCTCGCAAAAACCCGCCCCCAAACGGCTCGCCAAACGCCGTCCCGCCGCCAAAAAGTAACGCTCTCTCTATTTTAAATCCGCACCGACTCCGTAACATGAAGCGCATCCTGTTCACCGCCCTCGCCTTGTTTACCGCCGCCGCCCGCGCCGCCAGCCTGGAGGCACCCTTGCCCGCCTTCGCCGCGCCCGACGCCAAAGCCCCCATCCTCGGCACCGCCAAAGCCGGGACCAAACTCGCCACCGTGGCCGCCCCCGCCGGCTGGGCCGCCGTGGAGCTCGTCGGCCCCCACACCGTTTACGTCACCGAAAAAGACACCCTGAAAAACTTCGAGGTTCGCCCGGGCGGCGCCTACCACTCCGCCCCGCGCGCCGATTCCCCCGTGGTCGGCCTCGCTGGCGAAAAAGACCCGTCCGACTTCGTCGATGTCGCCGGTCGTTTTAACAAGTTCTCTCTCAAGAAAACCCTCATCGCCTACGTCCGTATGGCCCCCACCGCCGTGACGCCCGTCGCCGCCGCGCCCGTGCCCGCCGCCCCTGCCCCCTCCCCTGCCGCCGCGCCCGAGCTCATGGGCGACCTCAACGCCACCCTGCGCAACGACATCCCCGCCAACTCGCCCGCCAGCCCCGGCCACAGCGCGCAACTCGGCGAACCCCGCCTCGCCCGCACCTTCTTCGGTGTCGTCGCCTCGACCCGCAATCCGCTCCGCCCGCGCCGTCCCTATGATTTCCAAATCAACGACTCCGCCGGCGCTCGCATCGCCTACATCGACATCTCCCAACTTCTCCTCACTGAGCAGATCGAAGCCTTTATCGGCCGCCCCGTGTTCATCCTCGGCACCGCCGAGCCCCTCGGCTCCGGCAACGAAATCGTGATCCGCTGCGAAACCCTGAAACTCCAATAAAACGTCCGCCCTCCCGGACGTTTTTCCAGCTCCCGGCACCTTCGCCGACTTATCTCTCCACCATGCAGCTCATCGACGGCAACGCCATCGCCGCCTCCATCATCAGTGAACTCAAGGCCAAGGTCGCCGCGCTTCCCGGCCGACGTCCTTGCCTCGCCCTCGTGCGAGTGGGCGAAGACCCCGCCTCGGTCTCCTACGTGAAGAAAAAGGAGAAAACCGCCGCCGAAATCGGCATCGAAAGCCGCATCATCCTGCCTCCGGTCACTATTTCCCAGACGGCGCTCGAAACCCTGATCGACGAGCTCAACGCCGACCCCACCGTGGACGGCATCCTCGTCCAGTCCCCCCTGCCCAAGCCACTCAACGAACTGGCCGTCTTCCGCCGCATCGCCGCGCATAAGGACGTGGACGGTTTCCATACCCTCAACCTCGGTAAAATCGCCCAGGAAGACGACACCGGCTTCGTCGCATGCACCCCCGCCGGTGTCATGGAGCTGCTCGCCCGCTCCGGCACCGACCTCAACGGCAAACACGTCGTCGTGCTCGGCCGCTCCCTCATCGTCGGCAAACCCGTGGCCCTGCTCGCCCTCCAGAAAAAAGCCGGTGCCAACGGCACCGTCACCATCTGCCACTCCGGCACCACCGACCTGCCCGCCATCACCCGCCTGGCCGATGTGCTCATCGCCGCCATCGGACGCCCCGAATTCGTCAAGGCCCACATGGTCAAACCCGGCGCCGTCATCATCGACGTCGGCATCAACCGCGTGGCCGATGCGTCCAAGAAAACCGGCTACAAACTCGTCGGCGACGTGGATTTCGCCGGTGTCTCTCCCCTCGTTTCCAAGATCACCCCGGTCCCCGGCGGCGTCGGCCCCATGACCGTCTGCATGCTGATGCAGAACACCCTCAAGGCCCGCCTCCTCGCCGCCGCCTGAACGCCCCGATCTCGCACGCGTTTTCCGACCGGCCCCCATGCCCAGCCCCTCAAAAATCCTGGTAGTCGATGACCAGCCGGTAAACGTCCAACTCCTCAAACGCGCCCTCGAACGCGAAGGCCTGACCGTATTCCCCGCCCACACCGGCCAGGACGCGCTCGACATGGTCCAGCGCGAACACCCTGACCTCATCCTGCTCGATGTGATGATGCCCGACATGGACGGCATCGAGGTCTGCCAACGTCTCCAGCAGGACAGTCGGCACAAAAACATCCCGGTGATCTTCATCACCGCGCGCAGCTCCAAGGAAGGCCGCCTCGCCGGCCTAGGCGTCGGCGCGGTCGATTACATCACCAAGCCCATCGACCTCGACGAGACCATCGCCCGCGTGCAGACCCAGCTGCGCGTCGTCGCGGTCAACCGCGAGATGATCGACCTCCAGCGCCGCCTCGAAGAAGCCCGTCGCGCCGCCTCCATCGGCGCCATCACCCAAGGCATCGCCCACAACATGAATAACCTGCTGGGCGTAGTCTTGGGGTATCTGGACCTCATCAAGACCAACGCCCACCGGCCCGACACGGTGCGGGCCAACGCCGAGAACCTCGAGGCCGCCGTGCAACGCATCGTCGGCATCATCCGTCAGCTCAGCTCGCTGGTCGTCAAATCCCGCCTGCCCACCAGTCCTATTCCCCTGGATCAACTCTTGAAAGGGGCCGTCACCCACCCTCGGGCGCGTGCTGATGAACGCCCGTGAAAGCTACGGCTCCGGTCACGAAGGTCCTCGCCCCATCACCATTCGCACCCACCTGCTGCCTACTCTCGGTCCCGACGGTCGCATACTCGCCATTCAAGTCGAAGATCAAGGACGCGGAATCGATCCCCAGCTACGCGACCACATGTTCGAGCCGTTTATCAGCAGTAAAAACACCGTGGGCGTGGGCATGGGCCTTACCGTCGCCCGCCACGCCCTGCGCAACATGGGCGGCGATCTTGTGCTCGAAGACCGGCCCGGCGGCGGCGTCATCGCCACCCTCACCCAACCGCTCGAACGCCGACGCCGCGTGCACGGGAGCTGATCCCGGGCAACCGACGCCACGCTCCTCCCCTTTTCCCATGCCTTCCCTTCGCATCGCCTTCCTCGGAGCCGGTCGCATGGCCTCCGCCATCATCGACGGCTTGCTCGCCACCGGAGCCGCCGCCCCCGACTCAATCGCGATCCTCGGCGGTTCCGGCCCCAGCGCGCCAACCCTGGCCGCCCGAACCGGCGTCCGTCTGGCCACCGACCTGCCCGACTTGATTGCCACCGCCGATCTCGTTGTCATCGCCTTTAAACCCCAGCACCTGGCCGGGGCCGATCCGCGCCTCGCCGAGCTCACCCGCGGCAAACTCGTCCTCTCCGTGCTAGCCGCCAAAACCCTGGCGCGACTGGCCAAAACCTTTCCCCACGCCCGCAACATCGTCCGCACCATGCCCAACACCCCCGCCGCCATCGGGGCCGGCGTGACCGGCTGGGCAGCGTTATCCACGCTCACCGCCGCCGACCGCGCCACCGTAGTCACCCTGCTCCGTGCCATGGGCCGCGAAATCGAACTGCCGGAAAATCAAATCGACGCGCTAATGGCGGTCAGTGGCTGCGGCCCGGCCTTCGTCTTTGAGTTTACCGCCGCTCTGCGGGAGGCAGGCGTGGCCTGCGGCCTGAGCCGTGAAACCGCCCACCTTCTGGCGCTGGAGACCGTGGTCGGCGCGGCCAAACTCATGGCCCACACCGGCACCGAACCCGAAGAACTGCGCAACCAAGTGACGTCCCCCAAGGGCACCACGTTCGCCGGGCTGCAAGTGCTTCAAGCCCGTGATTTTCGCGGCCTGCTGCGCGACACCGCCCTGGCCAGCCAGGCCCGTTCCGCCGAGCTCTCCGCCCAGGAGTAATCGCCCCCGACGTTCCAGCGTTCGCATCACGGCACAAAAAAGCTGACCGGCTAAAAGCTCGGCCAGCTTTACGATAAATAACCCCGGCGGATTTAGCCTTGGTCCACGCGGCCCTTCAGGAAGGCCAGCACATCCTGGAACTTGGTGCGGTTGGCCTCGTCGGCGGCGACTAGATTCTCGTGCGCGGCCAAAACCAGACGCGCGTTTTCGAGCTCGTTCATTTTCGCCTGAGGGGCGAGCGCCGTGCCTCCGGAGCGCAACTGAGTCGAAGCGTCCGGACAATCCACCACCAGCAAGCGGTGCAGACCAAGATTCTTGATCAATTCCAAGTTACGCTCCCCGACGCGACACAGCACCAGACTGCCATCGGATCCGGCTTTGCGCAGTTCGAGCGCGGAGCCGGCCAGCACGCCGAGAAAGGTGCTGTCCATGCTGGTGCAATTTTGAAAATCCATGACGAAGCGCAAACGGCCCTGCCGGCGCATCTCGCCCATGAAATCGCGCAAGGTCGCGCTGTTTTGAAAAGAAGCACGTCCCTCGATGCGTATGATAACGGGATCACACGAGGCATCCACGAGGAAGGTAGGCGAGGCGACGTCAGACATGGCTTTGGGTGAACGATAAGCGACCACATCAAAAATGCGTGTCGGCCGGTCCGCTGGCAAGCGAGCGGAGGGACCGGCCGACGACTATTTTTACAGGGTCTTTAACGTTTAGTTTTGCGCTACGATTTGACGCAGCACGTAGGGAAGAATCCCGCCGTGTTGGTAATAATCGATCTCGATGGGCGTATCGATGCGGCAACGTACCGACACATTGTCCACCGTGGCGTCCTTGCGGGTGATTTTGAGAACGAGATCCTGCTGCGGCTTGATCGAGGCATCGAGACCTACGACGTCGTAGGTCTCCGTGCCGTCGAGCTTCAAGGTCTGGGCGGTGACGCCGTCCTTAAACTGCAAAGGCAATACGCCCATGCCGACCAGGTTGGAGCGGTGGATGCGCTCGAAGGACTGTGCGACCACGACCTTGACGCCGAGTAAATTGGTGCCCTTGGCCGCCCAGTCGCGGGATGAACCGGTGCCGTATTCCTGACCGGCCAGAATAATCAAGGGAACGCCGGCTTTCTGGTAGGCCATCGAGGCGTCGTAGATCGAGGTCTTCACGCCGTCGGCACCGAGGGTGTTGCCACCTTCTTCGCCGCCGAGCATGAGATTTTTGATCCGGACGTTGGCGAAAGTGCCGCGAGTCATCACGCGGTCGTTGCCGCGGCGGCTGCCGTAGGAGTTGAAGTCTTCGAAGGTCACTCCGTTATCCAGCAGGTATTTGCCAGCCGGGCTGCTCTTCTTGATCGCGCCGGCGGGGGAGATATGGTCCGTGGTGACGGAGTCGCCAAAAATGCCGAGGGCCTTGGCACCCGTGATTGGCTTGATGGCGCCGGGGGTGAGCGAGAAGTTCGCGAAGAACGGCGGCTCTTGGATGTAGGTGGACGACGCGTCGAAGGAGTAAACGTTGCCCGTGGTGGACGGGATTTCGTTCCACTTCGGATTCTGGGCGGCGAAGTCGGTGTAGAGTTTGCGGAAAACCTCGGGCTTGAGCGCGGACTGGAGCTGGTCGCGCACTTCTTGGAGCGTGGGCCAGATGTCCTTCAAGTAAACCGGCTGGCCATCGCTGCCGTTGCCGATGGGTTCGGCGGCAAGGTTGATATTTACCCGGCCAGCCAGAGCAAAGGCGACCACCAGCGGGGGCGACATCAGGAAGTTGCTCTTGATGTTCTGGTGAACGCGGGCCTCGAAATTGCGGTTGCCGGAAAGCACGGAGGCGGCGACGAGGTCGTTGGAAACCACGGCGGCCTCGATCGCGGGATCAAGCGGACCGGAGTTGCCGATGCAGGTGGTGCAACCGTAGCCGACAGTCTGGAAGCCGAGCTGGTCGAGGTAGGGAGCGAGACCGGTCTTTTCCAGATAGTCGGTGACGACGCGGGAGCCGGGTGCGAGCGAGGATTTGACCAAAGGATTCACCTTCAGCCCCTTGGCGACGGCTTTTTTCGCCAGCAGGCCGGCGGCGAGCATGACGCTCGGGTTGGAGGTGTTGGTGCAGCTCGTGATCGCGGCGATCAGCACGCTGCCATGGCCGAGTTTTTGACCATGCACTTCGGCGGTGACCGCGGTGAAGTCGGCGGCGTTTTTGCCAAAACCATTTTCGTTAACCGGCTTGGAGAAGGCGGTGGTGAATTCTTGTTTGAGCGCATCAAGTTCGATGCGATCTTGAGGGCGCTTAGGGCCGGCGACGGAAGGCACCACGGTGGAAAGATCGAGCGAGAGTTCGGTGGAGTAATCGATGTCTCCCTTTTGGGGAATACCCCAGAGTTTCTGCGCTTTGTAATAGGCTTCGTAGAGAGCAATATGCTCGTCGGAACGTCCGGTCGCGCGCAAATAGGCGGAAGACTCGGCGTCGATGGGGAAGAAACCCATGGTCGCGCCGTATTCGGGAGCCATGTTGGCGATGGTGGCGCGGTCCACCACGGGCAGCGCGGCCGCGCCCGGGCCGTAGAACTCAACGAATTTACCCACGACCTTCGACTTGCGCAGCAATTGCGTGAGCGTGAGCGCGAGATCGGTCGCGGTTACGCCTTCGCGCAAAGCGCCTGTGAGATGCACACCAACCACGTCAGGGGTTAAGAAATACACCGGCTGGCCCAGCATGCCGGCCTCGGCCTCAATTCCGCCCACGCCCCAGCCCACGATGCCGATACCGTTGATCATGGTGGTGTGCGAGTCGGTGCCGACCAGCGTGTCGGGATAATACACGCCATTGCCGTCCTTGAGCACACCCTTGGCCAGATACTCCAAATTCACCTGGTGCACGATGCCGATACCGGGAGGCACCACCTTGAATGTATCGAAGGCTTGCATACCCCACTTCAGGAATTGGTAACGCTCGCGGTTGCGGGAGAACTCCAGCTCAAGGTTCTTGGCGAGGGCGTCGGCGGAACCGGCGAAGTCCACTTGCACCGAGTGATCCACCACCAGATCGACCGGCACCAAGGGCTCGATGATCTTGGGGTTCTTGCCGAGCTTGGTCACCGCCGAACGCATGGCGGCCAGATCCACCAAAAGGGGAACGCCGGTAAAGTCCTGCAATACGATGCGGGCGACCACGAAGGGAATCTCCTCGGTGCGGGGCGCCTTGGCCTGCCAGCCCGCGAGATCCCGAATGGCGGGCTCGGCGACACGCTTACCGTCACAGTTGCGCAACAGGGACTCCAGCACGAGGCGGATCGAGACCGGGAGGCGCGCGACCTTAAACCCGGCCTGCTCGAGCGCAGGCAACGAATAGAAGGCATGGGTGCCGCCATTGGCGGTAAATTTCTGGAGGGTGTTGAACGGATTCGGGAGGCTCATCGTGGACGTTTGGAAAAATGGGGAAAATCGGTCGCGCTAGGAGGACACGAAACGGGCCGACCCCAAAGGTCGGCCCGAAGGCATAAGTGGGTTATTTGGCGAGGGCGGCTTTAACGGCCTCGAAATCAGGCAAGTCTTTCGGGGTGGCGGTTTGCTCGGCGTATTTGATCACGCCATCCTTGCCGATGACGAAGGCGGCACGAGCTGAAGTATCACCAATCCCGGCCAAGCCAGGGAACACGACGTCGTAGGCCTTGGTGGTTTCCTTGTTCAGGTCGGAAACAATCGTGAGCTTGATGTTCTCCTTCTTCGCCCAGGCTTCTTGGGCGAAAGGACTGTCCACGCTGATCGCAATGACCTCGGCGCCGAGCGAGGCGTATGCGGAGAGCCCGGAAGTGATGTCGCACAACTCAGCCGTGCAGACCCCGGTGAATGCCAGAGGGAAAAACAAAAGAACGGTCTGCTTGTGACCAAAGTTAGCGGACAGCTTTACGTCCACCAAGCCATCGGCGGTTTTGGATTTAAGGGTGAAATCAGGAGCGCGAGTGCCAATAGAGAGGGCCATGGTGGATTAAGGATGATTGGTTAAAGGAACACGTGGACGACCGGTAGCGGACGAGCACGCGTGAGAAAAACCTGACCCTGAGTAGCGCCGCAGAGTGCCGCAATCCGTTTTTAACAGCTACGCATAGGTAACGCTCGCACCGACATGGCGCCGTCAGTCGCGGGCATTGACAGACCCATGTCATGAACTACGGTCACAAGCTCCACTTTAGACCGTTTACCGACGATCTCACTTGCCACCATGCCCTCCGCTCACACTCCGCCAGACGCCAACGGCGCCCGCGACTTCGTGAAGCAGTCCAGTCTCTACCAAGAGTTCCTGGCTGAGAGGGAGGAGATTCTAAAACACAAGTGGATCGAGTCAGAACGCCTCGGCTACGATATCGGGTTCGAGCGCGCTCTGCTCGATTGGATTCGCAAACACCGCGATAGTTGGCGAGCCGCTCGCCGCTCCGGCTCCACGAACACAAACCCTGCGATTATCCCATCTAAGCGAAACTAAATCGCTTCGATTAAGCGGCGTTTTTGGCCTCATCAGTGTCGTCTAGGATTGATTTGTCGTTTTTGGTGCGACGGCGGAGATGAGGCCTGCGCTCACCCGCTACAACCCCTGCATTGATAATCACCTCCGCGACATCATCGCGGGAGGGCAAATCATACATCACATCCAGCATGATCTGCTCCATGATGGAGCGCAGGGCACGTGCACCGGTTTTGAGCGTAATGGCTTTGCGGGCAATCGCGGTAAGCGCATCCGAGGTGAAACGAAGACTGACACCATCAATCGCGAAAAGCTTGGCGTATTGTTTAACCAAAGAGTTTTTCGTGTCCTGCAAAACCTTCTCCAAGTCGGCCAGTTTCAGCGGCGCGAGCACCGAAACCACCGGCAAGCGACCGATAAACTCGGGGATCATACCGTAGCGAACCAAATCCTCCGGAGCCAGCGCGCGCATAAGCGCTTCGGCGGCTTCATCATCTCCTTGTTCGGTCATGGGCTTGTGCGAGGTATGGGCGCTGAAACCGATGCCGCGCGCGCCAATCCGTCGTTGGACGATCGCATCGAGCCCCACGAATGCACCGCCGCAAATAAAGAGAATATTCTGGGTGTTTACCTGCACCAGTTCTTGGTTGGGATGTTTACGGCCCCCTTGGGGTGGAACATTGCAAACCGTGCCTTCCAATATCTTTAACAAGGCTTGCTGCACGCCCTCGCCCGAGACGTCTCGGGTGATGGAAACGTTCTCCGTCTTGCGTCCGATCTTGTCGATTTCGTCAATGTAAACGATACCGCACTCCGCACGCTTTACATCGAAGTTCGCGTTCTGCAGCAGCCGCACGATCACGTTTTCAACGTCATCACCCACATAGCCGGCCTCGGTCAAAGTAGTGGCGTCAGCGATGGCAAAGGGCACGTCGAGAATTCGCGCCAAGGTGCGAGCAAGTAACGTTTTTCCTGAACCCGTTGGTCCCGTGAGCAGTATGTTACTTTTTTCGACCTCAACTTCATTAAACTCAGGGGCCAAAGATTCGCCCGTCCGGTCCGGAGACCCGACAGAGTAGCTCAACCGCTTGTAATGGTTATAAACCGCGACTGAGAGCACTTTTTTCGCGTGATCCTGCCCAATAACATGCTCATCCAGCGTTCGTTTGATCTCAGAAGGCTTAAGCAACTGAAACGTCGGCTTACGATCTACCGCCGGGGTGGAAAACTCACGGTCGATGATCGTTTTGCAGACGTTTACGCAAGCATCGCAGATATACACGCCCGGCCCGGCGATGATCTTGCGAACCTCGGACTGCGGCTTTCCGCAAAAAGAACATAAATTAACCCGTGTTGCCTTGGCCATGTGCTTATCACCTCAACATGGGCAAGTTGTGGACGGTGTCGAGGCGCAAGCTCTTACGAACTCGAAACCGGAGTGATCACCGACGCCTCTGCCGAGTTCTCGACCACATGATCCACGAGCCCGTAATCCTTCGCCTCTTGCGCGCTGAGGAAGTAATCGCGATCCGTGTCTTTCTCCAACTGCTCGATGGTCTTTCCGGTGTGCCGGGCGATGACTTGATTCAGAGTCTGCCGCCAACGAAGGATTTCTTTGGCCGCAATGGCAATGTCGGAGGCTTGACCGCCCGCGCCACCGCTGGGTTGGTGAATCATCACCCGGCTATGCGGTAGCGCGAAGCGTTTACCCTTGGTTCCGGCGGCGAGCAACACCGTCGCCATGCTGGCGGCTTGGCCGATGCAGTAAGTGACCACGTCGCATTGCAGGAACCGAATGGTGTCGTAGATTGCCATGCCTCCGGTAACCACACCGCCAGGCGAGTTAATGTAGAGATGAATGTCCTTCTTGGGATCTTCCATCTGAAGAAACAACAGCTGCGCAATCACCACGTTGGCGACCCCATCATCAATGGGCGTGCCAATAAAAATGATGCGATCTTTCAGGAGGCGGGAATAGATATCCATCGACCGCTCCACGCGACCGTTGTTTTCAATCACCATCGGGACGTAATAACTCATGGGTAAACCACGTTCACCGGCTCGGCGCGGAAGGCAAGCGCGACAGTGCCAAGAAGCAGGCCAAAACAACAAAAAGCCCCGCCGCGAAAAACGCAGGCGGGGCGGCAAAAAGCCAAAGCGCGGAATCCGGCAGCGAACCGATAATTACACGGCGGCGGCTTCGGCGCTCTCCGTGACAACGGCTTTGGAGACAAGCAGATCCAAGGCCTTGTCGAACACGATGCTTTGCTGCACGGCGCGCAGGCGCTCGCGATCGTTGGTCAACTCCTTGACCAGCTTGTCCGGCTTGGTGCCGGTCTGCATGGACTGGCGATAGAGGAAAGCGTCGATATCCGCGGCCTCGACCGCGAGTTTCTCCTGCTCGGCTACGCGCGCCAGAATGAGCTGGGTCTTCACCCGGCTCTGGGCGGCTTTCTTGGCGCCTTCGATCAGCTGATCCTTGTCCTTTTCAAATTGCTCGGCAGTCAGACCACGGCGCTGGTTTTCCTGGATGAACTGACGCAGCACGCTCTGGGTCTCTTGCTCGACCAGGCTCTCGGGCACGGGGAACTCAACCTTGGCCACCAGCGCATCCACGATTTGGCGACGCTTGCCGGAGATGTTTTCGTAGTCCTTGCGAGCCTTCAGGTTGTTGTGAATTTTGGTCTGCAAGCCGGCCAGATCATCAACTTGGTTGGCCTTGAAAAAAGCCTCGTCCAACTCAGGCAAAACGCGCTCGCGAATCTCCAGAATCTCGACCGCATACACCGCCGACAAACCCGCCAGAGCAGGCGCACCGGCAAACTCGGCCGGGAAGGTCACGGTGATTTCTTTTTTGTCCCCGGATTTGAGCCCGGCGAGCTGCTTGCCCAAGCCGGGGATAAGACCTTCGTTTTCTCCCTCAACCTCTTCCCAAGTCTGGGGCACTTTGCCGAAAATCTGCTTGTCGGGCACCAGTTCCAAAATGGGCTTGCCATCGACCGTGCCTTCATAAGCCAGCTTCACGTAATCGCTCTTTTGCGCGGCACGCTCGGCGACTTTGAAATCGGCCCGTTCGCTACGCAGGGAATCGATTCCCTTGGCAACCTCAGCCTCGGTTGGCTCGACCGGAGAGACCGTGACGGGAATGCCTGCCAAATCGGGCAATTCAAAGGTGGGACGAAGATCCACCGTGAAAACGATGCCGGCAAACTTGTCAGGAGCGATGTCGCCCTCCTGCACATTAACCACTTGGATGATATCGAGTTTAGTCTCGTCAATCGCGCCACGGTAAGCCTTGCCCACGACCTTCTGCTTAAACTCCTCAGCCACGGCTTTGCCGTATTGCTTGAGAATCATTTGGGCAGGAGCCTTCCCGGGACGAAAACCAGGAATGCTGGCGTGCTTGGATACCTCGCCGATCACAACTTTATACTCGGCAGCGACTTCCACTGCATCGAGATTGACGGAGATAGTTTTACGGGTGGGCGAGACGTCTTGGATTAGGATGTTCACAGGCTAAAATTCAGCAGGGTTTCGTGGATAGAATTGGTCACCCTACGCAACCGCGCAAAAGCCGGTCAATGCCTGATTCTCACGCTTGCCGCGCCCGCTCTCCGCGCGCTTGCTGCGAACGCTTCAACACCGTGCCAAGCCTCCGCCAACTCCTCGACCGCCACCCCAATCTTCTGGTGGTGGATTCCAGCTCTACACGCGTCGAAGCGGCCGTCTGGAAGTGCGGTTCCCTTACACCCGCGCAAGTCGTTCACTGCGATGGTGAGTCGTCCGCCGCCTTGCCTAAAGTCACCGCTCAGGCGCTTGCCGCCGTCGCGCTCACGGTGCGTGCCCTCGATGCCGTGGCCTTTTGCGCGGGCCCGGGCTCCGTGCTGGGCATCCGACTTGCCGCCGCCTCGCTGCGCGCTTGGCGGGCGATCAACCCTTCACTCGCGCTATTCTCCTACCAAAGCTTGCCGCTCCTCGCCGCCGCGCACCCTGCGCATGCCATCGTGGCCGACGCGCGGCGGGATAGTTGGCACCTTGTCCGACCCGGGGCCCCGGGCCAGATACAGCGCCTCGCCACAGCCGAACTCATCCCCTTGGCCCGTATCAGCCCCTTGGGCACACCGGCGACTTTCCGCCGCTGGTCCAGCCTGCCACCCGACTTAACGTTGCTGCCGTTAACCTACTCTGCGGCGGCTTTAGTCTGCACCGCTCCGGACACTCTGTTTTTCACCCCGACACCTGAACCCGAGGCCTTTTTAGCGGATACCCCAAGTTACGTCACTTGGACGCCACAAATTCACCAGGCGCCCGGAAACAGACTTGCTTCATGAGTACGCCCTCCAGCCTGCCCCACCGCTGTTGGGCGGAAATCGACCTGGCCGCCCTGGAGCGCAATCTGCGCCGTATCCGTGCCTCCCTGCCACCGCACATGCGCTATGTCGCCGTGGTCAAAGCCGACGCCTACGGGCACGGATTGCCCCAGATCGCAGCCCGGCTGATGCACGCGGGGGCGGATTTATTCGCAGTAGCCAACTTGGCCGAAGCCGCAGCCTTGCGCGAAATCGGACCCGACTGGCCGATTCTGCTCCTCGGGGCGCTCCTGCCGGACGAGGCCCGTTTCGCGCCGGATTACGATGTCGCCGTGACGGTATCGTCCGTGGAAGAGGTCGAACGGTTGGATCGCGCCGCCGCCGCCGCCCGCCGCCAACTCGACGTTCACCTTAAAATCGACACCGGCATGGGCCGCCTCGGGGTATGGCACGAAGAAGTGGCCCCCGTTTACCTCGCTATCCGTCACGCGGATTATCTGCGGCTCGCGGGGGTTTTCACCCATTTTTCCAGTTCGGACGACAATGCCGCGTTCACCGCCGAGCAACGCCGGCGCTTTCTGCACGCCTTGGATTTCCAATGCCCCGACCTGGACCGCGAGCGCTTGTTTATCCACGCCGACAACAGCGCAGGCCTTGATACGATCGAGCAAGCCGGCCCGTTCAACGCCGTGCGCATCGGGCTGCTCCAATTCGGCATTTTACCCAGCACTGCCTCGCTGCTTTCCGAGGTGCACGCCGAGCCGGTATTTAGTTTTCGCACCCGCGTGGGCCTGGTCAAAAACCTCCCGGTCGGCACCGGTATCAGCTACGGCGGCACCCACATCCTGAAGCGCAACTCACGAATAGCAGTGCTCACCTGTGGCTACGGCGATGGCATTCCCCGCTCCGCCAGCAATCGCGGCGAAGTGCTCGTGCATGGTCAACGTTGCCCCATCCTAGGACGCGTGACCATGGACCAGACCATAGTAGATGTCACCGACCTGCCGGCAGTGGCTGCGGGCGACGAAGCCGTTCTCGTGGGTTGCCAAGCAACCGCTGAGATACCCTTGGCTGAATTCAGCCGCTGGGCCGACACCATCCCTTGGGAAACCCTTTGCTCGGTGACCAAACGTGTTCCGCGCATCTACCGCACGCCATTGGGCGGGTAATTACTGCTGCGCGCCTCCGCTCGGTCTGGAGAGCCGTGAAACTTTGCCTTTCAGCGCACGTCACTACAGAACGTCAGCGCCCCAATCGTCAGCACCCCGCCCCACCCTCCCTATGACGTCCCCACTCGATCCCCGAGAGGCTTGGCAACCCCTGCCCGCTTCCGAATGGAATGCCGATCTCGCCCGCCACCTCTTGCGCCGGGCCGGCTGGGCGGCCCGGCCCGATGAAGTCGCCCGCGCCGTCCAACAAGGCCTCGCCGCCACGCTCAACCGTTTGTTCCCCGCGACTCCCCCGCCACTGGCACGACCGGCGTTTATTCCTCTGGCCCAAGACCGGATCAACGCCCTGCGTCCGCTGAAACGCGGTGCCCTGGATCAGGAGGAACGCCGCATCTACGAACGCGAAGAACGCGAACTCGAACGCACCGCCGGAGTCGAACTCACCTTTAAATGGCTGCAAGCCGCCGCCGACCCCAGCCGTTCAGCCTATGAAAAATGGGTGCACTTCCTGACTGACGTTTACGTCATTAGCATGGAGAAAGTCCGTAGCGCGGAACTGGTGTATCAACATTACGACCTCCTGCGCACCAAGGGCACCGGCACCGCACCCGCATTGACCAAAGCCGTCTCCCGTTCCGCCGCGATGATTCGCTACCTCGACCTGGATCTTAGTTCCAAGAAAGCACCCAACGAAAACTTCGCCCGCGAACTCTTTGAGCTCTTTACCCTGGGCGAAGGAAATTACACGGAGGACGACATCAAACAGGCGGCCCGCGCCTTCACCGGCTATCGCCACGGCAAAGACGGATTTCGCCAAAACGAGCGCGAACGCGACACCACCCCGAAAACGATCTTCGGCCAAACCGGCCCCTACTTGGGCGACGATGTGATCGACCTCGTTTACCGGCAGCCCGCCGCCGCCACCTTTCTCCCTCGGGAAATGGCCCGCTTTTACCTCACGGAACGCACCCTGCCCCATGAGTTTTTCGTCCCCCTTGGTCAGGATTGGCGCGCCTCGGGCTTTAACCTGCGCGAGCTCTGCCTGCGGTTTTTTGGCTCGCGGGCCTTTTACGCACCCACCTTCCGCGCCAATTACATCAAGAGCCCGATCCACTTCTATCTCGGCCTGCTCCAAGACCTCGGCCTCGATGTGTTGCCCCTCCAACGCACCACGCTTCAACCGCTCCGCCAAATGGGGCAAACCTTCCTCCTGCCGCCCAACGTCCGCGGCTGGGTCGGTGGTCGCCTCTGGATAAACTCGTCCACCCTCGCCGCCCGCCGCCAGCTTGCCGAAACCCTTTGCTCACCGCTCGACGAAGACCGCCTCAACGCCGACGATCGCCTCGAACTCGAGGGCGCGCGCGACGCCGGCCACAGCCGTTTCACCGTCGATGATGAACGCATCCGAACCTTCGCTTCTTTAGGCGCGCCGGGTATCGCCGAGCGCCTGTGCGACTTTTTCCTGCCCGTGCGCGTCACCCCCGAATACCGCGCCACCCTCACTCAGTTTCTTACCGCCAGCAGCCCCGCCGAAGCTGAAGCCAAGGCACGGCGTGCCACCATCGCCATCCTGCAGTCGCCCGAATACCAACTCTGTTAACTACGGCCGACCCGCCCCCCGCATCTCGTTACCCCTACAAATCCCATGCCCTCACTACTGCTTCCCTCGACCCGCCGAGAGTTTCTCCACCTCTCCAGCAAAGGCGTGGGCCTGCTCGCCTTCAGTCGCTTCGCGCCCCAGTTCCTCGTGCAAACCTCGCTGACCGCGCCCAAGCCCGAAAAAGACCGCAAAATTCTGGTGCTTGTCCAACTCGCCGGCGGCAACGACGGCCTCAACACCGTCGTGCCGTTTTCGGATCCTGCGTATCACAGTCTGCGCCCCACCCTCGCCCTCGATCAGAAAGACGTGCTTCCCCTCAACGACAGCCTCGGTTTCCACTCCGCCTGCGCACCCCTGCACGCCCTGCTTAACGAGGGTCGCCTCGGCATTGTGCAGAACGTCGGCTACCCCAACCCGAACCGCTCCCACTTCCGCTCCACCGAGATCTGGGAGACCGCCACCGCCTCCGACGAGACTGCCGCCTCCGGCTGGATCGGACGTTACCTCGACAACGCCTGCGCCGGTGCCCCTGCCGCCGCCGACCCCGACGCCGTGCACATCAGCGCCGAGGTGCCGCAATCTTTCGGCGGCGTCCATCCACACAACACCTACGGTCTAGCCCTGGGTGCCCGCGCCGGAAAGAACGACTCCGCCCTGCTCGAACGCCTCGCCACCCAAGGTGCCTACACCGGCCATGGCCAGCCTGACACCAACCACGATTTCCTCCGGGCCACCTTGATGGATTCCCTCGTGTCCGAGAAAAAAATCCAGCGCATCCTCGACGCCAACAAACCCGAGGCCACCTACCCCGCCAGTCCATTCGCCCAAGCCCTGCGCAACGTCGGCGGGCTCATCGCGGCCGGCCTCTCCACCCGGGTTTATTTCGTTTCCCTGGGAGGCTTCGACACCCATGCCAACCAGTCCAACCCTCACGCCAATCTGCTTCGCCAGCTCTCCGAAGGCCTGGCTGCCTTTCAAAAAGACCTCACCGCCCGCGGCCTCGATGGCCAGGTGCTGACCATGACGTTTTCCGAGTTCGGACGGCGACCCAACGAAAACCAGTCCGGCGGCACCGACCACGGCACCGCCGCGCCGCTTTTCGTCATGGGTAAACAAATACATGGGCCCATGCACGGCACCGCCCCAAACCTCGCGGTGGAGAAAAACGCCGACCTTACCTATTCCACCGATTTCCGTTCGGTTTACGCCACGGTGCTCGATCGCTGGCTCGACTGCCCGGCCGACACCATCCTCGGGGCCAGACACGAACGGCTCGGTTTCCTTGGCTAAAAAGAAAAAGCCCCGGTGCGCACTAGACGCAACCGGGGCTGGGCGTGAAACAAGGACGAACGCTTAGACTGCGGCTTCGCCGCGCTCGTCGGTGCGGATGCGGATCGCATCCTCGATGCCGACGACGAACACTTTGCCATCACCGATCTTGCCGGTCTTGGCGGCTTTAACGATGGCGTCCACGGTCTTGTTCACGAGGTCGTCGCCGACGACGATCTCAAGTTTGACCTTGGGCAGGAAATCCACGGTGTATTCAGAACCACGATAGATTTCAGTGTGACCCTTCTGGCGGCCGAAGCCCTTGACCTCGGTGACGGTCATGCCCTCGACGCCAACGGCGGCAAGAGACTCTTTAACTTCTTCAAGTTTGAACGGTTTGATTACAGCGATGATGAGTTTCATAGTAATACGAATAGTGGGTTAATAATGGGGTGGCGAGTCTTAGTCCACATAACCCTCTTCGCCATGCTCGTTAATGTCGAGCCCTTGACGCTCGACTTCGGGAGTGGGGCGAAGGCCGGTCACAGCCTTGACGATGCAGGCGATAACCACGGTTGCGACGATAGAGAGCACCAAGGTGACCCCGATGGCCTTTGCCTGCTCGAGCCAGAGGCCGCCCTCGGCCACGAGATTGTAGAGGCCGTTGGTCTTGGCGTAGGTGTTTGCCTCAGTGAGGTTTCCATTAACCGAGGAGGTGGCAAGCACGCCAGTAAGCAGCGCGCCAAGGGTGCCGCCGACAGCGTGGACGCCGAAGGTATCAAGCGCGTCGTCGTAGCCGAACTTTGCCTTCAGCACGGTGCAAAAGATATATGGAACGATGGCGGCGACCACGCCAATGATTACTGCACCTGTGGAATCAACGAAACCAGCGGCAGGAGTGATCACGACCAGACCGGCAACTACGCCGGAGCAGAAGCCGAGGATCGAGGCGTGGCCACGGAAAACCAGCTCGATCATGCCCCAGACAAAACCAGCCACGGCGGCAGCGATCATGGTGGTCATGAAGGCGTTGGCGGCCACGCCATCGGCGGCGAGGGCGGAACCGGCGTTGAAGCCGAACCAGCCGACATAGAGCATACCGGTGCCGACCATACACAACACCATGGAGTGCGGGGTCATCTTCTCCTTACCGAAGCCGAGACGGGGCCCGAGGATAAGACAGAGGATGAGAGCGGACCAGCCGGAGCTCATGTGCACCACGGTGCCACCAGCGAAGTCGATCGCGCGGATCACCGCATCACCGTTCCAGACGCCGTTCATCCAACCAGTCACGCCCCAAACCATGTGGGCTAGCGGGAAGTAAACCACGACCATCCAGATGGCTACAAACAACAAGACCGCGGTGAATTTCATGCGTTCGGCAACAGCACCGACGATCAGAGCGGGCGTGATAATGGCGAACATCATCTGATACATCGCAAACACGTTCTGGCTGATCCACCAAGCGTAGTCGGTATTGGGCGCAGAAGTAACACCCTTCAGGAAGAAAAACTCAGTTCCACCCAAGAATGGACTGTTGAAGCTCTTGCCGAAGACCAGCGAGTAACCGAAGGCCCACCACATAAGCGTAACCAAGCCGGTGATGCCCAAGCACTGCGCCAGCACGGACAGCACGTTCTTCTTGCGCACAAGACCGCCATAAAAAAGCGCCAGGCCGGGTAGCGTCATAAAAAGCACCAGTGCGGCGCAAATCATCATGAAACCGTTATGACCGGGACCGGCCACTCCGGGTAATGCAGCACCAGGATCGGTATTATTGACATACGCGGTGAACGCGGCGTCAGCCGTCGGCGCGACAAGCGCTGCGGCAGCGGGTGCCGGAGCGGCTTCCTGAGCCGTAACCTGGATAGATGCGCCAACCAAAGCCAGCGCACATAGAATAGTTTTGTAGAGGGTCTTCATGGACGCAGAAAATTTAGCAATCATCGCGCCATGAATTAAAATACTAGGAACATTTCCTTAATTAATATGTAAATTGCTAAAATAAAATTACTTACCTGCTAAAGTAATTTTATTCATCATTAACCATTGGCTGTTCAAAATTTACCAGATGAACAAAAAAGGCCGACTTCCCGCAAAGGAAGTCGGCCGAAGCTTGAGCGAAGAACCCAATTATCGGGCAGGCCTGCCTAGATCGCAGCGTCGCCGCGTTCGTCGGTGCGGATGCGGATGGCATCCTCCAGCGCGACCACGAAGACCTTGCCGTCACCGATCTTGCCGGTCTTGGCGGCCTTCACGATGGCTTCCACCGTCTTGGTCACGACATCGTCAGCAACCACGATCTCGAGCTTAACCTTGGGTAAGAAATCTACGGTGTATTCCGAACCACGATAGATTTCGGTGTGCCCCTTCTGGCGGCCGAAGCCCTTGACCTCGGTAACGGTCATACCTTCAACACCAATTTCGGAGAGAGCTTCTTTAACCTCTTCGAGTTTAAAGGGCTTAATGATAGCAATGATTAATTTCATAAGTGAGATGGGTAGGGGTTAAATCAGTCAACGTAACCTTCTTCGCGATGCTCGTTAATATCAAGCCCTTGGCTCTCAACTTCGTGGGTGGGACGGAGACCCACCAGAACCTTAACGAAGTAAGCAATGACAACGGTAGCAACAATGGAGAGGACCAAGGTGACTCCGATAGCCTTGACTTGCTCTAACCAGAGACCGCCGTCGGCCACGAGTTTATAAAGGCCGTTAGCCTTGGCGTAAGTGTTGGCGTCGGTGAGGTTACCATTGACCGAGGAAGTGGCCAAAACACCGGTGAGCAACGCTCCAAGGGTGCCGCCGACGGCGTGAACACCGAAGGTGTCGAGCGCGTCATCGTAGCCAAACTTGGACTTCAGCACCGTGCAGAAGATATAGGGGACGATCGCGGCAACCACACCGATGATTACGGCCCCGGTCGAATCGACGAAGCCCGCAGCGGGAGTGATTACGACGAGACCAGCAACGATGCCAGAGCAGAAACCGAGGATCGAAGCGTGACCGCGGAAAACCAGCTCGATCCTACCCCAGACAAAACCGGCCACGGCAGCGGCAATCATGGTGGTCATAAACGCATTGGCGGCAACGCCGTCGGCCGCGAGTGCAGAACCCGCGTTAAAGCCAAACCAGCCCACATACAGCATGCCCGTGCCCACCATACACAAGACCATGGAGTGAGGCGGCATCTTTTCCTTACCAAAACCGATGCGGGGTCCAAGAATGATACAGAGAACGAGAGCCGACCAACCGGAGCTCATGTGAACCACGGTGCCACCGGCGAAATCGATCGCTTTGATAACGGCATCGCCATTCCAAACGCCGTTCATGAAGCCCGTAACACCCCAAACCATGTGGGCGAGAGGGAAATAGACAACGACCATCCAAATGGTAACGAAGAGAAGAATAGCGGAAAATTTCATGCGCTCAGCAACGGCACCGACGATCAGAGCCGGAGTGATAATCGCGAACATCATCTGATACATCGCGAATACATTCTGACTGATCCACCAAGCGTAGTCGGTGTTTGGAGCAGACGTAACGCCCTTCAGGAAAAAGAACTCCGTGCCACCAATGAAGGGGCTATTTAAGCTCTTGCCGAAAACCAGGGAGTAGCCGAAAGCCCACCACAGGATGGTGACCAAGCCCGTGATGCCCAAACATTGGGCCAACACGGAAAGCACATTCTTTTTGCGGACGAGACCGCCGTAAAAAAGCGCCAAACCGGGCAAAGTCATGAAAAGCACCAGAGCGGCGCAGATCATCATGAAGCCGTTGTGACCGGGACCGGCAACCCCGGGCAGAGCTGCACCTGGGTCAACGTTGTTAACATAGGCCGCAAATGCCGCGTCAGCAGCAGGAACAGCGGCAGCGGCCGCAGGGGCCGCGTCTTGAGCATGAGCGGGAAGCGCGAGCGCCAGTAGCGCGAGAACTCCTACCATTTTAAATAACCCAGATACGGGCTTGGACCATAACTTCATAATTTATGTAGTTTGCAGGTTGTTGTGATGAGCGAACTTATCGAGAACGATAAGAAATCCAAAAGCGTTAAAAGCACAGCTTGTGCCAAGATGTCAGTTTGGGCTGAATTTTTTTCATAGCCGAGGGGTATTAGAACCCCGCTCTGGCTGTATATGAGTGCCATAATTAAATCGCGGCGACTTCCGGTGCCACCACCGAAATATGCAACTCCTTGAGCTGTTTAGCTGTTACCGGTGTGGGAGACTGCGCCATAAGATCCTGCCCCTTTTGCGTCTTGGGGAAAGCAATCACGTCGCGAATACTCGTCGTGCCACAAAGTAAGGCGCACATGCGGTCGAGTCCGAAAGCGATGCCTCCGTGCGGGGGCGCGCCATAGGAAAACGCCTTCAATAAGTAGCCGAAACGGCTCTCCACCACATCGGCAGGGATTTTGAGCACGTCTTTGAATACTTTTTCCTGAATCGCCGGCTGGTGGATACGAATCGAACCGCCGCCAAGCTCCATCCCGTTGAGCACGAGGTCATAATGTTGACCACGAACTTTTTCCGGAGCGGTTTCGAGCAAATGTGCATCTTCCGGCACCGGCGAGGTGAAGGGGTGATGCGTAGCGAGAAACCGTTTCTGTTCCTCGTCGTAGGTCATTAACGGGAAATCGACCACCCACAGGAAACGCCAGTCATCCGCCCGAATGGCGAGCTTGCCCCGTTTCACCAGCAGTTGAGCGGCTTCCAAACGCACGCGTCCCAGAATGGCGCAGGCCTTTTCCCAAGGGGCGGCAGCGAAAAACACCATGTCGCCATCCGCGATGCCAAGCTGCGCGGTGAGCGCGGCTTTTTCGGCCTCGGAGAAAAACTTCACGATAGGCGATTTCCACTCGCCGCCTTCGCATTTGATGAAAGCCAGTCCCTTTGCGCCGAGCGACTTGGCGATGTCCTCAAGGTTCTTGAGTTCGCCTTGGGTCAGATCCGCCAGCCCCTTGGCGTTGAAGGCTTTGATCACGCCGCCACCTGCCACCGTAGCCTGAAACACCTTAAACGCAGATGCCTTGAACGTCTCCGAGAGGTCCGTGAGCTCCATCCCGAAACGCAGATCGGGCTTATCAACCCCGAAACGATTCATCGCATCCACGAACGGCATGCGCAGGAAAGGCGTGGGCAGGTCGGTGCCGAGCACCTCTTGCCAGACCTTTTTCACCATGCCTTCAAAGATCCGGTAAACATCTTCGCGGTCGATAAACGACGCTTCGACGTCCACTTGGGTGAACTCCATCTGACGATCCGAGCGTAGATCTTCGTCGCGAAAACAACGCGCGATCTGAAAATACCGCTCCACCCCGGCCACCATTAAAATCTGCTTAAACTGCTGGGGTGACTGAGATAACGCATAAAATTGCCCCGCGTGGATGCGTGACGGCACCAAGTATTCGCGGGCACCTTCAGGCGTGGATTTGAACAGCGCGGGCGTCTCGACCTCGATAAACTCCTGCGAGTCGAAGTAGTCGCGGATCGCCTTGGTGACCTTGTGGCGCACCTGAAGGTTATGACGCATCTTGGGACGACGCAGATCCAAATAACGATAGGTCAGGCGCAGGTCTTCGTTAACCTTGTCGCCACCGGCATCGGTGAGGGGAAACGGCGGAGTGTCGGAAATGTTATGAATCACCAACGCGGTGGCCGAAACCTCGATCGCGCCCGTGGGCAGGGCGGCATTCACCGTGCCCTCGGGACGGGCTACCACTTGACCGGTGACGGCGATCACGGATTCGGGCTTCACCGTGGCCGCCTCGGCGGCGAGCGCGGCATGATCCTGCGGATCAAACTTCACCTGGGTAATGCCCTTACGGTCGCGCAAATCGATGAAGAGAATGCCGCCGTGGTCGCGAATGGAATCCACCCAGCCCACAAGGGAAACGGTGGAGCCGAGATCGGCGGCGGTAAGCTGGGCGCAGTGGTGCGTGTTCGTCATGTCGGAAATAGGGTAACGTTAAACGTAAACGCGCAGCAAAGCCGCGCCACAAAGGCGGCGGCAACGAGATTTTAAACGCCCTGCCCCCGCCCGAAGCGTTTATTTGTGATCCCAAGGGAAACTCGCCACCACGCGAGGCGCTTTCCAAACCTCGACCACCTCGAACATTTTCCCGGGGTTCAAAATCCCCTTGGGGTCGAGCGCGTGCTTCACCGCCTGCATCGCGCCGATCTGGGCGGCGTTGTGCTGAAGGCGCAAAAACGGCGTTTTCGCCAACCCGATACCGTGCTCGCCCGAAATCGCTCCGCCCAGCGCAACGACCTTTTTCATCAATGCCAGCACCGCCTTTTCCGCCGCGCGACACTCCTTGGCCACCGCCTTGTGATACATGATGTTCACGTGCAGATTCCCATCCGCCAAATGCCCGAAGGTCGGAATCGCCAAGCCCGATTTTGCCCGCAGTTGCTCGAGCCACACCGCGAAATCCTCATAAGCGCCCAGCGGCACCGTGATGTCTTCGTTCAGCTTGGCATCGCCCATCTGAAACATCGCGCCGGAGCACTTGCGCCGCACCGCCCAAAGCGTTTCCGCCTCGGCCCGCGTCTGCGCCTCGCGATGCCCGGCCGCGTTGGCCTCGGCCCAGGCCAGCACCGCTTTTTTTGCGTCCGCCAGCTCCGCCTCAGACCCCGCCAGCTCGATCAAAATCACCGGACGCCCCGGCTGCCCGGGGAAAATCGTCGTCTTCATCGCCTGCTCGGCGCACTGGACCGAGTAGCGATCGAGAAACTCGCAGATCGCCGGCTGCACTCGCGCCGCGAACAAAGCCCGCGCCGCCCGAAACGCCGACACTTCATCGGCAAAACTCGTCAACAAGGTCCACCGCGCCGCCGGTTGCGGAATCAAGCGCAACACCGCGTCCGTGATCACCCCGAGCATGCCTTCGCTCCCGATCCACAAATCGCGCAGGTTAAATCCCGCCGCAAATTTCCGCGTCGCCGTGCCCCACTCCACAAACTCTCCCGTCGGCAAATAGCCCTTCAACGCCACCACGAAATCACGCGTCACACCATACTTGCCGCCGTGCATGCCGCCCGCGTTACAGGCGATGTTGCCGCCAATCGTGCAATACTGCTTGGAGGACGGGTCAGGTGGATAAAACCACCCCTGCCCCGCCGCCGCGTCCTGGATCGCACCGACATTCGCCCCCGCCTGCACATGGGCGAGCCCAGCCTCGGGATCGATACGTATCGTGTCCAAACCCATCAAATCCAGCACCCAGCCGCCCTGAATCGGCACCGCCGAACCCATCAAAGTCGTGCCGCGCCCACGGGGCGTCACCGGCACGCCAATCTTGTTGGCCATTTTTAAAAGCACCCCGATTTGCTCCCGCTTGGTCGGGCGAATCACCGCCGCCGGCCGCACCGCGATCCGGCTTGAATCAAAAGACGCCGCCTCCAACGAAGCGTCATCGGTCAAAACGACGCGGGCGCCGAGTTTTCGACGCATAGCTAAGGTGGCGGAGGCGAGTTGCTTCTTGGTCATGTCAGGAAAGATAAAGGTCTCTCCCGCATCTCTCATGCCGCGGCAACGCCCAACACGCCTGCAAACCTTCTCACAAGCTGGTTACTCGTATTCTGCGCTGCTCACCGCCAATTTTGCGCTCGCCCCCGCAATCCCCCCTTCGCCCCCCACCGATCGCTTTTCTCCACATGACCCGCGTTCTCCTCACCACCACCTCCTTCCAAGACACGCCCGGCATCCACCACGAGATGCTCGCCGCCGCAAACTTTGAAATCGTCCGCGAACGCGGCCCGCTGCCCGAGTCCCGCATGCTGGAGCTCGCCGGCCAGTTCGACGCCTACCTCTGCGGCGACGACGCCATGACCCGAGCCGTCATGCAGAAATCCCTCCCGCGCCTCAAAGTCATTTCCAAATACGGTATCGGCCTGGACAAAATCGACCTCGCCGCCGCCAAAGACCTCGCCCTGCCCGTGCTTTTCACACCCGGGGTCAACCACACCACCGTCGCCGAGCACACCTTCGCCCTCCTGCTCGCCACCGTGCGCAACCTCGTCGTCGAGGCCAACCACGTCGCCGCCGGTCGCTGGACCCGCATCACCGGCAACGAAGTCTGCGGCAAGACCCTCGTTCTCGTCGGCCTGGGCCGCATCGCCAAGGAAGTCGCCATTCGCGCCCGTGCTTTCGGCCTGCGCGTCGTCGTATTTGCCAACTACTGGGAAGAGGACTTCGCCCGCTGGTACGGCCTCGAACGCGCCGAGACCCTTGATGAGGCCCTGCGCCAGGCCGACTTCGTCTCCCTGCACACCAAACTCACCGCCGAGACCAAGGGCCTGCTCGACGCCCGCCGCCTCGCCCTGCTTCCCAAGGGCGCGGTTATCGTGAACACCGGCCGCGGCGAACTGCTCGACCTCGCCGCCCTCGTCGCCGCGCTCAAAGCCGGCCACATCCGCTACGCCGCAGACGTGCTCGACCAGGAGCCGCCGCCGCCAGACCACCCCTTGCTCGGCCTCCCCGGCGTCATCCTCACCCCCCACATCGGCAGCCGCACCCACGAAAGCGTACAACGCCAGGCCTCCTGCGCGGTCGAAAACCTTACCCGCTTCCTCGGCGGCCAACCTCCCATCGCCCGCGCCGTCTGATTTTCCACTACTCGCTACCCACTACTCACCACTCGCTACTTCTTACTGCCATGCCCGACACCTACCTCATCGTCCCCGAATCCGCCCATAATTCCCTCGTCGCCGCCGCGTATCAACATCGCGGTTACCACGCCGACGAATCCGCCGAGGGCGCCCGCTTCTGCGCCGAGGCCTCCCGCCACGGCATCCGCACCCACAACGGCCTCAAGGCCCTCCATCTCGACCACCTCTTCGGCTCCGGATCCAAAGGCTGCGTGCCCGGCGCGCAGATCGAGGAACGCCCCTCCCGTTTCCCCTCCGCCAAAATCTGGAACGCCAACAAAAAACTCGGCCAGGCCACCGCCTACCGCGCCATCGACGAAGCCATCCGCCTGGCCGACATCTACGGCGTCGGCACCGTCTCGGTGGACAACGCCTTCCACTATCTCTGGGGCGGTGGCTACGTGATGGAGGCCGCCCGTCGCGGCTACATCGCCTACACCAACTGCACCGCCGCGCTCGCCGAGGTAGTACCCTTCGGCGGCAAATTCCCCACCCTCGGCACCAACCCCCACTCCTGGGGTTTCCCCACCACCGAGGCCGTCGGCTTCCCGCTCGTGATCGACTGGGCCACTTCCGTCGTCGCCATGGGCCGCGTGCAACAACTCAAACGCGAAGGCAAACAACTGCCCCCGCTCGCCGCCGTGGATAAAGACGGCAAACCCACCACCAACCCCGACGACGTCACCGCCCTCCTTCCCTTCGGCGCGCACAAGGGCTACGGTCTCTCCCTGCTCAACGAGGTCGTCGGCGCCTTCATCGGCGGATCCCTGCCCACCATCCGCAACCGCTGGGACCAGGTTCCCGCCGGCGATAAGGGCACCTGCTGCTTCTTTTTCCAAGTCATCCACCCCGAGGCGCTCAGCGGCGGTCTCTTCGCCCAAGGCCGCAACCAGCAGTCCAACGTCAAGGCCGTGCTCGCCGACGTCCTCGGCCACGGCAACGACGGCGCCATCATCCCCGGCCAGATCGAGGCCACCTTCGCCAAACACACCGCCGCCGCCGGCGGCCTGCTCTTCACCAAGGCCGAAGTGGACGCCTTCAACGAGGTCGCCCGCGAATGCGGCCAGCCAGAGTGGAACATCGCTTCGCTCAAAACCGTCACGGTCTGAGGAAAAGCCCCAAGTCCAACTCTCAGCTCTTCACGCCGGTCCCCGCCCTCCACGCCACCGGGGACCGGCCAAACCCTGACTCGCGTCCGGCTTGTTAAGTTCGCTTGGCCCGGCCTTGCTACCCGCAACTCCGTCGGCCCCGTGCGCACCGCTCCCTTAGCTCCAACTTCGCCCCAACCCTACGTCGGTCGGCTCGCCCCCTCGCCGACCGGATTGCTCCATCTCGGACACGCCCGCACCTTCGCCCTCGCCGCCGCCCGGGCCAACGCTGCCGGTGGCAAGCTGCTCCTGCGCATCGATGACCTGGACCGCGCCCGCTGCCGCCCCGAATTCACCGCCGCCGCGCTCGAAGACCTGGCCTGGCTCGGGCTCGACTGGGAAAAGCCCGTCATCACCCAATCCGAACGCCTCCCCCTCTACCGCAACGCCCTCGCCCGTCTGCACGCCACCGGCCGCATCTACCCCTGCTACCGCTCTCGCCGCGACCTCGCCGAAGCCCTTTCCGCACCCCACGAAACACCCGGCGCCGCCCCCGCCGCCGACGACGAACCTCTTTACCCTGCCGCCTGGCGCCCCGCCGCTGATCTCGCGCTCCCCGCACTCGACGCCACCGGCCGTGCCCTTAACTGGCGCTTTCGCGTGCCAGACGAACACGAACTCCGCTTCGACGACGCCCTCCTGGGCACTCAAACCGCCGTCTGCGGGAGCGACTTTGGCGACTTCCTTGTCTGGCGCAAAGACGGTCTGCCGAGCTACCAACTCGCCTGCGCGGTGGACGACGCCTTGCTCGGCGTCACCGAGGTCGTACGCGGTGCCGACCTCGTCCGTTCCACCTTTCGCCAACTTCTCCTCTTCGAGGCCCTCGGTGCCCCCGCGCCGACTTATTGCCATGCGCCGCTCCTCACCGACGAACACGGCGTCCGCTTGGCCAAACGCCACGCCGCCCTCGCACTCGCCACCCTGCGCGCCTCCGGCACCACCCCGGAAGAACTGGGACCCCGACTCGCGATCTAGCCGAAGTGCGGCCCGTGAACTGCTTACCGTGGATTTAATCCACATGAAAACCGCCGCGCTCAATCGTCGTCATTTCCTCAAAAACACCGGGTCTTTGGTCGCCGGTCTCGCCCTCTCCTCGACTCTGCCCACTCGCGCCGACGCCCAGCAACGCGACCCCGGCCGCGGCACTTCTTCCGCTGAACCGATACGCCTCGGCAGCAACGAAAACAACTACGGCCCCTCCCCGCTGGCGATCATGGCGGTCATGCAAAACACCAAACGCATGCTCCGCTACCCGCATACCGAGTGCGACCGACTGCTTACCGCCATCGCGGCCAAGGAAGGCGTGACCAAGGAAAACCTCTTTCTCGGCACCGGCTCGGCCGATGTGCTCGAAGGGCTCGCCGACTGGATCGGTGCTAAAAAAGGCGAAGTCGTCACCTCGGCGTTCACCTTTAACTTTTTCGCCACCGCCGCCAAGCGTCGCGGGGCCACCTTGATCGAAGTCCCGCTCACCGCCGACCTCTTCAACGATATAGATACCATGGCGGCCAAAATCACCCCGGCCACGACCTGTGTTTATCTCGTAAACCCCAACAATCCCACCGGCACCCTGCTCCCCGCCGCCAAACTGCGCGCAACCGTGATCGAAATGGCCAGGAAGTGCCCCGTCGTGGTGGACGAAGCGTATCTGGAATATGCCGACGACTTCACCGGCAGCACCCTCGTGGGCCTGGTCAAGGAAGGGCACAACGTGATCGTTACCCGAACCTTCTCGAAAATCTACGCGCTGGCCGGTGAGCGCCTCGGTTATGGCGTGATGCCCGCCGCCGTCGCCAAAGAGGCCTTCGGTGCCTATCCGCTGCAAAACGGGTTCCGCGCCAACATGCTCGGCGTACTCGCCGCCACCGCCAGCCTGGGCGACACCGGCTTCGTCGAGGAAACCCGCGTTAAATTGAAAACCGAGCGCGATAAATTCTGTGCGTTACTCGGCAAACTCGGACGCAAATTCGCCCCGCCTCAGGGCAACTTTGTCTTTTTCCATGTCGGCATGCCGGCGAAAGATTTTTCCCAGAAGATGCGGGCCGAAAACATCGTCATTAACGCCGGCTACCCCCAGATGCCCGATTGGGCGCGTCTCACCATCGGCACCCCGGAGGAGATGGTCGTCGCGAGCGCCGCCGTCGAAAAAATCCTGACCGCCTGAACACCGGCGTTTAGCCGGTAATTCTAGGGGCGTTCAGGTTGAGCGATATTGGCCGGGACGGCCAACCCTACACAAAATACGCTACTTCGCCACCAAGGGTGATTTGTATAGCGTTGGCCGCCCCCGGCCAATTCCGGCATTCTGCAGTCATCTTGACCGCAAAAGGGGAACGAAACGCCTAAACCAGAAGCAGCGCCGGCGACTCCAGGAGCAGTTTCAAAGCGCCCAGGAATTGCGCGCCGACCGCACCATCCACCACCCGGTGGTCACAGCTGAGAGTGAGCGTCATCGTGCTGCCGACGACTATCTGGCCGTTCTTCACCACGGGTTTGGTCACCGAGGTGCCGACGCCAAGAATGGCGGCATTGGGCGTGTTGATGATCGGGTAAAACTTCGGGATGCCCATCATGCCGAGGTTGGAAACACAGAAGGTGCCACCCGTGTATTGGTCGGGCTTCAGCTTTTTGTCCTTGGCCAGTTTGCCGAGCGCCTTGGCCTCGGTGCTGATCTGGAAAACCGATTTCTCGTGGGCATCGCGCACCACCGGGGTGATCAAGCCATCGGGCAGAGCCACCGCGAAAGAAACGTGCGCCGCTCCGAAATAGCGGATCTGCGTGCCTTCCCAAGAAGCGTTGACCTCGGGCACACGACGCAGCGCCTCGGCACTGGCCTTTAGAATCAAGTCGTTGACCGAGAGCTTTACCCCGGCTTTTTCGAGGCCGGTATTAAGCTGGGTGCGTAGATTGGCCAGCGGCTCGGCATCGACCTCGATCTCCAGATAGAAGTGCGGGGCGGTGGTCTTCGATTCGATCAGGCGCTTGGCGATCACGCCGCGCATGTTGGAAACCGGGACGACGCGCTCTTCCTGGATGGGGCCCTTGGCCACCAAGCCACCGACGACGGCTGAAGCTGCGCCCGAGCCCGCGTTCTTGGCGGAAGCAGAGCCGACTTTGGCCGTGCCAGCGGCTTCCGCAGCCAATACATCGGCGCGTACCACGCGGCCACCGGGGCCGGTGCCTTTGATCAAGGCGACGTCGAGGGCTTTCGACTCGGCGAGTTTTCTGGCCAAAGGCGAAACCTTCACGCGCTCGCCCGCAGCGCGCAGGGGCGCGGCGGCAGGAGCCGCAGGCGCAGGAGCGTGCGCCACCGCCACGGGTGCCACCACCGCAGGCACCGCCGTCGTGGCGGGCGGCAGCGCGGAAGCTGCCACGGGCGCGGGCGCCGGAGCCTCGGCGGGCTTGGCCGCAGGGGCGGGGGCGGCCACCTCAGGAGCGGCTTCACCGGCCGCACCGACCGCCAGCAAAGGATCTCCGATGGCGACTTGTGAACCGGCGGGAACGTAGAGTTTTAAAACCACCCCGTCGCCGAAGGACTCGAATTCCATCGTCGCCTTGTCGGTCTCGATCTCGGCCATGAGGTCGCCGAATTTAACGGTGTCTCCTTCTTTTTTGAGCCACTTGACCAGCGTGCCCACCGTCATGGTGTCGCTGAGTTTCGGCATAGTGATGACTTGAGCCATGGTGTAAAAATTTGGGAGTTAAGGGCGGGAGAAGCGGAAGAAAATAGGGAAACGAAGGAGACAAAAACCCAGGCCCGAGGCGCTAGGTTGAGGGAAAAAGCACCGGACGTGACTTAAGCCATGACCTTCAGGATGCCGGCGATCACGCGCTCGGGGTTGGGCAACTGGAACTGTTTCTCCACCGGAGGTGCATAAATTGCCGGCGCATCGATGGTTCCTACACGAAGAATCGGGGCATCGAGTTCGTCGAATGCTTCCTCTTGGATGATGGCCGCGAGATGCGAGCCGACCGAACAGAACGGGCGCTGCTCTTCCACGATGAGTACGCGGTGGGTCTTGGCGACCGACTTCAGCACCGTATCGACGTCGAGCGGACGGATGGTGCGGAGATCGATCACTTCGATATCCAGACCCTTTTCCGCCTTCATTTTTTCCGCCGCGATCAAGCTATGAACCACGCAGCGTCCGTAGGAAACGATGGTCAGGTCTTTACCCAGCCGGGCGATGTTGGCGCGGCCGAAAGGCAGCGTGATGTCGCCGTCGGGAACTTCGCCCTTTTCGCCGTAAAGGATGGTGTTCTCCAGATACATCACCGGGTCGTTATCACGGATAGCGGTCTTCATCAACGCCTTGGCATCAGCTGCGTTGGAGGGAACGACGACCTTTAAGCCCGGGTGATGCGCGAGGATGTTTTCGGGAGTATGCGAATGGGTCGCCCCGACGTTGGTGCCGCCATTGGCGGGTCCGCGGATCACGATCGGGCAAGCGATTTGCCCGCCGGACATGTAACGAACGTTGGCCGCGTTGTTAACGATTTGATCGAATGCGACCGAATAGAACGACCAGAACATCAGCTCCATCACCGGGCGTATGCCGAGCATGGAGGCACCGACGCCCATGCCGATGAAACCTGCCTCGGAGATAGGCGTATCGACGATGCGCTTGGGGCCATACTTCTCATACATACCCTCGGTAACTTTATAGGCACCATTGAATTGAGCGACTTCCTCGCCCATGACGACGACATTGGGGTCGCGTTCGATCTCTTCGGAAAGGGCGGCGCGGATGGCTTCGCGGTAGGTGATTACGGGCATCGGAGACTTGGGATTAAAATTAGGAAGGAAATGGCTGGGCCGGGATCGCGGATGAGGCCAGGGTTACACGTGGTTGAAGAAGATACGGCCCTCGCTCGTGCGTTTGGGCTGATCGGTTTCCCAATAAACGTCTTTTTGGATGTCGTCGGCGGTCGGGAACGGCGACGCTTCGGCAAACTCGACCGCGCGATCGGCCTCGGCGCGTGCCGCTAAATCGATTTCCTCGATGATCGCGTCGGTCAGAACCTTTTCGTGCAGGAGCTGCTTCTGAAACACCTGCAGCGGATCCTTGGTGTTGCGATAGTCCTCGATCTCCTTGCGGTCACGGTAAGTCTTATCGGGATCGGCCACGGAGTGACCGCGATAACGATAAGTGTCGATTTCCACGACCGCCGGCTTGAACTCATCGCGGGCTCGATTCAGGGCTAAATCGAGCGTGGCACGAACCTCATAGATGTCGTGCCCGCCACACTGATACCACTTCATATCATACGCTTCGGCACGTTTTCCGAGCTGGCCGGCCGAAGAACGCTCTTGGGAAGTGCCCATCGAGTAACGATTGTTTTCGATGACAAAAATAACCGGCAAGTCCCACAGCGCCGCCAAGTTGTAAGCTTCGTGCACCGCACCTTGGTTCACTGCGCCATCGCCCATGAACGCCATCGCGGCCCCTTTTTTACCCTGATACTTCACCGCGTAAGCCAAGCCGGTGCCGAGCGGAATCTGCCCGCCGACGATACCGTGACCGCCCCAGTAATTAAGATCGGGCGCGAAGTAGTGCATCGAACCACCCTTGCCCTTGGAGCAACCCGTGACTTTGCCGTAAAGTTCGGCCATCAACGGCTTAGTATCCATGCCTACCGCAATCGCATGACCATGATCGCGATAGGCGGTGATGACGTGATCGTCATTACCCATCAACGAACAGGCCCCGACCGCGACCGCCTCCTGGCCGATGTAAAGATGCAGGAAGCCCCCGATCTTTCCGGAGTTGTAAACCGGCAGGCATCGCTCCTCGAAACGCCGGATGCGCACCATCTTACGATAAAGCTCGATACGCTGTTCCGTCGTCAAACCAGCATTGGCCGCAGCCGTGGCATGAGGGCTGGGCACGGCGATCGACACATCGGATAGGGCGCTGGTTTCAGCAGGGGCGGAAGACTTCTTGCTCACGATTAAGGGCGTTGGTTGGAAGAGGAAAAGCCGCCAGTGTTCGCCGCGATGCAGGGAAATCAAGTGCGTTTGCGCCCCATGCCCCCGACTATGTTCACGTCACAAAGATATTTCATGTCAGCACTGCGCGAAATCCACAAAAACGAATATGCCTGGGTCCCGGTTACCGTTTTATTTAAAATACGCTCAGCCCCGCGCCATAATCTGTTCCTCAACAATTTCCAAGGGTTTACCCGGGGCGCAATCCGCCCGCAGCGCGACGAACCCGTGACGATGTTGGTCATAAACCCGCCAAAGCGCGGTCCGGTCAGTCTCCGGCAAAGCCAACGCATCGATTTGCTCGCGACTAAAAAAACCAAAGCCCCCCTCTTCCATCGTCGGTGGCAGCTCATCCAGCGGTTTGCCGCAGTGGAACAAAAACAGCAGCCAGTGGGAAGCGCCCTCGTAGGCTTTCTCAGCGATCATGGCAAATAAGTGTAAATCGGAGACGTCTATCGTATGCCCGGTCTCCTCCTGCGTTTCGCGCACCGCACATTCAAAGGGAGACTCTCCAGTCGCCGTTTCCAGCTTCCCCCCGATCGGCGACCAAGTGCCGCAGTTAGGCGGTTTTACGCGCAACAGAAGCAACTGTTGTCCAAGCGAGTTCTGAATAAAGACCAAAACTGCAATCTTGTAACCCAAAAGCCCGCTTGGGCTTGGAGTTGGCGGGGTTTGGGTTGGAAACATAAGGGCTGTAAATTCGCTGGCAGGAAAAAGCGCGATTTTGGCGTCTGCGCGCAAGCTTCTGATTTTTGCCAGGATTTGAGCGTGACGACCCTGCGTCTTTTCGTAACTGTAGTCTTCCCCATGAAAACCCCCATGCTTGCCCTGCTGGCCTTAGGTTTCGTATTCGTTTCCACGTTACGAATTAACGCTCAAACCCCCGCCGCTCCCCCAGCCCAAGTCGAAGTCAATACGGTCAAATTTAGCTTTGCCCGCATCGGCAGCGATGCATGGCTGGAAACTGACATCCGACTGGATGTTAAGCCCGGCGGCAAACTCGTCTCGGGCGAATTTGTTGATCGCGTAAAAGTTACCCTATCAATCGGTTGCGAAGCCTCCGATAGCAAAGGGCAAAAACGCCTGGTTTTTTATCGCGGCAACATGGAGCTGATCAGCCTGGAAGGCGGCAAGCCCGGAATGGTCCGATTTTACCTGCCCCCGGAAGTCGTAAAAAGAGACAATCTCCGTGCCGACGTGAAATACTACGTGATCGAAGTCGAGGCCAAAGGCGAGCTCCAGAAACCCGTCAAAGCCAGCGCCGCCACTGAATTCACCACCCCTGACTCGCTTAAAAACTTCCTGAACAAAGTTTCCTCTGAATCTGGCGCAAATGAAGGCATTCTAATGCCGCAGTACCTCACTCCCTTTGCCGCCGACAGCCAACGCCCGTCTGCCACGCCTTTGCGCCGCGAATTGCAACGCTGACCCACCCTCCCTGCTGAGATTGCGCTTGCTGATCAGCTTTACTACTGGAAAAAGAAACCTTCCCCTATGTCTCTACCCCGTGTTCTCGCCGTGGATTGTGGCGCCGGCCACGTCGCTTGCGGTTTATTCAGCAGTGACAAATCAGGCCGTATCCAACTGGAAAAGCTTACCTTTGAGGCAATTAACCCGGACGCATCGCTCGATGCCGAGTGGAATTCCGTAGTCAGCCAGACGCTCTCCGATGCGATTAAACGTGAACAGCTTAGCGGTGAATGCAGCTTGGGACTGCCGGGGCACCATATTCTCGGGAAATTCATCAAAATCCCCGCAGTCGAAGCCTCAAAACTAGATAAAATCGTCCAGTTTGAGGCCCAGCAAAATATCCCCTACGCGCTAAACGAGGTCGTTTGGGATTACCAAGTCATTTCCGAACAGGGTCTGGATCTTGAACTTATGTTGGCGGCGGCCAAAAAGGAAGTCGTTCAAGGCGCCTGCGATGCCCTGTCCGATAACCGCCTCACCGTCTCCTCGGTCCTGCCCTCCAGCATCGCGGTTACCCGCTGCTTTCGTTACAACTATCCGGAGATCACCGGTGGCGTAATCATCGCCGATGTCGGCGCACGCTCGACCAACCTCATTTTTATCGATGCCGAACGGTTTTTCGTTCGCACCATCCCGTTGGCCGGCAACTCGATCACCCAAGCCATCGCCGAAGAACTGAAGCACGATTTCGCTCACTGTGAGACGATCAAGATTCAAGTTCTTAACGGCCAAAGCGAACTCCCGACCGCTTCCCCCGCCCGCGCCGCAGTCCAGAACGCGGTCAACACCTTCATCGGTAAACTTCACCTGGAGCTCACCCGCTCCATCGTAAATCACCGCCGTCAGTCGGGTGCCGAACAACCCGTGGCACTTTATCTCACCGGCGGAAGCGCCACCATTGAGGAATTAAGCCACAAACTCGGCGAAAAACTCAAACTCCCGGTCGAGCGTTTGGATGCGCTCAAAAACATCGGTTGCACCATTCCCGATGTAGCCAAACAAACCTCGTTGCTCGCCGGCTTGGTCGGCCTGGCCCTGCCGGCCACCAAAGGCCAGAAATCAGTCAATCTCATCCCGCCGGCGATCGCGGAACGCCTGACCTTCAAAAAACGTCAACCCTTGCTCATCGGCGCTGCCGTCCTGGTCGCGCTCTCGCTCCTTCCCTTGGCGGTGCAGTCCTCGCGCGCAGTCACTGCCGCAAATCAAAAACTGAAATCGATCAACGAGGCGATTACCCCCCTGCAGAACCTGCAATCGGAAATCAAAAACAAGCTCGTCTCCTTGGAGGAGGTCAAAACCGAGATACTCTCCATCCAAAGCTTGGCCGAATCGAAAAATAATTGGATCAATTTCCTCTCCGACCTCCAGGCACGACTCGTAAAAGTCGAAGACGTCTGGCTCGAGAGTCTCCAGGTTATCCGCCCCTCTGCTTCTGAAACCGCCCCCGCTTCGGGCGGCGGCCTGCTCGGCAACACTCCCACGACCTCCGACGATACAGCCACCGCAGCCAAACCCGTCCTTCGCTTGCAGCTTACCGGCCGTCTGATTGACCGAAAGAACCCCGTTTCGCGCGTTTCTCCCGACTCCTACGAACGCATCAAAACCCTCTTGGCCAGTTTCGTGGATTCCCAATTTATCTCCGCCGTCGAACGCGAAAGCTTCGATGCCACCACTCCTGGCATTCTGAAATTCGACTTTATTCTAGTCATCGACCCCGCCCGTCCCCTTTGACCCCATGGCACGTTTTAAATCCAACCCCATTTTCTGCGCCATCTTGGTTGTCTTGGCGGTAGCCGCGGCAGGTCAAGCATGGCTCTATTACACCCAAACCAGCAAACTCGGCAAAACAACCCGGGAGATCGCCAAGAAACAGCAAGTCCTCCAAGCCTTTTCCACCCAGGATCCCTTCCCGTCTAAAATTAACTTGGACGCAATCGAGGCCGACCTTGCACAACTCGCTAAAACCCGTGCGGACATTCGCGAACTCTTGCGTGCCAACAGCGACATCGCGCTCAAAATCTCCAGCGCCACCATCCCCGGCACTTCGACCGACGCCTATTTCGACATCGCGAACTTCGTCGAAAGCATGCGCAAGGCGACCCAACAAGCCGGAATCACAGGCGGTGAAACCAATCGTTTCGGTTTTAACACCTACGCCTCCACCGGCCCTGAGCGCGACCTGATCGCCCCTGTATTTAAACAACGCCAGCACATCGAATACCTCGTCAACGCCTTGATAAAGGCCAGCCCCGCCGAAATCATCTCCGTACAACGCGAACGCCCCCTCACCCCAGCCCAAACCAAACAACTCGCTTCCGCCCTCGCCGCCGGGCAGTCAGCTCCCGCCCTGCCAGTGGATCCCAATAACAAAGACTATTTTGTCATTGATAGTCGCACCAGCGCACGAGTCCCCGGCTTTGTTTCAACCAGCGCCTATCGCCTCAACTTCAAAGGCAACACCCTGGTCCTTCGCTCGCTGCTCAATCAATTGGCACTCTTTGAGCTACCCATGGTAGTACGCTCCGTGGAAGTAGATCCCATATCCAAAACCGGCCCAAGCGCCCCCGCGCCCACCCCTGCCAATACCCTCGCCAGCCTGTTTGGCATCGTGCCTGACCAGAAAACCAAAGAAGCAGAAAAACCCCTTGTCGAGAAACTCGACTCCCGCTTCACCGTAACCATCGAATTTGTATCCTTGGTCGATAAAAACCTCACCGTCGCGAACAACCCCTGACCATGTCCGCCAAAACTAAAGATACCCTTTTTATTGCCGTCGGCGGACTCGCCTTCATCGGCACCTCCTTCTGGGCCTTTCTACAACAGAGCAAAATCGCACACCTGGAGAGCCCTTTTGATATTCCCAGCAAAGGATTGGTTTACTCTCCCTCCGCTCTCAAGATTACCCCCCCTGAATCCCTCCAGTGGGCCGACGCCCCCAAACAGACCGCCGGCGAAAACTGGCGCTTCGAGGTCTTCACCCCGCCACAAATTTTTTATAATTCCGAAACCAAGCAATTCACCGTCATACCGCCGGTTCGCACTGTAAAGGAAGTCGCCGCCGCCCCCGAGGTCGTGAAACCCAGCTTTGGCCTGGAACTTATCAAAGTCGAACAACCCCTGTTCCGCTTACAATTGGTCGGTGCCCTAGGCGAAGGTCCCTCCGCTCGCGGAACCTTCGAAAACCAGCTGACCAAGGAAATCATCATCGGGGCCAAGGGTAAACGTATCGACTCCCTCAACTTGGAGATCGTCAGCTTTGTTTCCCAACGCAAACGCATTTCGGTAAAAGGAGGCTCTGATTTGATTGAAGACATTGTGACCGCGACGGTTAAGGACACCTTAACCAATGCCGAAACCCAACTCGACGCCAAAGTGCGCAAAACCGAAGGTCCCGTCACTGCCGCCGTAAAAAACAGCCAAGGTGAAGAAAAAATTCTCCGGGTAGGTGAACAAATCAGCACCGATACCGCGTCCTATGAACTCCTGGAACTCACCTTAACCCCACCCAGTGTTAAAATTAAAAAAACGGATCTAAAAACTAAGCAGGAAGAAATCACTGTTTTAGTCGCAGGCTCCGCCCAAGCCCCGTCTGCTCCGTCCGAAAAAACCCCGGCCCGCACCAATTCTACCGCAAATAGCGGCACAGCTTTCCCCTTTTAATACTTTTTTAGACCACCTGGCGCTTCACGCCCCCCCAATCCATTCTCTCAATTTCCCAAATGAACTACACCAAGCTCCCGAAGAAGGTGCTCCTGCTCCTCGCTACCCCCGTAATATTCTCGCTGACTGTGCCTGCCGGCAGGTTGATTGCGCAAAGCCAGACTGAGACCAAAATTCGTCTTATGGCGGAAGGACTCCGAGCTCGCGACAGCGGCGACCTCGCCACCGCCAAAAACAACTTCGAGCAGCTTCTCGTTCTCGCCCCCACCGATATTACCGTTCAACGCCTGCTAAACGGCGTTAACGAAAATCTCGCCAAGCCCGCTGTTGTCGAGACACCTGCGCCTGCCGTAGTCACCCCGAGCGCCGACGTCCCCGAGGTCGTTTATGATCCTTCCGCCACCGGCCCGGCCAAACCCGCTAAATCCAAAGCGTCCAAATCCGAAACCGACAAAGCGACCGATTTAGCCAAAGCCGAAGACTCCCGCGTCAAAGACCTTATCGCTGCTGCCAAATCGCAAGTCAAAGAAGCCAACAAGCAGGCTAAAAGCGGTGATTACGAAGGCGCCAACACCAAGCTCGACGCCGCGATCCGCACTCTGCCGGTCAATACCATGACCGAAGACACGATCAAATCGCTCACTTCGACCAAAAACGCGCTCCTCCTCCAAAAATCGCAAGACCTTCTGGCTAAAAATGATACCGATGGAGCCAAGGCCGCCCTCGACGCCTATGTCGCCGCCACCAGCCCCTCCAGCAAACCCGCCGTCAAACAGGCCAAGAAAATCGATGCCGCCGAGCTGGATCCCGGCCTGCAGCCCATCGAAAAAGTCAGCACGACCTTTATTCCCGAACAAAAAGAAATCGCCAAACTCACCGCCAAGGGCCGCAGCCAGTACGTCGCCGGAGATATCGATGGCGCCCAGGATACCTTCCGCATGATCGAGACGATCAGCCCGGAAAACCCCGAGTCCAAATACTTCCTGAAGCGCATTGCCGACGAAAAAGCCCGCCTCGGTGACATCAACCGTGAAAAAACCCGCTCCACCATGCTCGAGGAAGTGGCCAAGAGCTGGCAGCGCCCGGGTGTATTTGTTGAACGGAACACCCAAGCGGAAAGTGGTGAACGCACCGGTTCCGCGACCCTTACCAACAAACTCAACAATATCATCATACCCAGCGTCGCCTTCACCGGCGTGGAACTGGGCAAGGTCATCAACACCCTCGCCGCCTACTCCGAAGAATTCGACAAGACCCCCGGCGAAATCAAAGGCGTTAATATCGTACTCGGCAACCAACTCGCCGGCAGCAACGTACCCTCGGTTAATATCACCCTCCGCAACATGACGCTCAAGCGCGTCTTGGATATTATCACGGAAAACGTCGGGTACCAATACGAAGTCCAGGCCGATTTGGTCTTGGTCAAACCCAGTGGCACCGACGCCAACCTGCTCACCGAAGAATTTGCCGTCAGTAAATCCGCCCTCACCCGTATGACCGGCGTCAGCGGCGGCGCGAGTGCCTCGTCCGCAGCTAGCAGCGATCCCTTCGCCGCCGCCCCCGCAGCCGGCAGTGCCGCCTCAGGAGGCGGAGAATCCGATTCCATCAAACGCTTCTTGTCTGCCGCCGGTGTTCCCTTTGAGTCCGTTCCCGGAGCCAGCCTCGCCTATGACGGCTCACGCATCTTGGTAACGCATACCAACCGTAATATCGAACGTATCCGCAACATCATCGGTCGCTACAACGATGTGCGCCAGGTCGAGATCGAAGCCAAGTTTATCGATGTGCAAGCCGGCGACCTCAACGAACTCGGCATACAATGGGGTGCCAAAGGCAAAGGCTCCCCCCAGTTTGATACCACCACCGGAGCCCCGCTACTGGATAGCAGCGGCAACCAAGTCGTCGGTAATTATAAGCGTCAGGTTTCCAGCGGCAACCGCACATTGAGCGATACCTTCTCGGCTTCCACTTCCGCCAACCAGGGATCCATCACCACCAATACCTTCAACGGAACCGGCACCACCACTAGCAATCGCACCATCGCAAATAGCGCGCCCACCGTTCCCGGCGCCGTTACCCTCGGTGCTCTCGGCGGTGCCACCGCCGCCTTCACCGAGGTCATAGGCGATTTCGATGTCACCGCCACCCTTCGGGCACTATCCCAAAAGAGCTCCTCCGAATTGCTCAGTTCACCCAAAGTTACCGTCTTGTCCGGTAACATGGCAAACATCACCGTGGCACAAGAACTCCGCTACCCGCAGTCGTATGGTGAAACTCAGTCCCAAGTCGGCACCAGCAGCGCAGGTGCCACCGGCGGCTCTGCCGGTGTTACGATCACGCCTGGCACCCCCCAAGACTTTACCACCCGTAACGTGGGTGTTGAACTCAAAGTCACCCCCACCGTCGAGGAAGACGATTACTCCATCAGCCTAGATCTTAACCCGAGGGTTACTGAGTTTGAAGGCTTTATAGAATACGGTGGCCAATCCGTGGGCATTTCCAGCGGCACCACCGTGATTACGCCCTCGGGTTTTTATCAACCCATCTTTGCATTGCGCGAGATCACCACGAAAGTGACTGTTTGGGACGGTGCGACTCTCGTCATGGGCGGTCTCACCCGCGAAGAAGTTAAACGCGTGAGTGATAAAGTGCCCATCCTGGGCGACATCCCTTATCTCGGTCGGGCCTTCCGCTCCAAGGGTGAAACCTCCCAAAAGCGAAATCTCCTGATCTTCGTCACCGCCAACCTGGTTTCGCCCGGTGGCTCGCTTAAGAAACAAGAGCTCCGCGGCATCAGCCCCAGCTCGACCTTCCAAAACCCCACCGTAGTTACCCCCAGCAGCTCCGAGTCCCGCATTCGCAGCCAGTAAACCGAATTCGCGACCGATAGCCTGAACCGCCCCTATCGGTCGCAATCCCCGCACTGGATTCGTAAGTTACCTTGTACGCACCTCATCATCAATATCCGGATTCACCGCCAAACGTCCCGTATCCAGGCTATACCTCTTTAACATGAAGCTCCTGTCCCGTATCAAAACCTACCTGCTCGCCGCCCTGGTAGGAACCATTCTTGCCCCGTATATAAACGCGGCCCCCACGGTCGCGTTCACCAGCCCGGCAACAGCCACCTTCACCACGGCGGCCGGAACAACCCAAGTGCTTACCGTTACCGCCACTCCCGATGGCGTAACAGGAATCGCAATTCAACGGGTGGACTTCACCATTGGCTCTCAAGTATACAGTGTCGCCACCGCGCCCTACACGTACACATGGTCCATCCCAAGCAACCAAGCCGCTGGCAACGTCACGATCACGGCGGTCGCTGTCGATACTGCCGGTGTATCAAGCACCGCTGCAACTAGAACGGCAACGATTACCAACCCCTTGCCCATAATCACCCTCACTCCTCCGACTCCCACCACGCTCGTCGTGGGTGAAGCCGTATCCCTAAGCGCCTCGGCCTCGGTGGGAACAGGCGCGATTTCCCGCGTGGATTTCTACGCCAATGGTCTCTTACTTAATTCCGATACCAGGGATCCTTCCACTGCTCCTTACAGCGCTACTTTTCAATCCCCCGCAATTGGTACCTACAGCATAAATGCCATCGCCGTGGATGACCGGGGAAATCAGACCACTTCTACGTCTTACTCCGTGAACGTCACAAGCGGTGCCGGCACCCTCCAAGGCCTCTCCCCCTCTACATTGACCTTAGGGCAATCCGCTAGATTGACCCTTGCGATCAATTCCGCCTTCGATGTCGGTGGAAATGCGATTCAAGATGTAAAATTTTATGTCAATGGTGCACTAACCGACACAGACACAACTGCACCCTACACTTATACATTTACCCCGCCTGCTATAGGCGATTACTCCATAACAACGAGAATCACCTACGAAACCAGTCTGCTCACTAGTGATACGCCTAACAAAGTCTTAACCGTAAGCCCGCAGACTGCCCCGACGGTCACCCTCTCGCCTCCCAGCCCCGCTTCCTTGGTACTCGGCCAAAGCAGCACCCTGACTGCCTCCGCCAGCTCCAACAACGTCGGCGCTTCCCTCTCCCAAGTGGAGTTTTTTGCCAACGGCACCAGCATCGGCGTCGATCTCACCGCGCCCTACTCGCTCGCCTTCACCCCGGCCTCCGCAGGCAGCTATACCATTACCGCTGTCGCGACCGACAGAACCACGAGCTCCACAACCTCGGCCTCGCAGACCCTCACCGTAACCGCAGCAACCCCCCCCACGGTTACGCTCTCAGCCCCCAGCCCCGCTTCCTTGGTCCTAGGGCAGAGAAGCACCCTGACTGCCACCGCCAGTTCCAACAACGTCGGCGCTTCGCTCACCCGGGTAGAGTTTTTTGCCAACGGCACCAGTATCGGAACCGATTTAAGCTCGCCGTACTCTCTTGCCTTCACCCCGGCCTCTGCGGGCACCTACACCCTCACCGCCGTCGCCACGGATAGCATCGGCAGCTCCACCACCTCGGGCGCTCAAACGGTCACCGCGACCAGTGGAGTTGCTCCCGCCGTTTCACTTACCGCTGACAACTTGATTCCTGCGGTCGGTGACACCGTCACGTTATCCGCCACCGCAACCGACGGCGATGGCACAATCAGTAACGTCCGCTTCATAGCCTTCGACTCATTTGGTGCGACCGTATCCCTTAGCGGAACCACCACCGATACTGCCTCTCCGTATCAGTATTTTTACATCCCCGGTGCGGCTGGCATTTACCAGTTTTATGCCATTGCCACCGATAATCTCGGCAACGCAACCACCAGCGCCCCGGTAACAATCACCGTCTCGGCTATAACCAAGCCTAGTGTAAGCTTCATTTCGCCTACCACCGGCTTCGATTTGGCCGGTGATTTAAGCCGGCTTATCCAAATTGATGCGACGGCAGCCTCCGGTCGGACCATTCAATACGTCGAAGTTTACGTTAACAATGCGCGTGTACAACAGCTCGTAAAACGCTCAGCCAGCGGATATTATGAATATCGACTTCTCGCCCCGGATTCGATTACCCAACGTCGGCCCGGTCAGGTCATCTCGATTAAAGCAATCGATTCCCTGAATACGTCGTCAGACACTCAGGACCTTTCTTTTGCCTACACTCAAACCATCCAAGGCACACGACCCAGTGTAAGTTTACTCAATCCCACCAAGCCTGTTAAGCTAAGCAACGGCAAGACTCAAGAGGGCATAAGCATTACCGATGTATCTAAGATTAAACTTTATGCCTCGGCCTTCGATCCCGATGGCTCCATCGATAAGGTAACCTTCACCATCCTCCAAGGTCGTCCCGCGTCCGCTACCGCCAACATAACTCCTTATATACCAGCTACCCCTGGTAGCGGAACCTCCCCTGGAACCCCGGCTAGCGGCGGCACCGTTGATAGCATCACTATCACTGACCCTGGCATCGGCTACCTCAATCCCGGCGCGATCTCTATAGACATTGATAGCTCACCCAGTGGTTTAGGGGCCGATGCCTTTGTGGATCTTCCTACCATATATGGTGGTTTAGCTAAAATCACCCCTGTCAACCGGAGTGGCACCACATACACCACCGCCCCGGCCGTGATTATTGAAGGCCAGCTCGTAGGCCAGGAAGTCTTCAAACCTTCCTTCGAATTGGGGAACTCCAGTTTAATTGCAACCGGTAGTCGCGTCTGGACCATCGAGATTGATCCGCAAAGCATCGGAATGAACCCTAGCTTAAATCCCCAAGGTGCCCATCAGAACGAATATTACATTTTAATTCAGGCCATCGATAACCAAGGGAAAATCAACACTCTGGTAGGTCGTGGCTCGCTACCCGTCTTGGAAGTCGCTGCATCCGCCACCAACCGTCCCACCGTGCCGGTCCTGACTGTGAGCGCCTCCAGCGCCGTCACCGGTCAGGCGATAACCCTCTCCGCCACCGCGACCGATTCAGACGATAAAATTTCGGAAATCGCCTTCTTCGCCAACGGCAAACAAATCGGCAAGAGCGACATCGCCAGCCCCTACCAGATATCCTGGCTGCCCGACAGCGCCGGCACTTACCAAATCGTCGCGGTCGTCAAAGACGAAAGCGGCAATCTCGTAACCTCGCCGGCCTCCACGGTCACGGTCACCCAATCCACCATCGTGGGCCTCCTCCCCTCGATCACTATCACCGCGCCCGCTGCAAATGCGACCAGCACCGCAGCCAGTACGATACTTCTCACCGCCAGCGCCTACGACGTCGATGGCTCCATAAGCTCGGTGGATTTTATTGCCAACGGTCAGATCGTCACCCCCACCGCCACCCGCCAAGGCTCTTCCAGCACCTGGCTGAGCAACTTGAACTTTGCCACGAACAACCTGGCCGCCGGCACCTACGAACTGCGCGCCTTGGTTAAAGATAATGCCAACAATAGCGTTATTTCCGACCCGGTCACCATCACCGTGGCGCCGGCCAAATCCGCCGCCCCCACCCTGAGCCTCGCCACCCCCTCACCCCCGACGGTTAGCCAGGGGCAGACCAGCCTGCTCCAAGCCACCCCCACAGCGACCACGGGAGCGAATATCACTAAAGTGGATTTCTATTCGAACGGCTCTTTGATAAGCACCCAAACCGCAAAACCCTATCAATACAATTATACAGTGTCGGCGTCCGGTGATTACACCCTGTTTGCCATCGCCTACGACGATCAGGGCAACTCCACTGTAAGCAATACCACCGCACTCACCGCGAGGGCTGTCTTTGGCATCCCGGTTACTGCTGAACTCATCGATGCCGACGTCATCGGCACCAAGATAGCCACCGGGTCGGTCATGACCTTCAGTGTAGTCGCAACCCAAGGCGATAGTGCCCTGCAAACCACCACCCTCTACGCGACCAATTCCAAGGGCGTGGCCACAACCCTGGGCCAGGCCGCACGACTGGGGACCACTGAACGATTCCAGCTGCGCTACACCAATACCCTCTCGGTGGACACTTATAAAGTTTACGCCACCGTAACGGATGCCAACGGAAACGTGGCGCGCACCGGAGAACGCACCATCCAGTCCATTGAAGGCACAGCGGGCTCGGTAAGTGTGGATAGCCCCACCGACGGAACCTACAACGTGCTCGAAACATCCTCCTTCGCGCGTGCGAGTGCGGTTGCCATCTTGGGCAATGCAAATTTCTTAGATCAACAGATCACATCTGTTAAAGTGACCAATCCAGGTTTAAGCTATGCTCCCGGCACCCAAGCGATCCTGGAGGTCATCAACGATAGCGTTTACGCCAGTGCCTTCAATGTGCCTATAGTCTCTCGCAGCGTTTCATTGGAGACTACACTCGATGGACAGGGGCGAATCACCGGTATATCAGTAGGCTCCATTGGTAACACTCGCCTGCTCTTCTACCAATCTGCACGTATAGTAATACCTGACAATTTCGCAGGCTCGCAGCCCCTTCCCGTAAGAATTGGCTACACAGCCCAAAATGGAGTTAGCGAGATTCGGCTTTACGCCAATGGCGTACTCGTAGGCACTAAATCACAAGCTCCCTACGTAATCAACTGGAGCCCTGTATTTGCTGGCGTTTATCAGCTCCACGCCGAACTCATTGATGGCAAGGGTGTGCTCACCACTTCAGTTCCTCGCACCATTACTATCTCGCCGGTGTCCAATAAACTGGACGGAGTGACCGTAAATGGCACAACTGCTTACAAGGTAATCGATGGCCTCTATGGAATCATCTACAACCGGAACATCAACTCGGATGAAGTGCCTGCCCTGAACTCCAAGTTTAGTTCAAGTGCTTCGACGGAAGATAACCAATATGCCCTGGCCGAAGTCGCAGCCTCCCTGGTATTAACTGACGGATTCCGCTCCGGTGGTGCCTCGGTTATCCTGTATAATCTGGCGGTACTTAAGCGCGCTCCGTCCATTTCCGAGTACACTGCTGGGCTGGAGTCACTGACCACTACGGGGATTACCCCCACTGTGGCGGCCGAGACCTATCTCGCCAAACTGCTATCCAGCACCGAATACTCGCAGAACTTTGGTCAAACCGCGGAGTTGCTGGTGGTAAATTCCACCCAATACCCGAAGGTTCAAAGCTTTGCCTTGAATGTTTATGAAGGAATTTATGGCGCGAAGCCCAAGTCGAAGGGGGCGCAAAACGCCCTGGCCCAAAGCTTCATGAACCGCTTCAGCGGCCTGACCAGCAATGGGGCCAACAGCGCAGCGTTGATCGCAAATAGGTTGTACACTTATCTGACCGAGGAGCGCAAGGGTCCCAACGGGGAAATTCTTGAAGGTCGGCTTCGTACGGTCGCCCTCAGCTATGCGTTGCGTAATGGCACTGTAGCCACCAACGCAGAAATCACCGCTCGACAAAAGCTATCCGCATCGAGTGTGGCCAATAACTTCCTCAACGACACTTCCTTGGTGGAAACCAAGCCGGTCTTCCGCGTTAATCCCGTATCGCAGTCCTTCACTGCGGGCCAAACCCGCGAATTGTCGGTATCGGTTGCAGCCAATCCACGCGCCTCGCTACAATGGTTCAAAGATAAGCAAGCCATACCCGGCGCCACCGGGAAGACCCTTACCGTAAACAGTGCGGGCAGCTACACGGTGGTTGCAATCAATGCGAAAGGTAAAGTCTCGTCCAAAGCCGCCAAGATTACGGTAACCCCCGTGGCCCCCGTTCTCTCGACATCCTCGGTAAGAGTCGCCCGTGGCCAATCCATCAGTGCGGTTACCACCAGCAACGGCAAAGCCGGCCTGACCTATTACGCCAAGGGCCTGCCCAGCGGGATCGCCATTAACCCAAGCACTGGCGTGATCTCTGGCGTCGTCTCCGAAAAAGCTAAACCAGGCACCGTCGCAGCTCAAATCTGGACCCAGTCCGGCAAAGCACGCAGCGGCAGCGTTACCTTGAGTATCACCGTTCAATAGT
>JAPLTN010000093.1 GCA_026398135.1 Verrucomicrobiota bacterium
GCGTCGCAACCCCGACATCCTCAACGGCTCCCGCCGCCTGCGCATCGCCAACGGTTCCGGTGTGAAGGTCGTCGAGGTCAATCAGTTGATGAAGCAGTTTCAGCAGATGCAGCAGATGATGAAGATGCTCAAAGGCGGCGGTTCCAAAAAGATGATGCGCCAGATGCAGGAAATGCAGCGCAAGGGCGGCGGCGGTGGCAAAGGCGGCATGGGCGGCATGGGCGGCTTCGGCGGCGGCATGCCCCGCTTCTAAGCCGCACCCCGGCTCAAGGTCCGCAAATAACCCTCGGCTCGGGACTTCCGTCGCCGTCGGTCCGGGGGGGGCGCACGCGTCCCGCGTGACGGCTTCAGCGTCCCGCCGAAGCCCTCCGTCATCGGCCATTTTCCATTAATCCGTTATACGGGGCTTAAATTCCGCCGAAACGAACCGATAACCCCCCTCGGCACGCCCTTTCCGCACCACCCGCTCGAACCCAGCCCCACGACATGCCCGCCTGGCCCATCTGGAAACGCCTCGTCTCCGCCTTGGCGGCCGTCGCCCTCTTGCTCTTCGGCGTCACCGCCCTCGGCCTTCGCGGCCTTCATCAGGCCGACGCCCTTAACCATCGCGCCTACGAAACCCAGATCCGCCTGCTTAAGGACCTTTCCGACGCCTACGCCATCGACGTCATCGACGCCCTAAACAAGGCCCACGCCGGCCTCATTCCCCCCATCGGTGTGATCACCACCCTCGACCTCGCCCTCGAACGCGCCCGCACCCTCTGGCCGGAATTTCACACCCTCGCCCTGACCGATTCCAATGCCGATGACGCCCCCTTGCTCCTCAGGCTCGAAGACCAGATCCAGCAGGCCGACGAAGCCCTCACCCAACTCCTCGCCCGCCTAAGCGCCCCGAACGCCGACATCCCCGCCCTCGTCGCCGCCGCCGACGGCCCCTTTTACACCCACATCGACCCAATCACCCAGACCATCGCAGCCCTCACCGAGGACCGCCTCCGTCACTCCGATGCCGCCACCCGGCTCGCCGACTCCGAAACCGCGCTCGCCCGCCGCTACCTTTACCTCCTGGCCGTTTTCACCCTGGTTGGCCTGGCCTCCACCACCGTCTTTATCCTGCTCGCCCTGCGCCGCGAACAGTCCCTGCGCCGCACTCTCGAACACCAAAGCGCCGAACTCTCCGCCCGCGAACAAAGCTTCCGCGCCCTCTTCGAATACCTCCCCTCCGGCATCGTCCTGCTCGATGCCCGCACCCGCACCATCCTCGAAGTCAACCCCGCCGCCCGCCAGCTCATCGGACTCCCCCTGGACAAACTTATCGGCCAAAACGCCAGCTCCCTCGTTTGCACCCCCGCCCCTGGCCCTCTTGGAAACACCGCCCCCTCCGCCGAAAACGACGAATGTCATCTGCGCACCGCCGACGGTCGCCGGCTCGATATCGTCAAATCCTCCGTATCCCTGACCATCGCCGGGCGCCCCGTCATTCTCGAATCCTTTGTGGATATCAGCCGCCTCAAAGCCGCCGAAGCCGTGAGCCGGCAAACCAACGAAGAACTCCGCGCCAGCATCGACCAGGCCAACGAACTCACCCTCAAAGCCGAATTGGCCAACATCGCCAAAAGCGAGTTCCTCGCCAACATGAGCCACGAGATCCGCACCCCCATGAACGGCGTCATCGGCATGACCCACCTCCTCCTCGATACCCCGCTAAGCGCAATCCAGCGCGATTACGCCCAGACCATCCAGACCAGCGGCCAATCCCTCCTCACCCTCATCAACGACATCCTCGACCTCTCCAAAATCGAAGCAGGCAAAATCGAAATCGCCCCCCACCCCTTCGACCTCGCCCGCCAGCTCCACGACCTCTGCGCCCCCTTCGCCCTCCAGGCCCGCACCAAATCCCTTCACTTCCACGCCCACACTCCCCCCGATCTCCCCGCCTACGTGAATGGCGACGCCGCCCGCCTCCGCCAGATCCTGCTCAACCTCCTCGGCAACGCCTTCAAATTCACCTCCGCCGGCGAGATCGAGCTCAAACTCATCTTCGTCCCCGCCACCCCCGACACGCGCCACCTCGCCCGCTTCTCCGTGCGCGACACCGGCCCCGGCATCCCTGCGGAAAAACAAGCCCAACTCTTCCAGAAGTTCGCCCAACTCGACGCCTCCGTCACCCGCCAATTCGGCGGCACCGGCCTCGGCCTCGCCATCGCCCGCGAACTCGTCACCCTCATGGGCGGCCAGATCGGCGTCACCTCCCTCCTCGATCAAGGCACCACCTTCTGGTTCCAGATTCCCCTCGATCCCGTCGCCCCCGACTTCCAGCCCCCCGCCATCCGCCCCAACCACTCCGGCCGGATCCCCGCCGGGGCCCGCATCCTCCTCGCCGAGGACAACGAGACCAACCAACTCGTCGCCCTCGGCATGCTCGCCAACCTCGGCCTCGACGCCGACGTCGTCCAAAACGGAGCCCAGGCCCTCGCCGCCCTCGCCACCACCGATTACGACCTCGTCCTCATGGACATCCAGATGCCCGTCATGGACGGCATCTCCGCCACCCGCGCCATACGCGACCCCGCCACCGGCCTGCGCCGCCCCGATATCCCCGTCATCGGCGTCAGCGCCCACGCCCTTACCGGCGACCGCCAGGAAGCCATGGACGTCGGCTTCTCCGACTACCTCACCAAACCCCTCGAACCCCCCTCCCTCCTCGCCACCCTCCAACGCTGGCTAAACGAGCGAGGAGCAGGGAGCGAGGAACCGGGAGCAGGGAATACGGCCCGGGCAGTCGAAGCCCCCAAACCTGCCAGCTTGCCCGCTTACCCGCTTGCGAGCTCTCCGCCCCCCGTTCCCTCTTCATTGGTCATTGGTCATCCGTCATTGGTCATTCCCGCTCCGCCCATCGACCTGGACGCCCTCAAAACCCGACTGATGGACAGCGAACCCCTGGTGCGAAAAATCCTCATTACCTTCGACGGCGACATCGACCGCCAACTCACCGCCATTCGCACCGCCCTCGCCTCCGCCGATCGTACCGCCCTCGCCTCCGCCGGCCACGCCCTTAAAGGCATGTCCGCCAACCTCTGCGCCGCCCCGCTCCGTGCCGCCGCCCTAAACTTGGAGAAATCTGCCCCGTCCGGCGATCTGCCCGCCCTGGCTGCCGCCTGCTCCGCCGTGGAATCCGCCACCACCGCCCTACGCACCTACCTGGCCACCACCCTGCACTAGTCATTGGTCATTCCCCGCCGCTCTACTACCCCAGCACTACCAGCCTTGCCGGCTTACCAGCTCTACCAGCTCCCCCCTCCCCTCTCCCTCCGTGTCCGAGCCCTCCATCCTTCCCGCTCCCCCGTCCGCCCCGGCCTCCGAAACCCGTTTTCAGCGCCGTTCCGCCCGTTTCTGGCTCGGCCTGCTCGTTGCTCTCACCTTAACCGCCAGCATCCTCGCCGCAGTCTGGCGAGACGCCGACCAAGACCTCCGCTCCCGATGGCTCGAAAAAGCAGCCATCATCCAGCAAGCCCTCCCCCCCGGTATCGACACCGCCCTCACCGGCACCGAGGCCGACCTCGAAAACCCCGCCTACCTCCAGCTCAAAAACCGCCTCTCCCGCCTCCGCGGCGACCTGCCCGAGTGCCGTTTCATCTACCTGATCGGCCGCACTCCCGATCACACCGTCTTCTTCTACGCCGACTCCGAACCCGTCGGCTCCAAAGACGAATCCCCCGCCGGCTCCGCCTACCCCGAGGCCACCCCGCAGATGCACGCCGTCTTCGACCACCAGCGCCCAGGCAGCGACGGCCCCTATGACGACTCCTTTGGCCGCTGGGTCAGCGCTTTCACCCCCCTCCCCCGAACCACCCCGACCGCATCACTCATCGTCCTCGGCCTCGACGTCGATGCCCGCCGCTGGCGCATCCAGGTTTTCCAACACCTCCTGCCC
>JAPLTN010000005.1 GCA_026398135.1 Verrucomicrobiota bacterium
GCCGTGGGAAACGGCCGCGACATAGGTCGCGCTTCCTCTCAACCGCCGGATGCGGAAAACCGCACGTCCGGTGGTGTGGAAGGCTCACGGGGCGCAATCCCCGTGAGCCCATCCGATCATAGAATGCGTAGCTTACGCACATCTGAGGATTTGTGTAGCGTTGGCCGTCCCCGGCCAATTCCGACTTTCTGTTCATCTTGACCGCGAATGGGTATAAGCGCGCGTCGGATTTCAGAGTTCGTCGTCGTCGGTCTCGCGCAGGAGACCGGCGGCGGGATTGGCCGCCACGCGTTGCAGCCAGTCGCGCATGAGCTGATCGGCCTCGGCCAGGGCAACGGGAAACGGGGCGGTTAACAGGTCGATGACGCGCAGTTGACCAGTCTGGTCGCGCACGAGGTTTTTGGCGTGGGTGTCGGCGACGAACCACGCTTCTCCCCGCACGAAAACCAGTCTCGGGTGGTCGCGATGGGCGCGGAGAAAGCGCGCCGGAATCGGGATCATCGCCGCAGGGAGCAAGCCGCTCACGTCGGCACCTTCGGCCAGGCGTTCGCCCAGGGTTTGTTTGGCGATGACCACGCCTTCCGGGGTGATGCCGAGGACCTCGGTCGGCATGCCGTCGAGGGCGAGGATGAGGCGGAGTTTTTCCAGCAGATCCTGGTAACTCCCCAGGCAGGCATCGGCGTTAAGCGCGGGCGCGTCCAAGCCGTCGCTGGCGGTGGCGGCGACGAAGGCGAAGGTGCCGCCGATGCGACCTTCCTCGCGCGGGAGGTAGAATTTATAGATCGAGCCGTCGTGCACCGACTGGAAGGCGCTGGCCTCCACGCCGCTGCCGATGCGGTGCAGGTGCGGACTGCCTTCGCCCATGGGATCCTCGTGATCGAGGGGAAACCCAAACACATCCAGCGGCACGATGGGCAGGGTGGCGCGAAAGGCGCGCGCGGCGGCGTCGAGTTCGCCCCAAAACAGGTCGGCGGCGGCGAGCAGGCTCAGCTGGTCGGCTTCCCAGAGGAAGAGATCATCGTCTGGATCCGCTCCGATGCCGACTTCCTGCGCTGCCGAGCGGAAGCGAGCGAACGCTTCCAGTCTTCGCTCGTGATCGTGTTGAAGAGCGGCTTGGGCTTCGCGGCCGGGATGGCGGCCGCCTTGGAGGACGGTCGTTTGTCCGGTGAAGGGGTCTTGCATGGATCGGCGTCGGTCACAGGAAGGCGAACTTGGCGCGGGTTTCGCGTCCGACAAGGTGAACTTGCTGGCATTTATGCGCAAGTTGCTCGCGGCCGAGGCAGGGCGTTCACCCTTTGATTTCCTCGTCCTCGTCGCCCTCGGAAGCGGGCAGGGGAGTGGCGAGCAGCTTGTCGATGCGGTGCCGGTCCATGTCGATGACTTCGATGCGCCAGCCGCCGTGGGCGAAGTGGTCGCCGGCCTTGGGGATGCGCCCGAAGTAGGTCATCACGAAGCCGCCGGCGGTTTTGTACTCGGCGGTGTCCTCGTGGGGCAGTTCGTCGAGCTTGAGCAGGTCCTTGAACTCGGGCACGAGCAGGGTGGCGTCGATCAACCAGGAGCCGTCGTCGCGTTTGCGCGCCTCGGGGGCGGAGCGGCGGCCGCGCTCGGGCAGGTCGCCGGCGATGGCTTCCATGACGTCGATCATCGTTACCAAGCCTTGGATGGCCCCGAACTCGTCGGTGACGAGCGCGAGGTGCTGGCTGGTTTTGCGGAACTGCTCGATCAGGTGGATGACGGTCATCGACTCCGGGACGATGAGCGGCGTGGACATGACATTTTTCAACGTGGCGGGCAGTCCGAAGGCGGAGTTGGCCCAGATGGCTTTGACCGTGACCACGCCCACGACTTGATCGCGATGCATCGTGTAAACCGGGTAGCGCGAGTGCCCGCTGGTGACGATTTTCCGCCAGTTAATCTCGTCCGGGTCGTCGAGATTCAGGAACACCATCTTGGGCCGCGGAGTCATGATCGCGGTGACGCCGAGCTGGTCGAGCTCAAGCACGCCGGCGACCATTTCGCTCTCGGTGGGGTTGAAGGCGCCGGTGCGCAGACCCTGTTGCACGAGGTCGTTGATCTCGCCTTCGGAGACGGATTGGTCGCGGGCCTTGCCCAGGCCGAAGAGCTTGAGAATGAGCTCGGTCATCCAGGTGAGGCCGAGCACCACGGGGTGGGCGAGGGAGGAGAGGCGGGCGATGGGGCCGGCCACCCGGCGGGCGATGCCTTCGGGGTTGGAGAGGGCCACGCGCTTGGGCACCAGTTCGCCGATCACGACGGAAGCGAGGGTGATGAAGACCACGACCACGCCCAGCGCCACCGCCTCGGCGTGCGGACCGACGATGGGCAGATCCGCGAGCAGGGTGGCGAGACCGGTGGCGAGCGAGGCGCCGCCGACCGCGCTGGCCAGCGTGCCGACGAAGGTGATGCCCACCTGCACGGTGGAGAGGAAGCGGGTGGGGTGCTCGGCCACGGCCAGAGCGCGCGCCGCGTGGGTATCGCCCTCCTCGGCGAGCTCGCGCAGCTTGGTTTTTCGGGAGGAGACGACCGCCAGTTCCGCCATGGAGAAGAACCCGTTGGCGAGCAGCAGGGCGAGCAGGAGGATGAGCTCGGGAAGAACGGAATGCATGTTGTGGCGGAGAGCATCACGAGAGGATACGGCGGGCGCAAATCGGTTTTCCAATGGAAGAAAATGGCGGAAAGTGCGCATCAAACCTTTGAATACGGTTGCAATTTGTGCGAAAAATGCGCGAGTTATGCATCTGGTGCTTGCAAAGCGAATGTCCTCATGGATGCTGCCGCTCACGCAGCGCGAAATGCGCGGTGTCCGGCGGACCTTCCCCAGGTTTTCGTCCGGTGTTTACCAGAACCAACCATACAAGGAGACACATCATGGCTACTGCCAAAACGACGGTGAAGAAGGCTGCTCCGGCTGCCAAAAAAGCAGCCCCTGCAAAGAAGGCCGCCCCAGCTAAGAAGGTTGCCGTCAAGGCTGCCGCTAAGCCAGCTGCCGCCAAGAAGCCCGTCGCGAAGAAGAAGTAATCCTTCCTCTGCGCGACGGCTTTATGCCGTCATCACCGACCGCCGTCTCCCCAGGGAGACGGCGGTTTTCCGTGTCCGCGTCTCCTGCGGTGCCCCGACCGGTGGTCGGGGTCTCTGAGGACTGCTTTGAGCATTTTAAGTAAAACGGTGGCCTGGATGATTTGTCCATGTAGGGCGGGGTCGCC
>JAPLTN010000086.1 GCA_026398135.1 Verrucomicrobiota bacterium
TTGAAATCTCACGAATTCCCCGGTCATTTCGGAATTTGCACGAACACTCTTGAGCCTATGCGTTGCGCCCGAATCAAAGCATCCACCGCCGACGGCCATTCGATCTATCACGTAATGACGCGCACGGTGAACGGCGCTTTCCTCTTCGATGATCCCGCCAAGGAGACCTTGCGGAAACAGCTTTGGCAGGTCGCCGATTACTGCGGGCTGGAAGTGCTCACCTTCGCACTCATGTCCAATCACTTCCACGTCTTGGTGCGCGTGCCTAAAAACGGCCCCGTCTGCGACACGGAACTGCTGCGCCGCTACCAAGTGCTCTACCCCAAACCTACCCGCTTCCAACAGGCGAAATTGGAAGTGGTTCAGGCTTGGCTCAGTTCCGGTGATCCGGAGGGCGAACTGTGGCGCAAACGCCAACTCGCCCTCATGGGCGATGTCTCCCAGTTCATGAAGCTGCTCAAACAGCGCTTCTCCGTCTGGTTCAACCGCACCCACAATCGCTACGGCACCCTCTGGGCCGAACGTTTCAAATCCGTCCTGATCGAACCCAAGGACAAAGTCGTGGAAACCATGGCCGCCTACATCGACCTCAACGCTGTTCGCGCCGGCTTGGTCAGCGACCCAAAGGATTACCGTTTCTGCGGTTATGGCGAAGCCGTGGCTGGGGGCGACAAGGCTCGTCGCGGCTTGACCACGGTTTTGTCGGGCGAGTGCGGAATCGACTGGGAACAAGCCCAGGCACTGTATCGGTTAACGCTCTTCGGCATCGGGGCGACTGCGCGGCCGGGCGAGGGCACGGTGTCGGCGGAACAGTTGCATGACGTGGTGAAAACCGGGGGACGTCTGCCGAAGCATGTCGTGCTCCGCTGCCGCTTGCGTCATTTTACCGACGGCGCGGTAATCGGCGGCCAAGCCTTTGTCGCTCAACATCTGGCCGACTACAGCGCGCGCACCGGGCGCAGGCGAAACTCGGAACCCAAATCCTTGCCTGATTTGACCGATTGGGGCGCTGAACTGCTCACGCTGCGCGGACTACGCACCCGCGCCACCGCTTAGCAAAAGCCTCGGGGGACGCCGTAAACTGCACGCGGACGTCTGCGCTCCGGACCGTCGGGCTCCTGATCATCAAAGATTGCATAGCATAATCACTGACGAGTTATCCTTACAACGTGACTTGTTGCTGACGCAGGTTCCCTGCGACCTGAAGGAAGCCTATTGTGCCGCTTCGACCAGGTCGCCTTCGGCGATGGCTTTGCGCAGGGTGGCGAGCGCGATGGTGTGGCGGTAGTTGGCCTCCAGCCGGTTCAAACTGGCCTCGGTCAGGGCCTGGCGGGCTTGGAGCACGTCAAGTTGGGTGGCGGCACCGTTGCGGTAGCGCACGTCGGCCAGACGCAGCGCCTCCTCGGCCTGGCCCACCACTTTGGTCGCGGCGGCGGCCAGCTCGGCGGCTTCTTGCAAACTGGATAACGCGCGCCGCACCTCCACCTCAATGGCCAGGGTCTGCTCGGCCACGCTTAAGCGGGCCTGGCTGAGCTGCGCGCGCGCCTGCGAAACCCGGCCCCGGGTCCGCGCGCCGTCGAATATGGCCCAACTGGCGGTAACGCCCGTCGTCCAGCCATCGACGGAATCGGAAAACGAATTCGAGGTGCGCGACTTCACATCCTCATAACCGGCGGTGACACTGACCGTGGGCAGATAATCCGACTTGGCCACGGTGACGCCGGACTCGCGCGCGCGTTCCAATTGGAGGAGCCGCTGGAGTTCGGGGCGACGCGCCTTGGCGGCGGCGAGCGCGGGCTCCAGTTCGTAGGTCGCGGGAGTAAAGGTGAGCTCGCCGGCGAAGTTGGGCACCTTGGCGAGGTTGTCGCCGAAGGGATTCTGGTAGCCGAGCACGGCGCGAAGTTCGTCGATGGCGATGCGGTAGGCATTGCGCGCGGTGATGAGCGCGGGCTGCGCGTTGGCCAGCGCCACCTCGGCGGTAAGCACCTCGAATTGCGAGACGCTGCCGGCCTCGAAGCGGTTTTTCACCGTCTGCAACTGCTCGTTCAGGAGGGCGACGCTCTGCTCCTGCACCCCGATGCGCTGGCGGTTGAGCAACACGTCGGCGAAGCGCGTGCGCACCGCGAGCAGGACGTTGGTGACCACCGACTCGATATCCAACACCGCCGCCTGGCGGGTGGTCTGGGCGGCGTCGAGCGCGGCACGCACGCCACCGCCACTGTAAACCAACTGGCGCACATAGACGCCGACGCGCCAATCCTGGTAGTTAGTCGAACTAAAGGCCTTGTCGTCGCGGGAGTAGCCGGCTTCGAGGCTGACGTTGGGCAGGGCTTGAGCCCGAACCTCGACGATCAGGCCTTCCTGCTGGCGGAGGCGTTCCCGCGCTTGGAGAATGGAGAAGTTGTGCTCCAAGGCGTAGCGCAGGGCGTTGTCCAGATCGAGCACGTCGGGCACGGCGGGCGCGGGCGGAACCGCCGGCGCCGGGGGCTCGGGTTTGATGGCCTCCAGGATGGGAAGCGCGGCAGGCAGGCTGGCGGCTGCACTCAGGCAGGCGGTGACAAAAAGGGCGGTGCGTTTCATGGAAGCGGGCTGGGTTAAGATTGGGCGGTGACGGGCGTGGCAACCGGATCAAGGTCGGTCGCGGGCAAGGCGTCGTGGGAATGATCCTTGGCGATGAGCATGTAGAGCGAAGGCACGACGAATAGCGTGAAGATCGTGCCGATCGCCATACCGCCGACGAGCACCAGACCGATGGAGTTACGCGCTTCGGCGCCGGGTCCGGTCACCAGCGTGAGCGGGAAGTGACCGGCGACGGTAGCGACCGAGGTCATGAGCACGGGGCGCAGGCGGGTGATGGCGGACTCGCGCACGGCGGCGAGTTTGGCTTTGCCCTGCTCCTGGAGGGTGTTGGCAAACTCCACGATCAGAATGCCGTTCTTGGCCACGAGGCCGACCAGGGTGACAAGGCCGACCTGCGAGTAGATGTTGAGCGTGGTGGTCCAACCCTCGGTGAAGGGGAAACTCCAGCCGGGCGGGCCGGCAGCTTTGAGCACGGTAAAGATCAGCGCGCCGAACATCGCGAGCGGCACCGAACCGAGCAGGATGATCAGCGGGTCGCGGAAAGAGTTAAACTGCGCCGCGAGCACGAGGAAGATCAGCACGAGGGCGAGCGCCATGGCTGGCAGGAATTTACCCGATTCTTCGCGGAGCTGGCGGGATTGGCCGGCGTAGTCGATGCGCGTGCCAGGAGGCAGGATCTTGGCGGCGGCGTCTTCCAGTGCCTTCAAACCGGCGTCGAGCGAACGGGGGGCGACGCCGGAGATTTTCACCGAATTGAGCTGGCTGAAACGGTTGAGGCTGCGCGCCTCGACCTTGCGCTCGATGGTGGCGAAAGTGGAGAGCGGCACGAGTTTGCCGCCCGGACCGCGCACGTAGATCTGGTCGAGCTGCTCGGGATTGAGCCGCCCGGCGCGTTCGATCTGGGCGATCACCTTGTAACTGCGGCCGTCGATGTTGAAGCGGTTGACGAAACCGCCGCCCAGCGCGGAGCCAAGGTCGGCACCGACGTCCTTGAGGCTGATGCCCATGGAGGCGGCTTTGTCGCGATCAATAACCACCTCGGCCTTGGCCTGGTCGAATTTCACATCGGTGGTCATGAAGGCGAACTGTCCGCTCTTGAGCGCTTCCTTCATGATTTCCTGGGCGAGGCGGAGCAATTCCTGGTGGTTCTGCGTGCCGGCCACGACAAACTCTACCGGCAGCTGGCCGGCGCTGGGCAACGGATCGGGCAGGAAGGCCGGATGCTGGATGCCGGTGATGGCGCCGAGTTTACCCGCGACTTCAGGATAAATCTCAAAAATCGAGCGTTCGCGCTGGTCCCAGGGTTTGGCCAGCATGCCTCCGAAGCCGAAACCGGAGCCGGTGATTTGAAAAACGTGCGCGCGCTCGGGTGGCGACATCAGGGCCTCGGTGGCCTTTTGCGAGAAGTAGGTGGCCTGCTCCAGCGTCGCATTGGCGGGCGGAGACACGATCCCGAAGATCACGCCCTGGTCTTCCTTGGGCGCGAGTTCCGGCGGGGAAAACAAATACATCGGCACACAAAAGAGCGCCAGGACGATCCAGATGGTGTAAACGTAGGGCCGGGCGGCGAGGGTGCCGTCGAGCATCTTGGCGTAGCGATTGCGCAAGGCGTCGAAACGGTGGGTAACCCAACCAGCGAAACCTTTGTCTTCGTCACCACTGCGCAGAATGCGGGAGGCCATCATGGGCGAAAGGGTGAGGGCGACGATGCCCGAGATGCCGACCGCGCCGGCCAGGGTGAAGGCGAACTCGCGGAACAGCGCGCCGGTGAGGCCGCCTTGGAAACCGATCGGGGCGTAAACCGCCGCGAGCGTGATGGTCATCGCGATGACCGGGCCGACCAGTTCGCGCGCGCCGATTAGCGCGGCGTCGAGGCTGGTGCGCCCTTCGCGCAGATGGCGCTCCACGTTTTCCACCACCACGATGGCATCGTCCACCACCAGACCCACCGCGAGCACGATGGCGAGGAGGGTGAGCAGGTTGAGGGAAAAGCCGAAAGCCTGCATGAGAAACACCGCGCCGATCAAGGAGACCGGAATGGCGATGAGCGGCACCAGTGCGGAACGCACCGAGCCGAGGAATAGGAAGATCACCACGCCGACGATCAGCACCGTTTCCATGAGGGTTTTGCGCACCTCTTTGATGGCGGAATCGATGTAGGTGGTGGAGTCGTAGGCGATGCGGGCCTGCATGCCGGAGGGCAACTGGTCCTGGATGGTTTTCATCGCTTCGCGCACCCGCTGGATGACTTCGAGCGAGTTGGAGTTGGGCATCACCCAGATGCCCATGAACACGGCCTTCTCGCCGGAGAAACGCACATCCTCGCCGTAGCTCTCGGCCCCGAGCACAACGTCGGCGACATCCGAAAGACGCACGATGGTGTCGCCGTCCTGCTTCACCGGCAGCTGCTTAAACTCGTCGAGCGAGCGCAGATCGGTGTTGGCGGTGAGGTTCATCTGGATGAGCCCGCCCTTGGTCGCGCCGATGGCGGAGAGGTAGTTGTTCGAGGCAAGGCGTTCGCGCACCATGGCGGGAGAAATGCCGTAGGCGGCGAGGCGCTCGGGTTTCAACCAGGCGCGAATGGCGAAAGTCTGGCCGCCGAGGATGTCGGCGCGTTGAACGCCGGGCAGCGAGGTGAGACGCGGTTGCACGACGCGGATCAGGTAATCGTTGACCTGGTTCTCCGCCAGCAGGGTGGATCCGAAACTCAGATACATGGACGCGATTTGGGAATCGGCCGGTTCGAGATTGATGATGGGAACCTCGGCCTCGGGCGGCAGGTCGCCGCGCACCTGGTCCACCTTGGAAGAGATTTCCGAGAGCGCCTTGTTGGCGTCGTGGTTGAGCTTGAGCACCACGTTGATGGTGGAAATGCCCTGGGCGGACGAGGAATCGATGTAGTCGATACCGTCGGCGGCGGCGATGACGCGCTCCAGCGGCGTGGTGATAAAACCGCGCACGAGGTCGGCGTTGGCGCCGATGTAGGCGGTGCGGACGGTGATGGTCGCGCGCTCGAGGCGCGGATACTGGCGGATGGTGAGCGAGTTGATCGCCTGCAAACCGCCAATGATGATGATCAGGTTGACCACGATGGCCAGAACCGGACGGCGGACAAAAATATCGGTGAATTTCATACGGTAGGCGCGCCAAGCGCGACGGACGTGGAAAAAAGAGTGCGGTAAAAACGCGCCTGGGGGGGGCCCCGCGCGAAAAATGTTAGGTGTTCTTGGGCGTGGGCGTGAGCGAAGCCTCGGGCTGCATCGCATCGTTGGGGGTGACGCTCGCGCCGTTTTGCAGCTTGAACGCACCGGCGCTGACCACGCGGGCCCCGGCCGCGATGCCGTCGGCGATGGCCACAAAATCGCCGCGCGCGCCGGAGAGGCGCACGAACTGCTGGCGGGCGATGGTCTTGCCGTCCTTCTCTTCAACCACGTAAACGGAGTCGCCGAAGGGCGCGTAGATGATCGCGGTGGCGGGCACGGCGACGACCTGGCGTTTGACCGGTTGCACGACGGCGATCTCGGCGAACATGCCGGGGCGGAGTTTTTCGCCGGGGTTGGCCAAGGTGCCTTGCACGCGGACATTGCGGGTCACCGGATCGACCTCGGGATTGATGGCGGTGATCTTGCCGACGAAAGGCGCGGAGATGCCGTCGATGGTGACGCGCAGTTCCTGACCGGCGGCCACGGAGGCGAGACGCTGCTGCGGCAGGTTAAAGTCGATGAAGATCGGATCGAGCGATTGCAGGGGAATCACCAGAGTTCCGGCGGAGAGCGTCTGCCCGAGATTCACGGTGCGGATACCGACGCGCCCGGCGAAAGGAGCGCGGAGGGTCTTCTTTGCGATTTGGGCGCGGATGTTGGCCAGCTGGGCGGCGGAGGCCTTGGCGCTGGCATCGGCGGTATCGAACTCGGCCTGTGAAATGGTGGCCTGACTGAGCAGGGACTTGGAGCGGTCAAGCTGGAGCTGGGCAAGTTTCAGGTTGGCCTCGGCGGCGGCGAGTTGGGCCTGTTCGACCGAGGTGTCGAGGCGCACGACGACGTCGTCCTTGGACACGGCGGCACCGTTTTCGACCGCGATCTCGACCACGGTGCCGCCGAGCTCGGCGGCGAGCGTGACGCCTTGCACCGCCTGCAAAGAACCGATGGCGGAAATCGTCTCCTCCCACTCCTGCGCGGCGGCCACGTAGGTCGCAACCGGCGTGGCGGGCATGCCGGCGGCGGCACCGGCCTTGCCCATGGAGATGAGCGAGTTGATCTGGAGGAACTTAATCAGGACGATGGGGCCCAGGATGATGACGAGGATGATGCCGGTGAGGCTGATTTTTTTAAACATAACGGTTTCGGTTGAAAAAAGGTCAGGTGTGAGCCGGCGCCCCATGGACGGGGGCCGGAAAGGTTTCGGAGGCACAAGCAGCTACCTTGCCCAGCAGCGCCACAAAAGTGCGGCGCTCGTTTTCGTCCAACGGAGACAAAAGCGCGCTGATGCGCCGGAAATGCTCGGGCAGCAGGGATTGCAGAAATTCAAGTCCCCGGGGCGTGAGCTCCACGGAAAGCTGGCGGCGGTCCACCGGATCGGGCCGCCGCGTGACCATGCCGTCGCGCTCCAAGGTGTCCACCAAACCGGTCATGGTGGCGCGAGTAACGCCGGATTGCTCGGCCAACTGCGCCGGCGTCAGCGCATGCGGTTGGCCGGAGGGTTTCTCAAACAAAAGCATCAAAACCGTAAAACGCCCCTGGCTAAGATCGTGCGCTTGGAAATGGGCATCAATCACCCGGAAGGCCTCGTCTCCCGCGCGTAACAAGTACAAAAACGCCTCACAGGCAGAAGGATCGAGCCCCGGGAAATGCTTGGAGCATTCCAAAAGGCACTCGTAACGCGGAAGGTCTTTGAGCAGCAGGTGGGGCATGAAGTGATGATAAGCCGGGTGACTATAAGCCACCTAATGATTAGGCCCCTAACAAAAGCAAGGAGGCCAAGGTGATTTTTATGTAACGCGGTAAATCCGCATAACCAAAAGCAGGCCTAACAAAGCGAAACCGTCGTCCTAAAACTCAGATTTCCTTCATGCGGAAGGTCAGGCTGCGCATATCGGTTTTCCCATCCGGGCGCGGGCCGACCGAGCGCACGCGGGCGAAAGTATCCAAAACCGACTGGTCAAAATCGTTGTTACCCGAAGAGCGGGTGATGCGAACGCCGGTGATGGCTCCATTGGCCGCGACGGTGAACTCGACCTCAGCACTGAGCAAATCGCTCAAGCCGCCGGGCTTCTCGTGATTCGAGCGCAAGCGCTCGATGAGCATCGAAAAATAACGATCCAGACTGGCCCCGCCGTCAGCGGTAAGCGCCTTGCCGCCTGCGCCCTCGCGGTTGGCCCCGTTCGCCCCGGTCACGCCTTTGCGAATGCCTGACGCATCGACGCGCGGGCCGGGCGTGGTGCCACCTGCGCTGGTGGTGGTGGCAGTGGTGGACTTGGCGCTTTTGTTGCCCTGTTGTCTCTGAAATTCGGCGTAGCTGGTCGCGGCGCGCTTGGCCTCGGCGGCGGCGGCTTTGGCGTCGGCGGCGCGTTGCGCCTGAATTTGTTTGTCCGCTTTTTTCTCTTCTTTGCGGATATTTTTAAGCACCGCGTTTTTAAGATTGGGGATCGGGGTCGGGTCCACTTTGGGAGCGGGTTTCACCGGCTCGACCTTGGTAACCGGTGTCACAGGTGCGACCGGAGTCGGCGGAGCCTCCGGCGTACTCACGGCTTCCACGGGCTCGGGGGCGGGCGGCGTCCAGGTGGGCGCGGGATTGGGCGAGGTGAATTCGACCGCGCCCTCGGCGGCCAAACCGGCTTCGTGTCCGGCCGGGGCCTCCTTGGCGTCGAAGGCGTTGCCCACGCCCGCCACGACCTCAAAAACCGGCGGAATCGCGTCGATTTTTTCGCGCATCGCGAACGTGAAAAACAGCAGGACGGCCAAGGCGGTTCCGTGCGCGATGGCCGAGACCCAGAACGCCGGACCCAAGCGCCGGTCCTGTCCGGGCTCCACGGCGCTACTCGGGCCATAGGACATAGGGCGGGCGACAGTGGACATGGCAGAGGGATACGCGAAGAACGGCGACGGCGCGGGCCTAGGTCTTCACCTGGGTATCGAAGCTCACGCGGCCCAGGCGGGCTTTTTTAAGCTCATCCATCAGGGTGATGATGTTTTGGTAGGGCACCGAGGCGTCGGCACGAATGCGGATGACGGGCGCATTCTTGGCCCCGGCCGAGGCCGCGATGGCTTGCAGACGTCCGGGCAGCTCGCGCGGGGACAGCGGGCGATTGCCGTCGGAGTCGATGAGGTAGGTGCCGTTGGCCTTTACAGTAACCGCTACAAATTTGGTGTCTTTATCCGGCTGGCTTTGCTCGCTCATGGACTCGACCGGCAGGTTCACCGGCAGGGTTTGCTCCTGATTGATCAGCGGGGTGGCGATCATGAAAATGATCAACAACACGAAGGCCAGATCGAGCAGGTTGGTGACGTTGAGCTCGGACAGCGCGTGCATCTGCCGGTGACGTCGAAAAGTGCGGGCCATGGTTGTATCCGTTATAAGTTACCGTGGATGGACCGGGTTACTTCGACTCGAGTTCCAGCCGGTCGGCCAGCGCGGAGGAATAGTTTTCCAGCTCGGTGGTGAGCTGGCGGGTCTTGGTCAGTAACACGTTGTAGCCAAACACGGCGGGAATCGCCACCACCAGGCCGGCGATGGTCGTCATTAGCGCGGCCGAAACACCGGGGGCGAGCGTCTGCAAATTCGCCGAGGCCTGCATGGAGACGGCGGAGAAAACCTCCATCACGCCCCACACCGTGCCGAAGAGACCGAGGAAGGGCGCACCGGAAACGATCGAGGCGAGGAAGATCATGCTGCTCTCGTAGCGCAAGGTCTGGCGCGCGATGGCGCGCTGAATGCCGTTCTCCGCGTGCTCCAGCCGGGCGCGCCCGGAGTCGATGCCTTTTTCCTTCAAAATCGAGGCCGCGCGCCAGTACGCCTCGACCGCGTCGGCATACACGTCGGCGTAGGGAATGGAGCGCCGGGCCCGAAACGACTCGGGCAAGTCGAGCAGCGTACGCTCGTCGCGAAGGCGTTGCTCAAAGGCGAGATTGAGTTCCCGCAGACGTTTCAAATCGGAAAATTTCCCAAACATCACCGTCCAGGCGACGATGCTGAAAAGCATGAGTCCCACCGTAAGCACCTGACCGACGAGGTCAGTGGTGTTAAAGACTTGGATCAGGTTGATGGCGGCGAGAATGGGCGGGACAGAGAGCATGGACCGGGAAAGGGATGTGTGCGCGTAAGAAGTCGGCTCCTCGTCATACCTTCAATGTAAAACCCCCGCACTGGTCGGCTTTGACCGAAGCATTTGCCGGTTGCCGACCTAGAGCAGCAACGGCTTTGTGATTTTTTGCTAATCCATGAGCTGCTTCAAAACTCGCACCCTTGAGTCGCTTCGCACTCACCGCGCCACCGCCGTGACCAAACGTGCGTGGGTCGGTCTGGACGGCTTCGTCGATACCATCGTGACGCCGGTCGCCCAGCGTACCGGCCAGGGCGAGGCGTTTACCGCCATAGCCAACATCCCGGAGTTCGCCGCACGCGTCGCGGGCGCCGCCGGGAAAAGTACCAACATAGAATTCTATCCCCGCATGGATAAACTCGGCGGCAACGGCCCAATCATGGCCGCCGCCCTGCTCGCCGGCGGCACGAAGATAACCTACGTGGGCTCACTCGGCTTCCCCACCCTGCATCCGGTATTCAATAATTTCGCGGCACGAGCCGAGGTGGTTTCCCTCTGCGAACCCGGCACGACCATCGCGGTCGAATTCAACGACGGTAAGCTCATGCTCGGTCAGTTGCGCAGCCTGGACAGCATCACGCTGCCCAAGATCGAAGCCGTCGTCGGCGCAGCGAAGCTTCGGGCCGACCTCGCCGCCGCCGACCTGATCGCCTTGGTCAACTGGACCATGATTCCCAACATGACCGGGATTTTCCAGGATCTGCTCGAAAGCGTCTTGCCCACCCTTCCCGCCCGCCCTGCCGGCACCGCGCCTCGCGCCTTTTTCTTCGATTTAGCCGACCCCGAGAAACGCCCGCGCGCCGACCTCTTGGAGGTATTGCGCCTGATCGGCCGTTTTGAGTCGTTCGGCCAGGTAACGCTCGGTCTCAATCTCAAGGAGGCCCAGCAAGTCGCGGGCGTGCTCGATTTGCCCGCCCCGGAAAAAGACGAGACCAGCCTGCGCGCCGCCTCCGCCGCGATCCGGGCCAAACTCGGCGTCTCCACCGTCGTGGTCCACCCTCGCGAATCCGCCGCCTGCGCCACCGCCGCCGGCACCTTTCGGGTGCCCGGACCCTATTGCGAAAATCCGCTCATCACCACCGGCGCGGGCGACCATTTCAACGCCGGCTTCAGTCAGGGTCGGCTCCTCGGCCTCGACCCCGAGGCATGCCTCACACTCGGTGCCTGCACCAGCGGCCATTACGTGCGCACCGCGCAAAGCCCTTCGCTCGACGATCTCGAAACCTTCCTCGCCAACTGGTCTTAAGCCCTCAACCCTGATCCCATGCCCGTAAAGCATTCCACCCACGGTAAACTCATCTCCTTCGAAGGTTCGGAGGGCAGCGGCAAATCCACCCAGATCGCCCTGCTCGCCAAACACCTCCAGCTCCTCGGCCGCGAAGTGCTGACCACCCGGGAACCGGGCGGCACCGAGATTGGCGAACAAATCCGCAACATCATCGTTCACAATTCCAAGGGCGACGAGATGTGCGCCGAGACCGAGCTGTTCCTATTCGCCGCCTCCCGCGCCCAGCTGGTCCGCGAGGTCATCGCCCCGGCCCTGCTAAAAAGTAAAATCGTGCTGACCGACCGCTTCCTCGACAGCTCCACCGTTTATCAAGGCATCGCCCGCAATCTCGCCTCGGATCCGGTCCAGCAGATCAACCACTTCGCGGTCGGCAACGTCATGCCCGATCTCACCATCGTACTGGATGTGCCCACCGAGCTTAGCCTCGAACGCATCCGCCGCCGCGCCTCCGACCTGCCCGACCGCATGGAACGCGAAAACATCGAGTTCTTCGCCAAAGTCCGCGCCGGCTACCTCCTCCTCGCCGAAGGCATGCCCCAGCGCTTCCACGTCGTGGACGGCACGCAAACCGAAGCGGCCATCGAAAAAGAAATTTGGAAGGCCGTGCAAAAACTCATCGCCCACTAAAGAGCAACAAGCGGGGAGGAGGGAGCGAGGAGTACCGAGCTTCCCCCCCTGCTCGCGCTTCGTTCCGTTCTCTCGTCTCCCCGCTCCCTGCTCCCCGCTCTAAATGGTCGCCTCCGTGCCCATCCTCCCCTGGCCCGATGCGCTCGTCGGCACGCCCGCCATTTTGGTGCTCGATCAGGCCTTGGGGCGCGGACGCCTCTCCCACAGCCTGCTGCTGACCGGGGACAACATCGACCTGCTGCGCGGCGTCGGCCTGGGTCTCGCCGACCGCCTGCTCAACCCGCCCGACACCGCCCCCTCGCGTCGCCGCTCCCTGCTCGATGGCGCTCACCCCGACTGCTTCCACCTCCGGCCCGCCGGAAAGGCTCGCTTGATCGGTGCCGAAGCCACTCGCGAGCTCATCGGCAAGGTCCAGGTCTCCGCCTCCGCCGGCGGCCATAAAGTCGCGCTCATCCACGAGTGCGACCGCATGAACACCACCGCCGCCAACGTCTTTCTCAAGACCTTGGAGGAGCCCCCGGCCAACACCACGCTACTTCTCCTCACCACGCGTCCGCACGCCCTGCTGCCCACCATTCGCAGCCGTTGCCAACTTTTCCGTTTCACCTCTCCCGGAGTCGTCACGCCGGTCGATGGCTGGTCCGCCTGGCTCGAAGACTACCGCGCCTGGCTCGCCCTGCTTCACGACGGAGCCGCACGCACCGCGCCCGCCGACGCCGTGTTTCGCCTTTACGGCTTGGTCGCTCGCTTCGGCGTGCTGCTCGAAACGGCCACCGATGGCCTCTGGAACGAACAAAAGAAAACCGTGCCCGAAGATCTCAGCAAGGAAGAGCAGGAGGCCATCGAAAGCGGTTTAAGCAAGGGCCTGCGCGACCGCCTCTTCGCCGACATCGAGCGCGCCACCGGAGCCTACGCCCGGGAGATTCTCGTCACGCCGGAAGCCGCCGCCGGAGCGCGCGCCTTTGCCGAGACCGTAAAACACCTCGAACACTCCGCCGGGCTGCTGCGGGTGAATTTCAACGACACCGCCGCGCTCGAACTTTTCCTGCTCAAGACCCTGCGCGCTTGGACGCGGAAGTAGTGCCGCCCGCCTTCACCATGCGTTCGACCAGTTCCCCCACCAAGGGATTGGGAAAACGACGGCTCGGGGTGATGGCATAAAACGTCTCGCGCAATTCGGCGATGCGATGCGTCTCCACCAGCTCACCCCGCTCGATCTCGTCGCGCACCACCACCGGCGGCACCAAGGCGAGCCCTTCGCCTTCGCGAGCCAGCAGACGCAGCGTGGCCATGTCATCCACCTCGGCGATCACGCGCGGCCGCGCTCCCGCCGCCGCCAAAAGCCGGTCAAAGCCCGCCCGCGTATTACTCTCCATGCTGGGCAAAATCACCGGCACGTCGGCAAAGTCTTCGGGAAACCCCAGTCCCTTCTTCTTCCACGCCGCGACCCCGACGAGACTCACCGGTTGCTCCGCCAGCAGATGACTGTGCCAGGGACGCTCCGCATCCCGACGGACCGCCTGATTGGACAAAACCAGATCCACCTCGTGAACCTGCAAACCCGCCAGCAGCTCGCGCAAAGCCCCGGAGCGAATAACCACCTCGACATCCGCCCGGTGCAGCGCCGGTCGGATAAATTCCAGGAGGAAATTACGTGACAGCGTGGCCACCGCCCCCACCCGCAAAACCTGCCGCCCGCGTCCGTGTCCCTGGTTTTGCATCACATCCATCAACTCCTCCCCCGCCCGCCCGATGGTTTCCGCATACTCCACCGCCACCCGACCGGCCTCGGTCAGCGTCAAGCCGCCGCGTTCCCGCGTGAACAGCGGATGCCCCAGATTTTCCTCCAGTTGCTTGAGCTGGATGCTCAGCGCCGGAGTGGAGAGATTCAGTTTCTCCGCCGCCCGGGTCAGGCTCAGCTCGCGCGCGATTACCCGGAAATAACGGAGATGGTGGTAATTGAGGAAAGGCATGCGCCCATGCCTAAAGTTAAGGAAAACTTAACGACAGGTTAAAAATGGTGTCATTGTCTAAAACCTTATAATCGCTTAAACAAAGTGCGTGCTCATGAATTTAAACGACCTCGTCGCCGCCTTCCTTAATCCCGCGATTCTCTTTTTCGGCCTTGGCCTGGCCGCCACGCTGCTCCGAAGCGATTTGGAATTACCCCCGGCGGTAGCCAAGGCGCTCTCGCTTTTTCTCTTATTCGCAATCGGGCTCAAAGGCGGAGTCGCCCTGCACAAAAGCGGTTTGGGACTGGAGGTGTTCACCACCTTGGGCGCAGCCATGGCGGCGTCGGTCATCGTGCCGGTCTGGACTTTTCTGGCCCTGCGCCGGGCACTTGGCGCGGTCGATGCCGCCGCCGTCGCCGCCACCTACGGCTCGGTCAGCGCGGTGACCTTTATCACCGCCACCGCATTTCTCACCGACCACGGCATCCCCTTCTCGGGCCACATGATCGCGGCCATGGCCTTGATGGAGTCTCCCGCCATCATCATCGGTGTGGTGCTCGCCCGACGCTTTGCCTCAGGCGAACGCAAGACGGTGGATTGGTCGCACCTGGGCCGGGACGCGTTTCTCAACGGCTCGGTATTTTTGCTCCTGGGCAGTTTGCTCATCGGCGCACTGGCCGGACCGACCCGCGGCGCGGCCATCATGCCCTTTGTTGAAACGCTCTTCCCCGGGCTGCTCGCCCTCTTTTTGCTCGATATGGGCATCGTCGCAGCCCGCCGACTGGGAGATCTGCGCAAGGCGGGTTTAACCGCCATCACCTTCGCCGCCGTTTCCCCGCTGATCAATGCCTCGCTCGGTCTCGGTCTGAGCGCACTTCTGGGTCTGGCGCATGGCGATGCCCTGCTGCTCATCGTGCTCTGCGCCAGCGCAAGCTACATCGCGGTGCCGGCCGCGTTGCGCATCGCCCTGCCCGAAGCCAACCCGAGCCTCTACGTGACGCTGTCGCTCGCGGTTACCTTTCCCTTAAACATCTTGATCGGCATCCCGCTCTACCACTGGGCGGTGGGCGCGTGGCTGGGTTAGAGGCCAGGACTTATGCTGACGCTCGCCGCACCCCGGTGAAGGGCGTCGAGCCCACCAGTGACGCAGTCGCTAGGCTGGCGAATTGAGTGCCCGCTGAAATCGGGCTACCCCGCAAAAAATCCGCCGCCGCCAGCATTTTGCCGCCCGGACGCTGCAAGCGGCGCACACGCAGCAAACCCTCGGCGGTTCCGATTAACAGACCCTCGGCATCGGCCCCTAGCACCTCGCCCGGTTCACCCGCGCCAGCAACCGCGTCGGCCAGACCAAACTTGAGCGGCTGGCCCGCCCACTCCACTTGCGCCGCCGGCCAGGGATTGAGTCCGTTGATGCGCGCCGCCAACTCGCGGGCCGGGCGGGCAAAATCCAGCCCCGCGTCCTCCTTGTTCAGTTTCCGGCAAAAGGTCGCGGCGGTATGCTCCTGCTCCACGAACTCCAACCCGCCCGCCAGCAGGCGCGGCAAGGCGCGGGCGAGCAACGGCACGCAGGCGGCGGCGAGCTTTTGCTCAATCTCGAGGGCGGTATCGAGCGGGCCGATGGGCACGGCCTCGCGGTCGGCGACTGGTCCGGCGTCGAGCTGTCGCACGATACGCATCAGCGACACGCCGGTCTGCGTCTCGCCGTTGGCCACCGCGGTCTGGATGGGCGATGCTCCGCGATAACGCGGCAGCAGCGACGCGTGAAAATTCAAGGTGCCCAGCGGAGCGACCGCGATAAAGTCGTCCCGCAGGATGTGCCCGTAGGCCATGACAAGGGCGAGAGCCGGTGCCGAGCCCGCATAGGCGTCGCGCACCTCGGGCGTGATTTTTTCCGGTTGATGCACGGGCAGACCCCGCGCCAAGGCCCACTGCTTGATCGCGTTGGCCTGGATCTTTTGCCCTCGCCCCACCGGCCGGTCGGGCTGGGTGTAAACCGCCCCCAGCTCAACCTGCGCCGCACCTTCGTCCCCGACCAGCCAATCGAGCAAAGGCAGCGCGATGGCATCGGAGCCGAAGAAGACGGTGCGGGGGCGGGACATGGATTATATCTCGTCGATTTCCACGATGCGCAATTCACGCACGGCATGATCGGCCCAGTAACTGAGATGGAAGTCACCGATCAAAATATGCTGCACCGTGCGTCCGGTATCGTCGTCGGTAGAATAGTCGCCGGTTTGCGAAGGAGTTTCGGCCAACCGGAATAAAAGAAGTCCGACCAAACGCTGCCGTGCTTTGGGCATGGCTGGAAGCGAGGTGGTAGCCATGCCAGACAAAACAGGTTCGTAAGGCCGAGGCCTGCTCATCCCTCAAGCGGCGACTATATCACGGAGCGGGGTCTTTTTACCCGAATCCATCTCGCGCATGACACGCGAAGTTCGACGACGTCCGGTCGCCGACTCGCGTTTCAGGCGCAACAGGTAAGCGGAAGCCACCTTGCGCTCAGCTTCGGTTAGCTGGGCGAGCCGCTGCTTAAGATCCAACATAGCGGTGGCGGTCATGGCGCAAAACCTAGCGTTCAGGATACTCCAGTCAATCAGAGCGTCTTGATCCACTTGGCGACTTCGGCGCTCAGCGCGGCGAAGGCGCCGTCAGTCGAGGGCTCTTTGAGGCCGTCGAAGAGGGTCCAGTGCTCGACGTGCTGCACAGATTCACCGGGCGCGAGTTTCACGAAGGGACTGAGCGTCTCCAGCTCGCACATCTTGCCGTTGGTAAAGGTCTCGAAGGCGCAGCCATTGTCCGGATACGTGGCGCCGGCGACGATGGCGGCGTGTTTCACGAAGGTGGTGCCTCCAAAGTAATAGGCGGACCACTCGGGATAGTTGGTCAGACCGAGCTTGTGCGGCGAAGTCGCAGCCTGGACGTCGAGACCGATGTAGTCGCGGTGCAGATCCCACACGTCCTCGGAGAGGTCGGTGTAGCTCCAGGGCACGATGGTATAGGTGGGCAGGAAATCGCCCTTGGCGTGATCGCCCTTGGGCAGCAGGGGCAACACGCCATAGCCGCCGGGGCGGAACATGGTCAGAGCCCAGGCGGCGGTCTCGATGGCCCAAACGCCATGGTTGGTCAGCGCGTGGGTCACGCGCACGGTGCGTTCGCCGAGAATCTCGATCTTGATCGCCTTTTGCACGCCGGTCTTGGGCTCGGTGGGCTGGGCGAGCGCGATGCCGTGCTTGAGTGGTTTGACCGCGAGGGCGTCGTTGTCGGGCTGGTAGGTGCGCACGGCGTCTTCCGGCGCGTGCCAGAGGCGATGGCCACCGCGGAAAATCAAGCCGGTGGCTTGGGGCGTTTCGTTTTCGATCTCCCAGAAGAGGTTGCCCGCCTTGCCTTTTTTAGAGGCGAAGGACGTGATGCGCGGGCCCGCGCTGGTCGTGACTTCGAGGGCGAGCGCGCCGGTTTCGAGACGGAGGCCTTCGGCCCCGTTGATGTTAATCTTCGAGTGTTTCATAATCAAAAGCTTCGCCCATGCCCGCTTCTTCACGGGTCTCCTTCACCTTCCACTTGGGCGTGTGGGCAGGTTTTTCCAGCTCGGCCTTGCGCAACGCTTCGAGGGCGGCCTTGCCGGTGTAGGGCGAGCCGGGCGTGTGCTTGGGCTTGCCGACAAGATCGAAGTAAACCGGGCACCCATCGAGGCCAAACTCCTTGACCATGCCGGATTCCAGATAACGCCGGTATTGTTCGGACAACTTGTCCTCGCGGTTGCAGAAAAGTTTTATGCGGAACGGGCGCACCCCGGTTTGCAGCGCGTAGTAAACCCGGAATCGCTTCCCGCCGATGGAAGGGGCGGGCACGCGCTCGGCCATGTCGCCGATGAGCGCGTTGAGCTTTGCGGTGGGGATGCGTTTATCCAGCGCGCGGTTCAACTGCACCGCCGCATTCAACATGCGGTCCACCTCGTAACCGCTCATCGCGGACACGAAAAGCACCGGCGCGCCGGGGGTGAAAAACAGGCTGGAACGGAGCGAGTTCTCATACTTGTCGCGATATTCGCGCTCGGTCTTGTAGTCGTGCAAACCGGCCTCGGGCGCGCAGTCCGGCTCCAGTTTTTTCCTGAAGGCCTCCTTCACCACATCCCACTTGTTAACGATGATGATGATCGGTTTGCGCTCCTTGATCGCCTCGCCGGCGATGGCTTTATCCTGCGAGGTCACCCCGTCGATGGCGTCGAGCACGAGGAAAACCACGTCGCACTTGTTGATCGCATCGAGCGAACGCAGACGGGAGAAATACTCGACCGGCGAAGCAAGTTTGGTCTGCGCCTTGATGCCGGCGGTGTCGATCAGGCGGAAGGCGTATTCCTTGTGATTGCGCCCGAGGAAGGTGAAAGGGATTTCCACCGCGTCGCGGGTGGTGCCGGCGATATCGGAAACGATCAGCCGCTCGCTGCCGAGCAAGCGGTTGCTCAGGGAGGATTTGCCGACATTGGGACGACCGATAAAGCACACGCACAGCGGCGCGTTGGGATCGCGCGATCCGGGCATGAGCGGTTTGCCGTTTTCATCCACCGTGGCCATGGGCGCGGCGGGGGCCGCTTCGGGCGGTGAACCCAGTTTTTCCAGAATCGCGGCGCGCAAGTCACCTTCGCCGCGGCCATGCTCGGCCGAGAAACGGATAGGCTCGCCCAGTCCCAGACGGTAAGCCTCGCCCACCTCGATTTTATCGTCGTTAAAGTCGGCCTTGTTAACCACGAGGATGACCTCTTTTTTCGCGCGCCGCAGCATGGAGGCGATCTTGGTATCGAGTGAGGTGAGGCCTTCGAGCCCATCGACCACAAAAAGGATCAAGTCCGCCGCATCGATCGCGAAATCCACCTGTTTTTCCGAGGCCACGGTGAGCGCCGCAGGCGAGTCGCCGCCGCGCAACCCAAGGCCGCCTGTGTCCATCAGGGTAAACGCACCGTCGGCGACTTCGGCGGAAACGACGTCGCGAGTGACGCCCGGCTGGTCGTGCACGATCGAGATGCGCGAACGCGTAAGCCGGTTAAAGAGGCGGCTTTTGCCCACATTGGGGCGACCGACGATGGCGACAAGACGTGGCATAAATAGAAAAGCCGTGGAAGATACGCGGCGATTTAGCGGCGGCACAAGCGGGAAGCTTGGTTTTACCGTTTCCGTCATCACAGTCTCGCGCTTGGTCGCGACTTTGCCTTCAACTCCGCTCCGCGCTTGCTCCGCCCCGTCCGCGCCGCTCACTCGCACCACCCGCCCGCCATGCTCCAGACCCTGCGCATCCGCAACCTCGCCCTCCTCGAAGAAGTTTCCCTCGATTTCCAGTCCGGCTTCACCGTCGTCACCGGCGAGACTGGCGCGGGCAAAAGCATCCTGCTCGGCGCCCTCGGCCTGCTCGCCGGCGAGCGCGCCGACAAAACCCTCATCCGCCAGGGCGCCCCGGCCTGCGAGGTCGAGGCCTCCCTCTATTTTGAAAACCCCGCCCGCATCGACGCCCTGCTCGCCGAGCTCGACTTGCCCGCCTGCGAAGACGGCCTGCTCCTCCTCAAACGCAGCCTCCCCCGCGAAAAAGCCCCGCGCCTGAGCGTCAACGGCGGCCTCGCCACCCTCGCCGCCATGCAACGCCTCGGCGAGGCTTGGATCGATTTCCACGGCCCCGGCGAACCCCGCCGCCTGCTCAAGGAATCCTGCCAGCTCGAACTCCTCGACCTCTTCACCCGCGACCAAACCGAAGTCTCCGCCTACCACGCCGCCTACCATGCCTGGCGTGAACTCGTCGCCGAACGCGAACAACTCGCCAACGAAACCCGCCTCGCGCCCGACCAGATCGCCTTCGTCCAGGCCCAGCTCGCCAAACTCGACGCCCTCGAGCTCACCGACGAAGCAATCGCCACCCTCGAACGCGACCACTCCCGCATGAGTCGCGCCCAAGAACTCACCCAGCTCTGCGGCACTTTGGAAAACGGCCTCGCCGGCGACGACGGCGTCACCAGCCGCCTCGGCGGCCTGCTCCGCGAAGCCCACCAACTCGAACAACTCGACCCCGCCAGCCGCCCCCTCACTGAACGCCTCCACGCCGCCAGCATCGAACTAAACGACCTCGCCGAGGAACTCCGTACCCTCGGCGGCCAGTTTCATTTCGACCCCGAACAGGCCGAGCAACTTTCCCAAAACATGTCCGCCTGGCTCGACGCCAAACGCCGCCACGGGGGCGACGTCGCCGCCGTGGCGGAAGCACGCGAAACCTTGCGCCGCCGCCTCGAAGTCCAGGGCGACCTCGAAGGCGCGCTCATCCGCCTCGACGAACGCATCTCCACCGCCCACCGCGCCGCCGCCGCCGCCGGTCGCGCCCTGCGCGCCAAACGCGAAAAAGCCGCCGGCGAACTCGCCCGGGTCGGGGCTCAAAGCATCGCCCGCCTCGGCTTCAAGAAAGCCGAGTTCCAGGTCCGCGTCGTTCCCCTGCCCGAGCTCGGACCCCAAGGCGATTGCGGCGTGGAATTCCTCTTCTCCCCCAACGTCGGCGAAGCCCCCCTGCCGCTCGCCCGCATTGCCTCCAGCGGCGAACTCGCCCGCGTCATGCTCGCCCTCAAAACCGTGCTCGCCGACCTCGACGGCGTACCCGTCCTGGTCTTCGACGAGGTCGATGCCAACGTCGGCGGCGAGATCGGCCGCGTCGTCGGCGAACAGATGGCCGAGATCGCCCGCGGCCACCAGGTGCTCTGCGTCACCCATCTCCCGCAGGTAGCCGGCCTCGGCGACAACCACCTTCTCGTCGAGAAAGACCAGTCCGGCGACCGCGCCGTGGTCACCATCAAGCCCATCCACGAAAAACCAGAAACCCGCATCGGCGAACTCGCCCGCATGCTCGGCGACCGCAACGCCAAGAGCGCCCGCGAACACGCCGCCGAACTGCTGAAAAACTAGCATCCGCGCCTCCTCGCCTCAGCCCCTCTCTATCCGCTTACCAGCTTTACCAGCTTACTAGCCTTACTAGCTCAGCCCGTCCCTTTTCATGAAAATCAAATCCGCCGAGTTCGAAATCAGCGCCTCCGACCTGAAATCGTGCCCGAACTGGCAGTTGCCCGAGTTCGCCTTCATCGGCCGCTCCAACGTGGGCAAATCCTCCATCATCAACATGCTCACCGAACGCCGCGCCCTCGCCATGGCGTCCAGCGTGCCGGGCAAAACCAAGTTGATTAACTTTTTCCGCGTAAACGCCAACTGGGCCATGGTCGATCTGCCCGGCTACGGCTACGCCCGCGTCGCCACCCAGGACAAACACGAGTTCAACACCGCCGTCGCCGCCTACATCGAGAAACGCACCGTGCTGGCCGCCGTCTTCGTGCTCATCGACTCCCGCCTGGAACCGCAGGCCATCGACCTCGACTTCCTGCGCTGGCTGACCGGCTGCGACGTCGAATACTCCCTCGTGTTCACCAAGACCGACAAACAGTCCGCCACCCAAACCCAAGCCGCCGTGGACACCTTTCTCGCCGCCCTGGCCGACTTCGTCGCCGAACCGCCGCCCGTGTTCACCAGCTCCTCCGTCACCAAAGCCGGTCGCAAAGAGATCCTCGCCTACATCGCCGAAACCCTCGCCGCCCGCCGCAGCTAGCCTGGAACTTGCAGCTCGCCCCTCGCCTTCCCCCGCCAAACGCTCAACCCTTTCCAACCTTTACCATGTCCAACTCACCCGACGTCCGCACCCTCGCCGAATACTATATCCGCGGCCTTACCCAAGGCTTCGTCACCGCCGCCGAGGTCATCGCCTGGGCCGACGAGGTCATCGTCGCCGCCGCCAAAACCGAGGACTGGATGCTCGATATTTCCACCGCCAGCCCCGAAGACCGCATGGGCGTGCTCCACCACCTGCACGCCGTGCAAGGCACGGTAAACGAAGCCGCCCTCGCCACCTTGCTCGCCGGCAAAGCCTGAGGCCGTTAGCGCGCAACTCCCGCCGCGATCCGCCGCCCCGTTTGACAAGCCCGCCGCCCCTCGCCTCTTCCCTCTCATGTCCTCGCCCAAGCGCGCCGTCCTCCTCGTCAACCTCGGTTCCCCCGACTCCACCGCCGTGCCCGACGTGCGGCGCTACCTGAGCGAATTCCTCGGCGACGAACGCGTCATCGACCTGCGCCCGCGCTGGGCCGCCTGGCTGCTGGTCAATGGCATCATCGCCCCCACTCGCGCCCCCAAATCCGCCGAAGCCTACAAAGTGGTCTGGCAGCCCGAGGGCTCGCCCTTGGTCATCACATCCAAAAGCGTGCAACACAAACTCGCCGCCGACCTCGGCCCCGATACTCCCGTGTATCTGGCCATGCGTTACGCCAACCCGTCCATCGCCTCCGTGCTGGCCACCATCGCCGCCGACGGCGTCAAGGAACTCCTCCTCATTCCGCAATACCCCCACTACGCCATGTCCTCGTGGGAGACCGTGGTGGTGAAGGTTTACGAGGAGGCCAAACTCCACGCCCCCGCCACCCGCATCACCTGCGTGCAGCCCTTTTACCAGGACGCCGACTACATCGAGGCGCTGTACCAAGTCTCCCAACCCCACCTCGAAAACAACCCGCATGATTACGTGTTGTTCTCTTACCACGGCATCCCCGAGCGCCACCTGCGCAAGGCCGACGCCTCCCACGCTCACTGCGGTACCACGCCCGATTGCTGCAATAGCTGCTCCGCCGCCCACGCCATGTGCTACAAGGCCCAGTGCGTGAAGACCACCCAGGCCTTCGTGAAGCGCGCCGGCATCCCCGACGGCAAGTGGTCCATCTCCTTCCAATCACGCCTCGCCGGCGAGCCCTGGCTTTCCCCCTTCACCGACCACGAATTCGAGCGCCTGCCCAAGGAGGGTAAAAAACGCCTCGTCGTCTTCACCCCCGCCTTTGTGGCCGACTGTCTCGAAACCCTCGAAGAAATCGAGGGCGAGGGCAAAGAGGACTACCTGCACGCCGGCGGAGAGTTTTTCCACCACGTGCCCTGCCTGAACGACTCCCCGGCTTATGTCGGTTTCCTCGCCGGCCGCGTTCGCTCCTGGGTCGGTGGAAAATCCCCCGCCACCATTCAAGCCGAACAAACCGCCCGCACCCTCGGCTAGGACAAATCCCGCCTGGCAACAGGGCTGGACCGGCGGCTCATCCCTGCGCATGGTCGCAAATATCGGATTCCCCTTCTCCGATAGCTTCCGACGCCTCCTCTCACCATGGCCATCGCCGCCACGACCGAAACTCCCGCCGTGCTCCTTCTGGATCACGAGGGACTTATCCGTTCGGCCAACCCCGCCGCCGTCACCGCCCTTTCCCGGCCTGTGGAAAAACTGGTCGGTTCCCGTTTCGTCGAGTTCCTGAGCTTCGAGGTCGTCGTCACCGACCCCGAGATGCTCGCCGTCCAGTGGGAGGCCCTTTCCGGCGCCGCCAGTGTCCGCCCCCAAAGCGTGCGACCGCTGGATAAATCCCGCGCCTACCACGTGCGTCTCGACCGCACTTCCGTCGGCGACATCGCCTGGACCGCCACCCTGCTGCCTCTGCCTGAAACCACCTCCGGCACGCCCTTCCCCATCTCCCACGCGCTGCAAGACTCGATGCTGCTCGTCTTCAATCGCGGTTTGCTCGGTTTTTTCGATCTCCGCGTGGACCGGGGCGAGTTGACCACCTCCGCCGGTTGGAAACGCCTCCTCGGCTACGCCGAACACGAGTTGCCCGACACCCTCGCCACTTGGCGTCGTTTGGTTCACCCGGACGATACCGCCGCCACCCCCGACCACGCCCCGCGCCGCCAACCCGCCGGCTCCCGCCCCTTCAGCGTCGAATACCGCCTGCGCCACCGCGAAGGCCACTACCTCTGGGTGCTGTGCAGCGGCGTGCGCGTCTTCGGCCCCGAGGGTGCCTTGCAACGGGTCAGCGGCATCCACCTCGACATCACCGAACGCAAGGAACTCGAAGAGATCAGCCTGCTCAACGACGAGCGCCTTCAACGTCTCTCCACCCAGGGCAATCTCGCCGCCTTCGACCTCGATTTTAACCAAGGCCAGCACTGGTTCTCCGCCGCCTGGCACCGCCTGCTCGGCACCCGCGCCAAAGAGGAAGAATCCGCCCTGCCCGAACCCACCCCCTTGGTTTCCGCCCTGCCGCCCGCCGCCCTCGCGGAGGGCCTCGCCGGCTTCTTCCGCCCCGAAGCCAACGACAGCGAACAAGGCCAGCAAACCGTCAAACTCAACACCGCCGCCGGCACCGTCCTCCCGGTTGTGATTTTTTATCAAACCGAGTTCGCCCGGCGCGGCCAGCTCGGCCGCGTCACCGGCTACGCCCTGCCCCTCTCCCGCCTGGATTCGCAGTCCGGCACCACCCCGCCGGCCCTGCTCGAGGACGCGCTCGGTTCCCTCGCCGAAGCCGTGATCATCACCGACGCCCGCGGCGGCGTGCTTTCCCTTAACGCCAAGGCCTCCGCCCTGCTCGCCCTGCCCGCCGCTCAGGCCGTGAGGCGCCCGCTCTCCTCCGTTTTCACCCTCGTCCACCGCCTCACCGGCGAAGCCGCCGCCGACGCCGTCGAACTCGCCCTCAACGAGCCCCAACCCAACCGGCTCGACGACACCCACGCAATCGCTCCGCACACCCCCGGCCAGCAACCGCGTCCCGTGGTCTGGACCGTGCGCGATTGCCGCAACCCTGGCGGTGCCCTCACCGGCTTCGTCATCGTCTTCCGCGATCCCGCCGAGATGTCCCTCACCCCCGAGGAATTGGTGCGCGCCAATCGCTTCGAATCGCTCGGCATCCTCGCCGGCGGCATCGCCCACGATTTCAACAACCTGCTCACCACCATCCTCGGCGGCGTCTCCACCGCCAAGGAGAACCGCAACTTCAACTACCTCGAGGCCGCCGAACAGGCCTGCCTCGCCGCCAAACAGCTCACCCGCCAGCTCCTCACTTTCGCCAAAGGCACCGGCACCCTCGCCAGCCGCCAGGTCGTCGCGCCCGCCGACCTGCTGCAAAACGCCGTGCGCATCGCCGCCGCCGGCAGCACCGTCGTTGTGCGCGTGGACGCCGCGCCCGACCTCTTCCCGGTCGAGGTCGACAAAGGCCAGATCCTGCAAGTGGTGCAGAACCTCGTCATCAACGCCATCCAGGCCATGCCCGTCCCCTCCGACGGCCGCATCACCCTCAGCGCCTCGAACCTCGTGCTGGCCGAAAACGAATTCGACGACCTCCCCGCCGGCGGCTACCTCCGCATCGATGTCCAGGATAACGGCGCCGGCATCCCCCCCGACATCCTGCCGCGCATCTTTGATCCGTTTTTCACCACCAAGAAATCCGGCACCGGCCTCGGTCTCGCCACGGTGGATAGCATCGTGCGCCGCCACGGCGGCCGCATCGGCGTCGAGTCCACCGTCGGCGTCGGCACCCTCTTCAGCGTTCTCCTGCCTGTCGCCCTCAAGCCGCTGCAAACCGAGACCCGCCGCGCCCCCGCCATTCGCTACGGCACCGGCCGCATCCTGCTCATGGACGACGACCCCCGCATCTGCGAACTCACCGGCGCCATGATCGCCAGCCTCGACTACACCCACGACATCGCCCGCAACGGCGAAGAGGCCCTCCAGCTCTACCGTCGCTACCTCGCCGTGCAGCGGCCCTACGATGCCGTGCTCCTCGACCTCACCATCATCGGCGGCATGGGTGGCGAGGAATGCTTTAAACGCCTGCTCGAAATCGATCCCGAGGTCCGCGCCATCGTTACCAGCGGCTATGACGACGACGAAATGGTGCGACGCTACCTCGACCTCGGCTTCGTCGGCTACATCACCAAGCCCTACCGCGTCGGCGATCTCGGCAAAGTGTTAAAAACCGTGCTCGCGCGCTAAACGGCTCCCGCCCGTGCCGCCCCAAAAAAATCCGCCGCTTCGGGGCGGTTTAAGAGGGCGGAACCGGTCAGCGACCGGTTCTACATTGTGACAAAGTCTAAATTCATCGGGACTTTGGTCTTACTTCACCGATGCACCGGATTTCACGGCGGCGGCGGGTGGGAAATACTGGTCGATGACCGGCTGGATGGCGTCGGCCCAGATTTGGTAGCCCTGTTCGGACGGATGGAGGAAATCGGGCATGATCTCGGGGCTCATCGAGCCGTCGGCGTTCAGGAACTTTTCGCCGAAATCAACGAAGACGACTTTTTTGCCGTCGTGGAGTTTGGCGATGCTGTGGTTGATGGCCTTGATCCGGGCGCGCGCGGAGTCCTCCGCCTTTTGCCCGCGCGGGAAAATGGCCTGCAACAGCACGACGGCTTCGGGACAGCGCGCGCGGTAATCCCGCACGATGGAGGCGATGCCCTCGGCGATCTGCTCGTCGGTATTGGATGAGAGGTTGTTGGTGCCGATCATGAGCGCGATCAACACCGGTTTTAGGTTGTCCACCTGGCCGGCGGAAAGGCGCCAGAGCACATGTTGGGTGCGGTCGGCGGAGATGCCGAAATCAAACGCGCCGAGCTGCGCATAGCGCCGGGCCCAGATGGCCTTCCCGCTGCCTTGCCAGCCGTCGGTGATGGAGTCGCCATCGAAAACGAGTTTGATCGACGAGGCGGCCTTCTGGGCGCGGTCGTTGTTGTTTTTGACGCGCTGGACCCACTCGAGCCTGGGGACGGCGACGGCGGCGGAATTGGCACCGGCAGGCACCGGAGTAGCGAGCAGATCCGTGATCGACGGAGCGGCGGAAACGGCCTGGGCAAGAGACGCTCCCGAGATGACGAGGGAGAAGAGCAGGGTTTGGAGTTTCATGGGGGAGATTTACCGTCTTCTAATCGATACATACTTACAACAGATTTTCGACTACCGGTGCGGGTGGTCAGCGCGTATTCGCGAAGGCTCAAAACGCCGGACCCGGATTGCCACGAAAAACACCAGAAATCCTGGTGCAAAATCGTTGCCTCCTCCGCGCGCCTATAGGCGCCTGAAGCGCTACTTTCGCGCTTGGTTTGTTGTGTTTTTCGTGGCCAAAAAGTTTGAACTGCATCGTTTGCTCCTCCCGTCGTTTACCGATGGATCAAGCACTTGAGGAATTGGTGAATAGGCGGTGGCGGGTGGCAACCCTCACCCCAACCCAAACACCTGCCCGCAAAAAACGCCTTCATCGATAGACCTGATCGCCTGTCAAGAGCAGGAGTTGCACACACAGAAGTGGCCGGTCACCGCACCGTTCCATCCAACAAAGCCGCGCTCGTCCGCTCCAGTTCCTCGCCCGCCGCCCGGTCCGCGCGCCACTCCGCCAGCGCCTCCCGCCACGCCGTCTCCCTGCCCGTGCCTTGCGCCAGCCAGACCCGCCCCAATGAGCCCGCCGCATTGCGGTAAAACGGATGCGCCCGCGCGAATTCCGCCGCCAAACCCGCCGCCCTCCGCTCGCGCGTCACCCTCAACGCAGGCTCGCGCCGCTCCGCCCAAACTTCGCTCAAGCGCACCGCGTGCTCCCGACCATCATTCGCATCCAGCACCACCAACCGGTCCATATAATCGAGCCACACCCGAGATTCCGCCGCCGAAAATACCGGCAACACCTGCACCCGCGCCAAACCCGCCGCCGCCGTCTGCCACGCCAGCTCCAGTTCCTGCCCCGCCATCCCGGTAAACCGCGCCCCGTAGGCCGCGTTCAACGCCGGACGCGGGGCCTGACCGCGCAATAATCCAGCCAGAAAAAGCCGCCAGGCCAGCGTCCCGCGCGACTCCGCCCGCAGCCATTGCCAGACCCCGAAGGCCGCCACCGTGCGTGCATCCCCTGTCTCCGTCGCCGTCTGCACCCCGCCCTGCCAGGTCAGCACCGCAATCAAGGACGGCATCCGTCCCGCCTGCCCCGCCGACCGCCGCCAGCTATCTTGCAAAGACGCGCGCTCACCGCTGCTCAACACCGCCTCCGCCGCCCCCGCCACCAGCCAATCCGGTATCCAAATACGCTCCGGCACCACCGCCAGCCCGATCGCCTGCCGGTGCAAGGCCCCCTCCGCCAAAGCCAGCAGCCAGCGCCGATCCCGAGCCAGGCCCGCCGGACCCGACTTCAGCCAGACCGTGACCACCCCGCCCGGCTCGCTCACCACCCGCCACGCCGACTCGCCCAATTTCCACTCCAACTCCGGCACCAAACGCACGGTGATTCCCGACGGCCAACGCTCAGGTAAACCCAGGGGATCCCGCCACCCGGCCCACGCGTCATCGCCCAAAACCGCCAGCCGCCGGCCCGCCTCACCCGCATACGCCACGATGTCGAACCGCCCCTCCCCCCCGCCATATAACGCCGCGTTACGTGCGTTACCGGCTGCAACTTCACCCGCCAACGGGGCCGCCTGCGCCCCCGGTCCGGTCGCAAGCAACACCCCGGCAAAAACTCGGCTAAGCTGCCAGCCACGCTTCAGCAACGGCGTCCTATCCCCGCCCGATCGCGATGGCGCTTTCACGGCATGCTGACCGCCAGCGCGCCGCCGCTCACCCCCAGCTTGGTCGCGCGGGTCAGCACCGTCGCCAATTCCGGCGGCGTCTCCCTCGAACTGCTTAGCCGGGCCAGCAACGCAGGCACCACCCCGGGGATTTTATGCAAAGGCAACGTGTTCAAATACATTTCAGAAGGCACGAATCGCCACCCGTCGCCCCCCTGCTCAAAGCCACCCTTCGCCTGCAAAACCAAAGCGTGCTTGATCCCGCTCACCTCCAACTGACTGACCACCCCCACCTGTAACTGGTCCCCGTCCAATCGGAAATTCGGCAGTCCCGGAGTCACCAGATCGACCGTCTTGTCAGCCTTGTCCTTTTTAGCCGGTGCGAACGTCTGCGCCGCCCACCCGTTCAAATCCCCTTCGGTAAACGAAAGCGCCCCCCGCCCGCCGCTCCCTGGATAAAATAAACCTTCCCCTCTTCCGGCTCCTTCACTGCCGCCGTCACCACTTCGGCTGGCTGCGCGACCAGATAAACCGCCGCCAAAACCGCCCCCAGCGCGACACTGAACATCGCTCCGAAAACGATGCCGAAAAAACCAGGACCATTGGAAACAGGGGAAGCCATAAATATAAAAATCAGGGGTTAAGATCAGGAGAAATGGACACGTGCGCTAAACTCAAAACTGCCCCGCCCGGCGCGAGGCCCGCAGCGCTGCCTCCGCATGATGAAACAACGCCGCGTAAGTCGCGCTCAAAATCACGAAACCAATAAACAGCATGAAGGTCGCCAAGGGCAACCCCACCACAAAAAGCCCGATCACCGTCAACGTGGGCACCAGCAGCGGCAGCCCCACCGCACGCAACATCCGCACCAGCACCCAAGGCCGCAATGCGTCGCGGTAATCCTCCCGCTTCTGATAAAGATAGAGACTCGCCGCCGTCAGCGGCAGCGAAAGCAACAACACCGGCGTCAGCGGCAAAAACGCGAACCACCCCGCCCCCAGCAATCGCAAGGGCCAGGTCAGCAACCACCCGGCAAACAATGGCGCCACGGTAAAAACGAGAAACAAAACAAAGGCCGCCACCCCGTTGGCGAACAGTCGCCGCCAATCTTCCCACTCTGGCAAACCCAGCTCCTCGCCCCGCCGCGCCCGGTTCACGATCTCATACAAATAACCGCAGGCAAAAAAGTGTGCCACCGGCACCGCCAGCAACACCGCGCCGAGCAGGCACTTCAGGATCCAGGCCGAATCCGAGACCAGACGTTTGCAAACAAGTTCGAGCGTGGGCATTGCAGCGGCGAATAGGATGCCAAACGATCCCCGACGCGATGGACTTCTCAACTAAATTAAACGCCTTGGTCGCCCGCACCGAGACCGCCCTGGACCGCCTCGTGCCCGCCCTTCCGGCCGACGCCCCCGCCGGCCCCGCCCGCCTCCACGCCGCCATGCGTCACAGCCTGCAAGCCGGCGGCAAGCGCCTCCGCCCCGTCCTCGCCCTCGCCGCCGCCGAACTCGGCGGCCCCGAACACATCGAAGCCGCCCTGCCCGCCGCCATCGCCCTCGAATGCGTGCACACCTACTCGCTCATCCACGACGACCTCCCCTGCATGGACGATGACGACCTGCGCCGCGGCCGCCCCACCTGCCACCGCGCCTTCGACGAGGCCACCGCCCTGCTCGCCGGCGACGCCCTCCTCACCGAAGCCTTCGTCATCCTCGCCCAAACCTACGCCGCCCGGCCCGCCCTCGCCGCCGCCCTCATCCGCGAACTGGCCGACGCCGCCAACGCCCGCCGCCTGATCGGCGGCCAGATGCAAGACCTCCTCGCCGAACGCGCCGCCGGGGAAAACATCCCGCCCGCCACCTCCGCCGAGCTGGAATACATCCACCTCAACAAAACCGCCGCCATGCTCGAAGCCTCGCTCGTCTGCGGCGGACTGGTCGCGGGTCTGGCCCCCGCCGCCCTCGAAACCCTGCGCCGCGCCGGCCGCCACCTCGGTCTCGCCTTCCAAATCGTGGACGACGTGCTCGACGCCTCCGCCGCCACCGCCGAGCTGGGCAAAACCGCCGGCAAAGACGCCCGCGACGGCAAAGCCACCTACGTCTCCCTCCACGGCCTCGACCGCGCCCGCGAACTCGCCGCCGAGGCCACCGCCCAGGCCCGCGCCGCCCTCGCCGAGCTCCCCGGCGACCCCACCTTCCTCCTCGCTCTCGCGGACCGCATGCTCACTCGGCGAAACTAGTGTTCTGACCACTTAATGTCTTTACATATTTCGGATTTCACACAGGCTCTTGTCATGGCGAGACGAGCTATTCCCTTGGTCTTGGATGATGAGCAACTTGTGGCCCTGCGAGAGTTGGAGAGGGCTGACAACACGCCGCAAGCGCTGGC
>JAPLTN010000040.1 GCA_026398135.1 Verrucomicrobiota bacterium
ATTGAATGTGGTCCAGTAGAGGAGGTCGTCGCTGCTTTGAAGCCAGACGCCGGCGTCACTGAGGTCGGCGCGTTCGCGGTAAGTCAGGCTGAGGTGCCCGTCGGATAGGCTTAGTCTAGGGAGGAGGCCGGGGTCGGAGAACAGCGGATCGCCGGTGAAAACGTATTCGGCGAGGTTGTTCAGGTCGTCGGCGTCGGGGTCGGCAGAGGGGGCGATCAGGGCGGGGTTGGCCAGTTGTCCGGCGCTAAAGTGGACGCTTTGCCACTCGGTAAAAGTCAGGGCGTGGGCGGGAACGCACGCCGCAAGCACACCAAACAGGCGGGCGAGAGGGAGGAGGGAGGCGCGGGACATAAAAAGAGGGACGCACTTACTTACGCCCCGTCCACGGGCACCGCTAAGAGCCCACAACAAAGGCGCTTTCGATGCGCCCCAGTTCGGGGCGCGGTCGAGTGCGCTTTGTTGTGTCCTTAATGAAATTAGCGGTTTCGTGGACGGACAGCAGCCGAAGCTGCGCGAAAGGGATGTGCCGGGTTTGGGTGGCTGGGTGGCGGGTGGGAGGGGCGCAGGTGGGCGAAGTGCCGAACTGCGCGGAAATACGCAAAGGCAGGAAATCGGCGTTAGGCAAGCCGAGGTTTTTGGCCAAAAAAGGAACTATGCGCCGATATCGTGACTCCGATGAATCAGAATGAGTCCGTTAAGCGCTCGGCTATCGTTCAAGCCTTGGCCGGAGCGCCTAAAGGCGGGACTCCAAGGGGACCTCCCGGCTACGCGGTCAGATCGTGCGGACGCAGAATGGTGTTCCCGACGCTCTCATCCGACTCCACCGCCACCGGCGTCGCGGTGAGCGGATAACTAAAAGTCCGGCCCTCGTAGTTGCGGAAAACCACCTCGTCGTCGGTGATGCGCTCCACGTAGTCGGGATTCATCGGCACCTTTCCGCCGCCGCCGGGTGCGTCGATCACGTATTGGGGAATCGCGTAACCGGTGGTGTGGCCGCGCAGCGAACGGATGATCTCCAGCCCCTTGCGCACATCGACTTTGAAATGCGCCCCGCCCGTGATCAGATCCATCTGGTAAATGTAGTAAGGCCGCACCCGCATGCGCAGCAGCCGGTGAACCAGCGCCTTCATCACCTCGGCGTCGTCGTTCACTCCGCGCAGCAACACCGACTGGTTGCCCAAGGGCACGCCGGCAAAACTCAGCCGCTCGCAGGCCGCCTTCAACTCCGCCGTGGCCTCGCGCGGATGGTTGACGTGAATGCTCATCCAGATCGGACCGTGTTTCTTAAACACCTCGCACAGTTCGGGCGTGATGCGCTGGGGCAAAAACACCGGGATGCGCGAGCCGATGCGGATAAACTCCACGTGCGGGATCTCCCGCAGCCGCCCCAGCAAGTGGTCCAGCTTGCGGTCCGAGAGCAGCAGCGGATCGCCGCCCGAAAGCAGCACGTCGCGAATCTCGGGATGCGACTCGATGTAACGCAGCCCCTGCTCGTATTCGGGGTGGAAGTTATAGTCCTGCGCGTTCGAGACCAGGCGGCTGCGCGTGCAATACCGGCAGTAGGCCGCGCACCGGTCCGTGACCAAAAACAACACCCGGTCCGGGTAACGATGCACCAGCCCCGGCACCGGCGAGTGTTCGTCCTCGCCCAGCGAATCGAGCAACTCCTCGGCGTGGAGCTGCGTTTCCCCGCTGCGCGGAATCATTTGCAGCCGGATCGGGCAATTCGGGTCGTCGCGGTCGATCAGGTTGAAAAAATACGGCGTGATCGCCAGCGCCAGCTTCTGGCTGGCGAAAAGCACGCCCGCGCGTTCGTCGGCGGTCAGCGTCATGTAGCGCTCCAGCTGTTCCAGCGTGGTGATGCGGTTCTTCAGCTGCCAGGTCCAATCCTGCCAATCGCTCGCGGGCACATGCTGCCACAAGCCTTGTCCCTCAAACCACACCGCGCGGTCTTCCGTGTATGCCATTTGACCCAGATCGTGCGCGGCCTAGCCACTCTGTCAAACCCCCGAACCAGCGCGTGCGCGCATGCCCGCAGACGCGCACGCCGCCAACCCGCCGCCGATTAACCGGGTTTAAGCCGCTTGCTTGCACCATTCTCGCGAAGCAAATGCTTCCTTGCAGATAAAACCCTTGGCAGGGAGCGCGCCGCACTTTTTCGTCCCGCTTCAACCATGCCTACCGCGAAGCCCGCCCTCCTCGCTCTCGAAGACGGTTCCGTTTACCACGGACGTGCCTTTGGCGCCGCCGCCACCATCGCCGGCGAATGCGTCTTCAACACCTCGATGACCGGCTACCAGGAGATCGTCACCGATCCCTCCTACTTCGGCCAGATCGTCACTCTCACCGCGCCGATGATCGGCAACTACGGGGTCAACGAGGAAGACACCGAAGCCGCCGCCCCCCGCGCCTCCGGCCTCGTCGTTCGCGAGCTTTCGCCCATCGTCTCCAACTGGCGCGCCACCACTTCGCTCGACGCCTATTTGAGCAAATACGGCATCCCCGGCATCAGCGATATCGACACCCGCGCCCTGACCAAAAAGCTGCGCGTGGACGGCGCCATGAAGTGCTGCCTCACCACCCTGCCGCTCACCGAGGCCGAGGCCATCGCCCGCGCCAAGGGCTGGCACGACATGGCCGGCAGCGACTACGTGAAGGACACCACCTGCACCGAGCCCTACTTCTGGAAACTCGACGACGCCTCCCGGTATAACACCCCCTACGTGCCACCCGGCACCACCCTCGGCCTGCCCCATATTCCGGCCAAGCGCTTCACCGTGGCCGCCTTCGATTTCGGCGCCAAATACTCCATCTTCCGCAAGCTGGTTAACCACGGCTTCGACGTGAAGGTATTTCCCGCCACCGCCACCGCCGAAGAGGTCATGGAACACGCGCCCGACGGCGTTTTCCTCTCCAACGGCCCCGGCGATCCCGCCGCGCTCGGTTATATCCACAAAACCGTCTCCGGTCTTGTGCCCCACTTCCCGATTTTCGGCATCTGCCTCGGCCACCAGATGATCACCCACGCGCTGGGCGGCACCACCTTCAAACTCAAGTTCGGCCACCGCGGCGGCAACCAACCGGTCAAGAATCTCGAAACCGGCAAGGTCTCCATCACCGCGCAAAACCACGGTTTCGCCACCGACCCCGCCTCGCTGGAACGCGGCGGCGCGGTCGTCACCGAGATCAACCTCAACGACAACACCGTCGAAGGCCTGCGCCACAAGGCGCTCCCGGTTTTCTCGGTGCAGTACCACCCCGAAGCCGCCCCCGGCCCCAACGACGCCGACCCGCTTTTCAGCGACTTCTACCGCCTCATCGAGCAGCGCAAGGCCGGCAAAATCTGATTTTCAGTTCGTGTTCCGGTTTGGTTCAGTAGTTCCGGGGTGTGCGTGCGGTTTCGCGGGCTGTCTCCGACGGCTCGCAGGAAATTCAGATAGCAGTTCGGGACGCGCTTCACTGTTTTTTTGGCCGGAGACGGCCAACCCGACAAAAACAAAGGCCCTTTTAGTTTTTTATAGTGTAGCGTTGGCCGTCCCAGGCCAAGCTTTAAAAATTAGCCCTAAAGCATCTTGCCGATTAGCGGTAATACCGTGCTGGCGCGGGCTTGCCAGGTTTCGAGTTTGCTTAGGCGGCTTTGCAGAATTTTGAGGGAGGCGGATGTCAGATCGGGTTCGGCGGCGATCAGGCTTTGGGTCGCGGCGAGCATACGTTGATCCTGGCGTTTGATATAGGGCACCAAACGCTCGCGAAGCAGGCTGCCGAGTAAGCGGCGAAGCTCCACCACGGCCACCCATCGGGTGGCGCGGGGGGTTTCGAGCCCGGAGTGAGTCCCGCCTAAATCGAGTTCAGGATCGGCGGGAATAATCGCGCCGAGTTCGCGCAGGGTGCGCAGTCCTTGACTGACGGAGCCTTTGCTGAGGTCGAGTTTACGTTCGATTTCGGCAAAAACCAGGGGCTCGGCCGTAGCGAAGAGCAAACCGTAGATTTCACCCACCGATTTGGGTAAGCCGAGCAACTGAACCAGATCAGTAAACACCTCGACGACCTGCGCTTCGAACGGGGTCAACTGCGGGCTGGGAGTGACTGGGGCGGTTTGGCCCGCCGAAATTGAGGGAGTCGTGCTCACGTAGTTAAATTTAACACCATCCCGCCATGCAGGTTTCAATTAAAATTGAAACGGTGGCAATCCAGTGCGCACGTGCTCGACACCGGGCGCGGCTTGGTTCCTGTTCGGTCAGGATCGTGCTCTAACAATCTCCCGCAACGGTTTATCTTTTTTTTTCGCCCGTGTCTTCCTCCTCCGCCAGTCCGCTTCGCCCCAAGTCGAACATTGTGCATGCCTTTCGCGGCGAACTGCGCGCGGCGACGCCGCTGCACCCGTTGGAGCGGACCTTGGGGTTTATCGTCGCCGCGCATCTGATATTTTTACCCTGGGCGATGGGTGCGCGCATGCCTTGGGCCCAGTTGGTATCACTCGGTTTCGGCGTGCTCGCCCTGATCGTGTCCCTGTGGCCCAGAAAGTATAGCGGGGAACTCGCCCCCGAAGGAAATTTTACGCTGCACCCATGGCCGCGTTTACTGCGGTTTCCCCTGTTCTGGATCGGGTTGGTTTTCTTGGGTTATGTGTTGATTCAAGCGCTCAACCCCGCTTGGGAGCGTATCGCCACGCCGCAGGTTTGGTATATACAAAGTGTGGCGCACGTGGAGTGGTTGCCCAGTAGTGTCACCGCCCCGTTTGAACGCATGAACGCGTGGCGCATGCTCGCGGTCTGGACCGGGGTGTGGACGGCGGCGTGTGCGATCTGGACCGGATTTACCCGGCGTACGGCGGTTCAGGGCGTGCTTAATGCGGTGATAATCAACGGCAGTGTGCTCGCCTTGATCGGCATTCTGCAAAAGGCGACCGGCACACCCAAAATGCTCTGGTTTATGGATCCGGTTGCGCACTATTTCCACGCGACCTTCGTCTATAAAAACCACGCCGGGGCCTATTTTAATATTATTTTCGCCCTGGCGCTGGGTCTGGCGGCCTGGAATCACGTGCGCGGGCTGCGGCGCTTGGAGCGCAGCACGCCCGCGCCGGTTTACCTCTTCGCCGCAATCCTGACGGGGGTGAGCGTGTTTATGAGCGGGTCGCGCACCGCGATGCTTTTGCTCGGCGGCTTTATCGTGGTGGGCGGGCTGGTTTACCTGATTTGGCGCAGCCGCTCGCAGGATTCCGGGGGCAGCACGGGGACTTCGGTGATCGTGGCGACCCTCGCGGTCGGCTTTATCGCCTTGGCCGCGACCTACCTGAATCTGCAAACCAGCATCGAGCAGATCCGCAACGTGTTTGAGCGCGACCGGTTTGCCTCCGTCGAGTCCCGCATCCAGGCCCGCAACGCCACCTGGGAGCTCTTTCGCGACGAACCCATTACCGGCTGGGGCGCGGGCAGTTTCCGGCATGCGTTTCCCATTCATCAGCAAAACTATCCCGATATTTACCGCCCCTTCGGCACCGTCATGTTTTGGGATCACGCGCACAACGACTATGTGCAGATCCTCGCCGAGGTCGGCATTCTCGGCGTGATACCGCTGCTGCTTACGCTTGGGTGGTTTTTCCGACGTTTGCTCCGCTCGGGTGCGCTTACCCATCCGGGATTCCTCTTAATCACCGTGGGACTGGGCCTGACCCTGGCGCACGCTTGGGTGGACTTCCCGCTGAGCAACACGGCGATTCTCACCACCTTTGGCCTTGGATGGGTTATGCTTGTACGCTGGTCCGAGCTGGAACGCTCCCGCGGCTGATCCGGCGCGATTATCCCCATTCGCAGTCAAGATGAGCAGCATGTCGGAATCGGCCGGGGACGGCCAACGCTACACAAACCACCTGATATGATAAAGCTACGATGCTAGTTTCAGAGCCGGGTATAGTCCAGAATGCTGTGCGAGATGTGGCCGGCGGCGACGGTGGCGAGGTCGGTTATGAGTTCGGGCGGCGAGCAGTCGTTGGGCTCGGCAAAGACGAAGCGGTGGGTGCCGTCGTCGGCCGCCGGGCTAAAGAGACCCGGCACCATCACGCGGGCGGGCACGGTGCGCACCACCCGGGTCGCGGGCGTGCAGGGCCGGGGGAAATTCAAGTTGTGCACGATGAATTTGCCCCGGCCGGTGGCGGGCAGGAGTTCGCCCGCCAGCCGGGCGGCGTGGGCGGCGGAGTTTTCCACCGCCACGCGCGCGGTTTCGAGCCCGGCGAAGGATTTTGTCTCGGTGAGCTGGTGCCAGTCTTCGTAGGTGAGGTCCTGCGAGCAGGCGATGGCGGGCAGGCCGTGCAGGGCCCCTTCCCAGGCGGCGGCGATGGTGCCGCTGGCGTTGATAAAGCCGAGGGTGGTGTTGAGCCCGAGGTTGATGCCGGTGACGACGCCGTCGAACGCGGCGGGGCCGCCGGTCAGAAGGTGGGCGAGGGCGATGTTGACGCAGTCGGCCGGGGTGCCGTCCACCGTCCAGGTGGGCACGCCGAGGCCGTGGTCGCAGGCCGCCGAGGCGACGGGGCGGTGGCGGCATTTGCTGGCGCCGGTCCAGCTCTGCTCCTGGAGCGGGGCGACGACGAAGAGCTCGTGTCCTGCGGTGCGGAGCGCGGCCACGAGGGCGTGAAGCAGGGGAGAACGGATGCCGTCGTCGTTGGAAACCAGGAGGCGCATGGGCTGAGCAAGGGCGGGGGCGGGCACGGCCGGAAGCGTGAAATCGGCCGACACGTGAATTTGATCGGGGAAGGCGGTTGACGGAGGCGGGGCGGGACCTACGGTTCGCGGCGACACCCTGCAGTGTTCGAGGTGCCCTTCACACGCTCTTTGCCTTTGAAACAATCCGGGAGCCATTTCCCCGGGCGAACTCAGCTAGGCCGTAAATCGGACAGCTAACCATCGCACGGCGGTTCCCACCTTAACTTAAAAAGGTTAGAGGCCTTTGGGCATACGGCACAGGCGGGGTGTCACTAATTTCCCACATGAATCCAGCCATCTATTCGATCATCCACGTCTTCTCTCTGCTCGTGCTCACGGGCTACACCTTCCACGCTTTCGCCGCTCCGGCCGAGGCGCGAAAAAAGGTGATGATCGTCACGGGCATCGCCTCGCTCCTGATGTTGATCAGCGGCTTCGGTCTGCTGGCCAAAGTCTATCAAAACCAGTTCGCGCCCTGGGTGATCGTGAAACTGGTCTGCTGGCTCGGCCTTTCCGCTCTCGCCGGCATCGGCTTCCGCAAACGCGACAAGGCCTCGGTGTTCATTGCGGTGATTCTGGCGCTGGTGTTTGTCGCGCTGGTCTCGGTTTACACCAAGCTGGCGTTCTAATTCTGGGACGCTTTCAAATTGAGCTGAATTGGCCGGGGACGGCCAACCCTACATATACGATGCATAGATTACTCACATCAGGTAGTTTGTGTAGCGTTGGCCGTCTCCGGCCCATTTCGAAATTCTGCCAATCTTGACCGCGAATTGGAATAGCCCGGCCATGTCCGGCGCGCTTTGCGGGCTCTGGGTGGACGACGAGGGCCGGGTGTTCACCGCGCGCGAGGCGGGCGAGGGCGTGGCGCGGGAAACGCGCATCGAGACTCTGCGGCCTTTTGCCTGGCAGGCGGCGGGCGCCTTTGCGCCGGGCGAGGGCGTGACGATCGAGCCTCTGCGCGGCGAAGGGTTTTTTACCGAACTGGTGCACGCCGAAACACTGGCCCAGTTTGAGGCCTGGCACGCGGCGGCCAAGGCGGCGGGAGCGAGGGGCATCGACGTCATCCGGCCCTTGGAGAGCCAGTGGTTGTTGCAAACCCGCGCGCGGCTTTACGACGGGTTGCCGTTTGCGCGGCTGCGACGGTGTCAGCTCGACATCGAGACGGCGTCGGAGGACGGCGCGTTTAGCGACGCAGAGAAACCCGGCGACCGCGTGCTGGCCATCGGCCTGCGTTGCGGCGGGACGAATCGCTTTCTGGTCCTGGCCGAGGAAACGGACGCGGCGGAGAAGGCCTTGTTGGGCGAGTTTAACGCCGCACTGGCGGAGTTGGACCCGGACACGATCGAAGGGCACAACATCTTCAAGTTTGACCTCGATTACCTGCGGCAGCGGGCCAAACGCCACAAAGTGCCGCTGGCGTGGGGGCGCTTCGGGCAAAAGGCGAAGTTTCGCACCAGCCGGCTGAAGGTGGCGGAGCGCTGGGTGGATTTCCCCCGCTGCGATCTGCCGGGGCGGACGGTGATCGACACCTATTTACTGGTCCAACTGCACGACATCACGGCGCGAGAGCTTCAAGGCTACGGGCTGAAGGAGGTGGCGGTGTATTTCGGGGTGACGACCGACGACGACGAACGCACCTATCTGGCGGGCGACAAGATCGCGGCGGCGTATCGGGAGAACCGTGACATGTTTATCGCCTATCTGGGCGATGATTTACGCGAGACCCAGGGCGTGGCGGACGTATTGCTCCCGACCTATTTCGAGCAGGTGAAAACCTTCCCGATTCTGCTGCAAGAGGCGGCGCTGCGCGGGTCTTCGGGCAAGATAGACCTGCTCTTTCAAGAGGAGTATTACCATGCGCGGCAGGCGTGCCCGGTGCCGCCGGAAGTGGCGGCGTTTGAGGGCGGCTACACCCGGAGCTTTCAGGAAGGCGTCTTTAAACACGTGCTGCACTTCGACGTGGCCTCGCTTTACCCGAGCTTGCTGCTGCTGATGGACCGGAATCCGAAGAACGACGCGCTGGGGGTGTTTATCCCGCTGCTTCGGCGGCTTCGGGAGTATCGGCTAACGTATAAACAAATCGCCAAGACCGGCCCGATGGCGGAGGAGCGGGCGGAGGCGCAGGCGCGGCAGGCGAGTTTCAAGATCCTGATCAACTCGTTTTACGGGTATCTCGGGTTTTCCGGCGCGCGCTTCGGCGATGGCGAACTGGCGGCGGAGGTGACACGGCGCGGGCGCGAATTGTTGCAGAGCCTAATCGACGGCTTCGCGGCGGAGGGGGCTTTGATTTTGGAGGCGGATACGGACGGCATTTATCTGTCATCGGAGGCGTATTTCGAGCGTCCGGAAGCCTTGCTGGCCAAGGTGGCGGCGCTGCTTCCGGCGGGCATCGAGTTGGAATACGACGGCAGCTACTCCGCGATGTGGTGCTACAAGGCCAAGAACTATGCGCTGCGCGAAGGCGACCGGGTGATCCTGAAGGGCAGCGCGCTGCGTTCGCGCGGGATCGAGCCGTTTTTGAAGGGGCTGACGCGGCATCTGATCCGGCATTTGCTGGGCTTGGAGGCGGAATCGCCCCGGGCGCGGCTGGCCGGGCTGCGACGGGACATCGCGGCGCGGGAAGCACCGGTGCGAGAACTGGCGAAGTCGGAGGTGCTGAGCATGAACCCCGACGCCTACGAACGCATGATTGCGGAGGGTGGAAAACCCCGGCGGGCCTCGGCGGAGGCGGCCTTGCGGATGTCGCCCCGGCCGCGCATGGGGGAACGGGTTACTTATTATTTGGTGCCGAAAACCAAGGGGCAGACCAGCGACTGGCAACGGGCGCGGCCGATCGCGGAATGGGATGCGGCGCGGCCGGAGACCGCCTACGATGCGAAGACGTATTTGGAAAAACTGGACGACTGGCTGGAGCGCTACGGAGCCTTCATTGGCGCAGCGGCGGGTGGCGGAGAGGCCGGAGCGTGTATGCCCTCGGTGCCGCTGGTGGGGCCGAACGGGCAGGGGGAGTTGTTCTGAAAGTGATCGGATGGGCTCACGGGGATAAGCACAGTTTTCACGGGCTTTTGTTGATTAGTGACTTAGGAGAGTTTTTCGGCGATTTCTTCCAAGGGGTAGGTGAGGATTTCGGCCAGGGTGGGGTGATACCAGGGGGCGCGCAGGAGGTCGCGGACGGTGGCACGCAGCTGGAGCGGACCGGTGAAAATGTGGATGAGTTCGCCGGCTTGAGGGCCGACGATTTCCGCCCCCAGGATGCGGCCGCGTTTGGGTTCGGCGATGACTTTTACATAGCCGCGGGTCTGGCCCATGAGGATGGATTTGCCGTGGTCGTCGAAGGGGTAGCTGGCGACGAGGTGGGGGATTTTTTTGGCAACGAGTTCGGATTCGAGCTGGCCGATGGTGGCGAGGGGCGGATCGGTGAAGACGACGTTGAGCAGAGGAATGGAGGCGACGGGGCGGAGGGTCTTGGGGGGGACCCCGAAGGCGTGGCGGGCGGCGAGTTCGCCTTGGGCGACGGCGAGGTGGACGATGTCATGCGGGCCGCAGACATCGCCGCCGGCGTAGATGTGGGGGGCGGTGGTTTGCTGCCAGCGGTTGGTTTTGACCCGGCCGGTCGGGGTGAGGCGCACGCCGGCGGCGGGGAGGTCGAGGCTGGCGGTGTTGGGTTCACGGCCGAGGGCGTTGAAGAGGTGGGCGGCGCGGCGCACGGCGGGGCGGCCGGCGGAGAGGAATTTGACCGTAACGCCCTTGGGGGTGGGGGTGATGGAGGTGATCCGGGTGTCGGTATGAAGATCGATGCCTTCGTCGCGGAAGGCTTGTTGCACGACTTCGGTGGCGGCGGGGGAGTGGTCGCGGAGGATGTTTTTGGAGCGCTGGATGAGGGTGACCTTGGTGCCGAGGCGGGCGAGAAACTGGGCGAGTTCGCAGGCGACGATGCCGCCGCCGAGCACGATCACGGACTTGGGGATGAAATCGAGGTCGAGCACGTCGTCGCTGGTCCAGTGGGGGGTGGTGGCGAGGCCGGGGACGGCGGAGGGGACGCTGACGCGCGACCCGGTGGCGATGAGGAAGTGGCGGCCGCTGAGGGTGCGTCCGTCGGCGAGGGCGATGGTGTGCGGATCAAGGAAACGCGCGTGGCTGCGGAAGAGGGTGAAGCGTTTGGGGTTGGATACGGCCTGGTCGCGGTAGGCGGCGAAGTCACCGATGACGTGTTTTTTCCAGGCGTGCAGGGCCTTCATATCCATGCGCGCGGCGGGGATGCGCAGGCCGAAGCGGCGGGAGTTTTGGGCGTGGTGCAGGAGGTCGGTGGCGTGCAGGAGGGTCTTGGAGGGCATGCAGCCTTTTAGGATGCAGAGGCCGCCGAGCTGCGGAGCGCCATCTACAATGGCGACGGATTTGCCGAGGTCGGCGGCGACGCGGGCGGCGTTGAAACCGGCGGAGCCGCCGCCGAGGACGATGAGGTCAAAGGTTTTCATAAAAGGGGAAAAGGCGGGAGCTGGGAGCGAGGAGCGGGGAGTTGGGAAGTACGGAGAGGTTAAGCGCTGGGCGCGAGGGCGGCGAGGGTTGCCTGCCAGGCGAGCAGGGTGCAGGCGTGGCGGGCGGGATAGCGGTGGGCGGCGGCGAGGGCGGCGAGGTCTGAAACAGCGGGGAGCACGGAGCCTGGAGAGGGGAGGCCGGTGCGCAGCAGGATTTCAACAGACGCGGCAAGTTGCCGGGCTTCGGCGGCGGTGCGGCCGGTCAGGGCGGTGGTGGCGAGAGAGGCGGAGGCTTGGGAGAGTGCGCAGCCAGAGCCGGTGAAATGGGCGGCGATGATGCGGGAAGGGTCGGCGATGGGGTCGGTGGGATTGGCGGGGTCGGGGTCGAGCTGGAGATAAATCGTGCAGAGATCTCCGCAGGCGGGGTTTTCGCGGCGGGCCACGCGGTGGGCGGCAGGCAGGGGGCCGCGATTGCGAGGACGGCGACGGTGGTCGTCGATCACGGCTTGGTAAAGCTCGGCGGAGGCGTTGGACATACGCGGATTTACGAAATATGCGGGCCTGCGGGTGAGTCAGCGCCGAGGGCGATGAACTGGGGGTGGCGGGTGATCTGGAGCTCGAAGGCGGGGCGGTCGGTGTCGGCGAGATCGGGCGGGTATTTGGCGTGGCTGCGGCTCCAGCGTCCGAGCCAGTCGGGGCCGAGCAGGCGGGCGGGGTGGTCGGGCGGGGCAGGGTGGGTAAAGGCTACGGTGGTGCTGGCTTTGGGGCCCGTACCGACTCCTTCGGCGACGTGAAACCCGGCGCGCAGCAGGGCGACGCGCACGGCGGTGGCGGCGGAATAGGTGTAGAGCTCGGCGGTGCGGTCGGCGCAGTGGCGGTGGATGCGGGCGAAGACTTCAGCGGACCAGAGGCCGGTGTCGGTTTTGGCGGAGAAGGGGTCGTAGAAAACGAGGTCGGGCGCGGGGGCGGCGTCGAGCAAGGCGAGAAAATCGCCGTGGTGGAGGGTCCAGTGGATTTGCGCGGCGGGGTCGGTCCAGTGGCCGTCGCTCAGTAACGCGTGGGGGGCGGGGTGCCGGAGATGGGGGAAAAACTGGGCGTGGCGGGCGGCGAGTTTGAGCGGGTCGAGGTCACACTCGAAGCTCACGATGTGGAGCGGGCGGAGGGCGGCGGGTCCGTGGGTGGCGAGTTGTTCCTCGGCGCAACGCAAGGCGGCCATGGCGTTGGAAGCGGCGCCGAGACCGACATCCCAGATAACGAGCGGCTCGAGGTCGTCAGGGTGGCGGCGGAGCAGGCGCTGGGCGAGGCGGGACTGGGTTATGTAGAGGCGTTTGGCTTCTTCCTCGGGGGCGGAGACGGAGTGCATGACCTCACCCGAGCTGAGCTGGCGGATGCTGGAGAAGGTGCCGCACGGGGAGAGGTGGATATCGTAATCGCCGAGGGTGGGGATGCGGCGGGGGCGGGCGGGGGCGGGGTGGACGGGCGGGTTGGCCTCGTCGTCGCGCACGAGGGCGAGGCGCTGGCGTTCGTAGTAGGCGGTGAAGGTGCCGTCGAAAATGGCGGCGCGCATCTCGGCCATCAATTGGTGGTAGAAGGCGATGTTGTGGTGGGCGAGAAGCTGCCAGCCGAGGGTTTCGTCGCTCTTGATCAGGTGGTGGATGTAGGCGCGCGGGTGGGTGCGGCAGGTGGAGCAGGCGCAGCGGGCGTCGAGCGGTTCTTCGGAGAATTTATACACGGCGCGGCGGCAGTGGATTTTGCCATGCGAGGTGAAGGCGGTGCCGCGTTGGGCGAGTTGGGAGGGGATGATGCAATCGAACATGTCCACCCCGCGGTGCACGGCTTCGAGGATGTCGATCGGGGTGCCGACGCCCATGAGGTAGCGGGGAAGGTGCTCGGGCAGCTCGGCGGTGACGATGCCGGTGAACTCGTAGCGCTCGGCATGGGTTTCGCCGACGGCGAGGCCGCCGATGGCGAGGCCATCGAAGGGGAGGCGGCGCAGGTAGTCGGCGCTGCGCAGGCGGAGGTCGCGGTGGCAGGCGCCTTGCACGATGCCGAAAAGGGCCTGGGGCGAGTCTTCGCGGGCGCGCAGGGAGCGCTCGGCCCAGCGGTGGGTGAGGTGCATGGCGGCCTCGGTGGTGGCGTGGTCGGCGGTGGAGGGGATGCACTGGTCGAGCACCATCATGATGTCGCTCCCGATGGCGCGTTGCATGGCGATGCTGGACTCGGGCGAGAGGTGGTGGAGTTCGCCGTCCACGTAGCTGCGGAACTCGGCGCCTTCCTCGGTCATGACGCGGGAGTGGGGCAGGGAAAAAATCTGGAAGCCTCCGGAATCGGTGAGCACGGGACGATCCCAGCCCATGAAGCGGTGGATGCCGCCGAATTTTTTAAACACCTCGGGACCGGGGCGAAGCAGCAGGTGGTAGGTGTTGGCCAGCAGGACTTGGGAGCCGATTTCGCGCAGGCCGGCGGCGTTCATGTTTTTGACCGTGGCCTGGGTGCCGACGGGCATGAAGACAGGGGTGCGCACCTCGCCGTGGAGGGTTTGAAAACGGGCGGCGCGGGCGCGGGTGCCGGGGGCGGTCTTTTCGAGCTGAAAGGCGAGACGGGACATGCCAGCAGCGAGCGAGAGAGAAGGGGTGGGGGGCGAGTTTTAAAAAAGGTAATGGGCGAAAATGTGCCAACCAGCCGGATGATTCATTAAGCAACTCAGCGCGAATACTGAAGAATACTGTATATAATTTGAATTACGATTGATTAATGAATTCAAGGTTTTGCATATGATCCAAGGGCAATATAAAATTTATATAAGGGCTGAATCTAGATGCGCAATAATCAATGCACGTTTTTTGTGTTTATGCGGTTATGGGGACAGGTTTCGACGGGCTTCGAGAAATCACGATGCGGATATTTTTCAAGATGTTTCTTTAGCGAATCGTCATCGTATTCATGGATTTGGCAGGCGCTTAAAGCTTCATGCTGGAATCTCCATCCTTAATTTTAAGAAACGGGCCTATGTCGTTGTTATACCAAAGTCCCGATGAATTTTGACTTTGGCCCAATGTAGGCCCGACCGGTGGTCGGGGTTTTCCCGGATACCCCAACCACCGGTCGGGGCTACACCTAGCGATGCATAAGTCTAAAACCAAAAGGGTAATGGTATAAGGATGAGCGGGTGGATCATGCCGTTATAAAGCGTGGTCGAAGTTTTGCTCGCCTCGCTGCGATTCAAGGGCGGGCGGGCGGCCAGCACCTCGGCGGAAAGCACGGGGAATTCGCGCTCGGCCTTCATCTACCACTGCTCATCTCGCAACGCGGAGAAACTCACCGGCAAACCCAGCAAACGGCTGTTTACGTTGAGTCCACCGTCTTGCGCAGCCAAAAAACGCCACCGCCCTTGACCCCAAGCACCGTGCCGAAATCAAACATGGCCTTGGCGTCCGTCCAACCGGCGTCGTTTAACTCGGGGGCGGCCCAGCCCTTGGCCAGCCCGGCGTTTTCAGTATCGGCCACGCCGTTTTGTTTAGACGGCCTGCAAAGCCGGCCAGGCCGCCTGCTCGGCGGGGACTTTTTCCAGATCGGCGATTTCCTGCTCCATCCTCGGCTTGAATTCCGGCAAAGCCGCCAAGGCACCGCGTCGCGTCCAGGCTTCGGCCGGAGTGGCGCCCCAACTGGAGTTGATCAAGCCCATCGGCTGGCCGAGCTTATGAAACAGGTCGCGGGCGAAGAAATAACCCACCGCGCTGAAGCCGCCTATCGTCCGGGGCGAACATACCTGCCAGCTGCCTTGCACGGTCTCGGCCGGCTGAAGCACCGCGATATTATTGACCAGAAACTGGCGGATCGCCGGGAAGTCGCCCGCCGCTTTTTCGGCGGCGGCGTTTTCCACCGCATCGACTTTGAACGCCATGTTCGACTGGCCGGTGGCCAGCCAGACTTCGCCCACCACCACATC
>JAPLTN010000007.1 GCA_026398135.1 Verrucomicrobiota bacterium
CATTGGAATTTGCGGTCGCTTTGCTGTCTACTGTGCGGGTGGTGGATCGTGTGGTGAACTTATCGCACTACGGGCTTTGTCTGACGCAGCGTTTTGGGCTCTATGTACACTCCCCGCTTTTGATGGATGTAGGCACGGGCACCGGTTGGCAGGAGGGGCGGCCTAATGCGCTCAAGCGTTGGCTGCTCCATACCTGTATTCGACGAGCGCAGCCGTTTATTCTACAAACCCAGGGTATGCAGGCTCAGCTAATAAGGTATTGCGGTGTGGTGGGCCTGCCTGTGCCAAAAAACCGGATCATGCGCCCAAAGGTAGTGATTCGCGCTCCGGCGACGAAGCATAGGGGTTTCCCCTTTCAGCTGTTTTATCCGACCTCACGCTTTGCTCATAAACGGGCCGAACTCGCCGTGGCGGCTGGCAAGCTCGCTCACGACCGGGATTCAGAGACGGGCTTGGTGATCACTGTGCCTTCGGATTCTGTGGATGGTCGATCTTCGCACGGCGTGCGGGCGCTTGGTCTTATCTCGCGTGAACAGGTATATGAGTGGTTCGCCGGTTCGGATGCGCTGCTTTTCACTTCAGAGCGGGAGACTCTAGGCTTGCCGTTGTTGGAGGCGTTGGAGTTTGGTCTGCCAGTAATAGCGCCGAGGTTGCCGTATGCGGTGGAAATCCTCGGAGAGGCAGGTTGCTACTTTGATTGCGATTCGTCGGAGGCGGTAGCAGCGGCGATTACGGAGTGTCGAACTAACTTAGATTTCTGGCGGGCAAAGATAAAAGCCCGGGCAGAAATTGTCCGGCAGGATTCCGCGACGTGGTCCGAGCATTGGGTGGTTTTTCTAAACAACGACGGATCGTAACTTATCAATCATGCGTATTAATTTCAGTAGATCCGTCGTGCAGCGTTTAATAGATAATGATGTGCTTTCGCGGTCAGGCTCCTTGCTGGCCGTGTGCGCGGGCGGGGCGGAGCGCGATTTGTTTGGCTCACTTGGGCTTAAGGAAGTGAACATCACGAGTCTTGATCCGGTGGTGACGAGTGGGGTTATGGCTCCTTTCACGGGCAGCCTCGCCGATGTGCGTAACCTACCATTTGCCGATGGTTCGTTTGATTTTGTCTTTGTTTCAGACGGCTTACACCACTGCGATTCTCCGCATGGGGCACTTTTGGAGATGTATCGGGTGGCAAGGGTGGGTGTGATTGTCTTTGAATCCCGCGATAGTTTGTTGATGCGCCTCGGAGTCCGTTTGGGTTGGGTCGAGGAGTATGAATTGTCGGCTGTAATCGGTAACGGCGGTCTCTGCGCCGGTGTTAACTACACCTCGGTGCCCAATTTTGTTTATCGGTGGACCGAACGAGACTTTGAAAAAACGATTTGCTGCGCAGATCCAACCGGACGCCCTGCATTTCGTTACTTTTATGGGTTCAATGCCCCGGTGCGTAACTACACCGGTTTTAAATCGATTATCTATAAAGTCGCCGTTACGGCTGGTAGGGCATTTTCCTTCTTATTTCAAAAGCAGAGTAATTCATTTTGCATGGTAGCACTCAAACCGACTGTACTTTTCTCCTGGCTTGAGCGCACGACCCACAACGAAGTGCGGTTTAACACCAATACGCTACGCTAAATAGCTTTTATCTAACATGTTTACCTACCGTCAACGTGGCTTGGTTAGTCTCCATGCAATATTAACCTGTGGAATAATTACGGCATTTCTTCCAGTATATGCTTTACTACTTCCGTATTTGCCCCGCATACGTCTTCAAGATCAAATAAATCTGTTACCTTATTGCGTGGCTGCTTTTTTAGCCATGATTGCCAGTGCAGGAGCAATTCGTGAAGTCAGTAATCGGTTGTTTTCTTTGGGGTCTGTAAGTTCTTTATCGCTGGCCGCCCGACAAATCTTTTATGTGGCGGCAGCCATTTTTGCGGTGGTCTTTTCCTCAAAGGACCAAGCTATAAGCCGTCTATTCCTTGGCTCGTACCTGTTTATATCCTTTGTTTTACTCGCTTACTTACACGCGCGTTTACCTTCGGCCTTGGCTTCTCTGCTTTTCCCCCAACGTGCCCAGTTACCGACCCTATTTGTTGGCCAGGGCAAGAGTTTAGAAGACCTTGATAGTTGGATTAGTTCTCGCGGTCATGTGGGTATTGCTCCAATAGGTTTCCTATCTGATGAACTACCCTCGCGCGGCGAGCTTGCTATCGCCCCCTATCTTGGCGATATTAATCAACTAGAAAATGTGCTTAAAGATCATAGTGTTGCTCAAGTCATTTTGCTAGATTGGAACTTACGCAATGAGGAAATCGAGCATATTGTAGAGCACTGTGAGCAGGAGGGCGTGAGGTTTCTTATTCATAACAACTACACTGCGCGCTTCGCCCGTGAAATGACTCCAGTGGAGGAAGGAGGTCGACATTTTTTATCCCTGCAGACAGAACCATTGGAGGACCCTGTGAATCGGGGACTTAAGCGGCTCTTGGATATTGCCGTATCGCTTCCAGTTTGTGTTTTTGCTCTCCCCCCCCTTGTCCTTATAATCTGGACTATGCAGCGTATACAAGCCCCTGGCCCCTTATGTTTTAATCGCCCTCGGGGCGGCCGTGGGCGCAAGCCATTTACCATGTATAAATTTCGTTCTATGTATGAGGCGAATCATAATATTAATATTCAGGCTTCAGCTGGGGATGCCCGTGTGTTCCCTTTTGGAAAGCTCATGCGTAAGATGAGTCTGGATGAGTTTCCCCAATTTTTAAATGTTTTAAAAGGCGAAATGAGTGTGGTGGGGCCACGCCCGCATTTACCAAAACATGATTTGGAGTTTAGTAAAATCACCCGCACCTATCACGGACGTAGTTTTGTAAAGCCGGGAATCACCGGATTGGCCCAAATTTATGGGTACCGGGGCGAAATCACCGAACCCCATAAATTACACCGACGGGTATATTGGGACCTTTACTATGTTGCTCGCTGGTCGCTATGGATGGATATTCGAATTATCCTGCGAACTGCGTGGCAGATTTTCTTCCCGCCAACCACCGCTTATTAACCATTTTCGGTTATCTCTATTTGATCGATTTACCAGGGTAGCGCCTTTAAAAGTTGCTCGAATGTGGGTTCGTGAGTCCAAGTGTTTATTGGGGAACTTGAAGATATTCTTATAAAAAACTGTTCTTCACGCTGATTTATACCCTTTTCCCACATGTCTGTGAACGGAGCATACCAAGGTGGAGCGCTTTGGGTTGAATAATCTTTATTTTGATTACCAACCAAATGCCAAAACCACACACATTCTTTTGTGCCATTTATCGAGAAGACTCTTTCTTGTGCCGAGGGGACTTGAATGGTAGCGGCATTGAGTTTAGGGGTTATGGTTCTGGCCTCTTCTTGTTTCCAGCCATTACCTACCCAGCATACATCCGGTGTATGGCTTGCCACCAGGCGATTTGACATTCTGCCAGGTGTCCAATATGCTATATAAACGCTTAGTCTTTTATTTTTTGGGGAAATAAAGTCATAGAAAACAGCATCGTCGTAATTGAGTAATTCGCCTACAGCTTGTTGTATTTCCGGTGTATCGGCTATCGATCTTTTGATCCGTTGCCACCCCGCAGGCGCGGTGGGAATCAAATCCTCTAAATGAGCGGTGAACTTCGCTGCGGGCACTTGTGTTTCACCATAATAAATAATGGTTATGGCACTTAGTAATAGTAGTCCTGTCAATACGAGTATAGTGGGGCGCCTTTTAATCATGGGTGCTGTATTTACTTTGAATCATGGAGCGGTGGTATTTGATCGCGATACCTGTTTATCAAAGTAAAAAGACCAAAGGCATCCCAATAGCGAATCCAGTATTTTTTGGGGTCGGATATTAATCTAAAAAGCCAACCAAGATAGAATTTGTCCGCCCACGGTGGAATATTTGTTTGGCCACCACTTAAAAACGCAATTGCGGCACCCAAGCAAAAGATGGCAGGTTGATAGGTAAGCGATTCACGCAAGGTGAGCCCTAGGCGTTCCTGCACTCCGCCCCCGATGGCCAACATAATTACGGATGGTTTTCGATCTTGTAGGATTTTAATGAGGGTATCGTCACGTAATTCTCCCATGGGTGAATAATGTGGGGCAAGATAAGCATCCTCGTTCGTAATGGGAAATCCGATGGATCTTAAATAGTGTAAATTCTTTTCCTTCTCGGCGATTGAGGGCATTACCCAAAATACAGTCCCATACCTTTTAAGTTCAGGCCGGTCTAGCAGCGCGCGCATGAGTTTAAGCCCCGAATGCCGCGGAATATATTCTCCTGTAAAATATCGCCAAAGAAGTATCATCCAACCTGAGTCAGTAATAACGAGATCCGCAGTGGTGAGTGCGCGGCGATAAGCGACTGATTTAAGTAAGTCGGCCGCTAATCCAGGACCGGATGGAGCTACTACCAGCCCCCCTTTAAGCGAATGTTCCACAGCGGATTCGAGGGTGCCGGTAAAAAACTGTATCCCTAGTATTTTTCGGGTTTCAAATTGGGACATTATGTTTGCTTGAATATAAGGATACGTGGTTTATTTCGGGTATTCACGAAGATGAGTCTACAATAGTGGTTTTTATTATACTGCCGGCGCAGCACTATTAAACCGCAGCAGATAGCCGAGGGTCAGGCCGCAGTAGCAAAAAAACAGATCCCCGCCGAAGAGGGCGGTGAGCAAGGTGTTCTGCGTGCGTGGATAAGAGCGCTTGGCGGGCATGGTGGGCGGATAAGCTAGTAAAGCTAGTATGGCTAGTAGAGCTGGTAGGCTGAGCGAGGAGCAGGGAGCGAGGAGGAGGGAGCGACGGAGCTGGTACGCTGGTAGAGCTGGTAATGACGAATGTCTAATGACTAATGTCGAATGATTTTGATCTCAACTCTGTGCTCTCCGTGGTTAACTTGGTTTTAATGATCGGTATCCGTGCGTATCGGTGTGATCCGTGGTTAAAAATGGCTGAAGGTCTGAAAGGGGATCCGGAGTTGGTAAGCTGGTAGAGCTAGTAAGCGGATAAGCTGGTAAGTTGACCGAGGAGGGACGGAGCTGGTAAGCTAGTATGGATTCTGCACTAGGATTTGCCCTCTTTGGCCCTTCGTGTTGACAGGCTCTTTCGTATCCAGGATGGGCGTCGACGCATATCCAAGATGGCGTTTACATGTACCCTATCCTCGAAAAGTTCATAATATATCGCGTAGGGGAAGCGTTTGCAGATCAAGCGGTGATAACCTAACGAGCGTCCATGTATACCGCCATAAATGCGTAGGGAACCTAATTCCGCGAGCATGCATTCGATAAAATAATCACCAAGCCAGGTCTCTTGGGTAGTATAAAACGCTTTAGCTGCAACCAAGTCTTCGCTCGCTTCTTCGAGAACATGAACCTCGCGAGTGTTCACTTGGCCAGTTTTTCCTTAAGCTGGCTCAATGTAAGGTAGGTTGCTTTTCCCGAGGCGATTTTCCTTTGTCGTTTTTCCAGAATGGATTTATGCCAGGTGGGAGATTTTACTTCGGTGCCGGTGTGTGTGATAGAATCCCACAGGGCCTCCATAGTAGAA
>JAPLTN010000022.1 GCA_026398135.1 Verrucomicrobiota bacterium
GTGGAGCAACACCCCCGAACTCTGGACCGAGGGCAAACCCGCCGTCTTCCTGCCCGGCCACTGGAATTACCCCGCCGGCACCCGCAAGCCGATGTATGTCTTCGTGAGCCCCGGCGTGGATAAGGTCGCCCTCCTGCTCAATGGCCAGCCGGTGCCCGCCGCTCCCGTGCGCAGCAACCTGTTCCTCTTCACCTTCCCCGAGGTCGAATGGGCCCCCGGCAAGATCGAGGCCATCGGCTACGATGCGGCCGGTCGCGAACTCGCCCGCTGGTCCCACGAAACCGCCGGCGAGCCCGCCGCCCTGCGCCTGAGCGTCATCCAAGGCCCCACCGGCTGGCGCGCCGATGGCTCGGATGTGGTGCTGGTTCAAACCGAGACGGTGGACGCCCAGGGCCGTCGCTGCCCCCTGGCCCAGAACTTGGTCAACTACACCTACACCGGCCCGGTGGTCTGGCGCGGCGGCATCTGGGAGGAAAACGTCGCCAAATACGCGAACCAGACCGAACTGCCCGTGTTCAACGGCGTGCACCGCGTTTTCCTGCGTTCCACCGAGACCGCCGGCCGCGTGACCCTCACCGCGACCGCGCCCGGTCTGCCGCCCGCCACCCTCACCCTCGACGCCCGCCCGGTCGCCATCGCCCACGGGGCGACGACCGAGATGCCCGCCATCGGCGCCCCGCTCTTCAAGACGGGTCCGGCGCGCTACGGCCCCGACCTGCCGCCCCCGCCCGCGCCTCCGGCCGGCTGGGACGCACCCGACGCATCCACTGCGCGCTCGGCGGATGGCAAATTGGTCAACGGCCTGAGCACCGCCTTCCCGCAAGGCGCGACCATCATCAGCGGCGGAGCCAAGGACGGCGCGACGATCTACAAAGACCGCCCCTGGACTTTTGCCGGCCTGCCTCCCTACCTCGTGGGCGCGGATTACCTGCAAGTCGCCAACGACGACGCCGGCACCTCGGCGGGCGAAGGCGTGGTGTTTAAAATCGGCGCGTTCGGCCGGGTGTACGTGGCCTACGACGACGGCAACGTACAATTCCCCGTCGTCAGCAGCCCGACCCCGATCAGGAAAACCAAAGACCAAATCCTCATCAACGGCCGCCCGCACACGATCTACCGCAGCTACGACATGAACGGCGGCGAGCTGACCTACCTCGGCACCAACAGCTGGACCGAGCAGGCTCCCGCCGGGCTAAACAACTACGTCGTATTCGTGGTGGCGGAGAAACCCAACACCGTGCCCCCGCCCTGATTCCCCGTCGGCGGCCTCGCTATTCCATACATCTGCGCTCCGTAAAGCACATGGCCTCAAACCTCACAACCGCCCGTCCTCCTGTGCCCCGCCCGCCGGAAGTCAGCGAACTGTCCCGGTCCAACCATCTCCGGGTGATCTGCGGCGGGGTCCTCGATTCGTTCATCGCGTCGGGGAACGTGACCCGGGGATACGGGGTGCTGTTCACTTGCGCGTCCCTCGCCGCCACCTCCCGCTAAGCCCGGCCAGCCGGGCCTCCTCTTTTTTTATGTCAAAACCGTCCTTATTTCAGCTCACCGGCAAGGTGATCGTCGTCACCGGTGCCACCGGCGCCCTGGCTGGCTCCGCCGCCGATTATCTCGCCGCCCAAGGCGCGCGCGTGGCCTACGTCGGCCGCACCCAAGCCAAACTCGACGCCGCGCTGGCCAAGGCCCGCGCCCTCGCCCCCGGCGCGGAGGTCCTCGGCCTCCTGGCCGATGTCAACGACCGCCCATCGCTGGAGCGCGCCCGCGACACCGTTCTGGCCCAGTGGGGCAGGGTGGACGCCCTTATCAACGGGGCCGGTGGCAACCAGCCCGGCGCCACCATTCCGCCCGACAAGTCCTTCACCGACCTGGATTATAACGCCTTCCGCGAAGTGATGGACCTGAACCTCGGGGGCACCGTGCTGCCCACGCTTGTGTTCACCCCGGCGCTCATTGCCGCCGGTTCGGCCAGCGTGATCAACTACTCGTCGGCCTCCGCCACCCGCGCCATCACCCGGGTGGTGGGCTACTCGGCGGCCAAGGCTGCGGTGGAAAATTTCACCCGCTGGCTGGCGGTGGACTTGGGACGTCGCACCTCCGGCGGGGTGCGCGTCAACGCCTTGGTGCCCGGCTTCTTCCTCGGCGAGCAAAACCGCCGCCTGCTCACCAACCCCGACGGCTCGCTCACCCCTCGGGGCGAAACCATCATCCGCCAGACCCCCTACGGCCGCTTTGGCGAAGCCGACGAACTGCACGGCGCCATCCACTTCCTGCTGGCCGACGCCTCCCGCTTCGTCACCGGCACGACCGTGGTGGTGGACGGCGGCTTCGGCGCCTTCTCCGGGGTGTAACCGGTTCCCGATTCCGACCCCGCCCATGAAAACCCGCCCGCTTCCGCTGCTCGAAGAATGCTTCCGCTGGTTTGGTCCGGCCGATCCGGTGCCGCTCGCTTTCGTGCGCCACGCCGGGGCCACCGCCGTGTTCACCTCGCTCCACGATATTCCCTACGGCGAAGTCTGGCCCCGCGCGGCCATTCGCGCCCGCCTCGACCAGCTCGCCGCCGCCGGCCTGCGCTGGACCGCCGTCGAGTCGGTGCCGGTGCATGAAGACATCAAAACCGGCTCCGGCGATCTGGCCGGCCTGCTGGCCAACTACGCCACCACCCTGCGCAATCTCGCGGCCGAAGGCGTGACCACGGTGATTTACAACTTCATGCCCGTGCTCGACTGGGTACGCACCGACATGCGCCACGTCCTGCCCGACGGCACCGAATGCCTGCGCTACGACCCGGTGAAATTCGCCGCCTTCGAGCTCCACGCCCTCCGGCGCCCCGGCGCCGAGGCCGACTTCACTCCCGAGCAGATCGCCGCCGCCGGCCAGTGGTGGGGCGGCCTGGACGACGCCGCCCGCGCCGCCTTTATCCGCGACATCACCGACGTGTTTCCCGGCTGCAAACTCGGATTGAGTCTCGACGACATCCGCGCCCGCCTCGCCCGTTATGCCCGCATCGGCCCGGCCGAATTGCGCGCCAACCTCGCCCGTTTTCTCAACGCCGTCGTGCCGGTGGCGACCGAGCTTGGCGTGCGCCTCGCGGTGCATCCCGACGACCCGCCCTTCCCGGTGCTCGGGCTGCCGCGGATCGTCTCCACCGCCGGGGACGTGGCCACGCTCTTCGCCCTGGCCGACGCCCCCGCCAATGGCCTGTGCTTTTGCTCCGGCTCCTTTGGCGCCCGTCCCGACAACGACCTGCTCGCGATGGTCCGCCGCTTCGCCCCGCGCATCCACGCCGTGCACCTGCGCGCCACCCGCCGCGAAGCCTCGGGGGCCTTTTACGAAGCCGACCACCTCGACGGCGACGTGGATATGCCGGCCCTGCTGCGTGAATTGTTAAATGAACAAGACCGCCGCCAGGCCGCCGGCCGCGCCGACTGGCGTCTGCCGCTGCGCCCCGACCACGGGCACACCATGATGCAGGACCTCACTGATTATAAGCCGCTCACCCCGGGCTATTCCGCCATCGGGCGCATGCGCGGCCTGGCCGAACTGCGCGGCGTCATGCATGGCCTGCGCGCCGCCGGGCGCACTTGATACCAATAGTCTCAACTAATCGGACTTTAACCAGGAATTGCACAATTTTATGAAATATATAAAAATCGTGCCGAATGGCAGGAACGCAGGAATACCCACGCCGGACCAATCCGGATTTTATGCAAATTGCTTCTTGTTTTCCTTTTTTAATCAAAAAAACGTAAACACTTATGCAGAAACGGAAAATGACCATGAACGGATAAATTCATTCATTAACCCTTGGCTTAGATACGTTCTCCTCAGCGGTATTTTCCTGACTGCACTTCTTTTAAACCAAACTGCCCGGGCTCAAGACCCCGCAGGGTACACACGGTGTGCGGATGAAGGCGAAACGTTCACGCTCCCCGCGAAAAGCCATGTGGCCTATGGAGCAAATGGCTACTATATCTATAAATTTAATCAGAGCGGTGCCGTCACGTTCGACACCACTAATTTTGGTTCAGACCCGGTTTATGGCACACATAAATCAGGTTACTACAAACTGGCCGATGGCAGTGAATCAAGCGCAGCGCTATCCGCTGCCATGGAAAAGATTAGAGCGCATTTAAGCGGTGCGAGCAGGCTAACGGCGATCCAGATTAATGAACAGACGGAGATCATTAAAAGTAATCTGTTTTTGATTGCCGACAATGACACCGTGCTGACCGCGGCCTTTGCCCTGGTTGACTATTATGAGGCAGCCAAAGGGCCGATCTTTATAAACTCTGCCACGAAGGGCGGGTTTCCCAACGCACCGGGAGCCACAGACGGGTTTGAGGCGGTACGGGCGGTTTTCATGGTGCAACAAGGTCTCCATGATTACGCGTTTACGCCGGAAAATGTTAATAAATTTCAGCGCCAGCTGAACGGAAGGAAATTTCTGACTTCCCGGCATTTCCCCGGCGCCGTGGCCAAACCCACCTACGCAGGCAAAACGTACATCGCAAAAATCAACGCATCGGTTCCGAAAGATATAGGCTTGCGCACCGCTTTTTCACGATCACCGGCCAGAAGACCCACCGGATATTACCTGGCACCCGGAAACATAGGTATTGTCTCTGTTCCCGAGTCCATGGTCAACAAGGGTTTTACGATTCTTGTCGGCGCGCACACCGTGGATAAAACCGGTTCAACGCCGGTAAGGCGTTTTTTCCGGGTGACCAATTCCTTTCCGATAACCAGTGCCGGCACCCGTATTGCCAATCCATTCGGGGGCGGAATATACATTGTCGCCCCCTACCTGGCTGATCTCGGCATAATCGATATAAAACTTGAAAACGTGGTGCCCGCCCCCTTTTTCTCGGCAACCAGTTTTCAAAAAACCACTTTACGGGAATGGAAGGATGTTCAGCGCAAAAATCCCGCCCCCTGGGCCGATTTTGTGACCGATAAATTCATGATGCAGGTTCCATCGAACTGGATTTATAATTATGAGGACCCGGTGGCGCTCATGCAGGACTGGGATAAACGTATGGATGGTGTTTCGGAATTAATCGGCAAGCCTCTGGTTAGAAACAATTATATTTTGTATGTTCAAATAGACACGGACATTATGTTTGGCGCGTACGGGATCGGCTATCCGCAGGTGAATAACACTTATGAACCCGGGGCCAAAACAAATGGAAAAGAGCCCCACTGGTTTTTAAAAAGCGGTGCGGATTTTTCGGCCACCGAATTCCATGAACTCGGGCACGCACAGTTGTTTAGCGGATTTAACGGGGAAGGTGAAGCAGCGGTGAATGTCCCGGCTGCTTATATCTGGAATGTGAAATACGGGATGGATCTTGATTTGGCATTTGGTAAATCTTTCGATTTTCCCCAGATGAGCAGAGATCAAGCTGCCATCGCCTGGATGGTTACGCCCAATTTTAGAGCCGGAAAACCCATGGATATATCGAATACAACCCTTGACGAAGTTCGATATCAACATCGCGGATATGCCAAATACATCGAAATAGCCGGTTTGTTTGGTTGGAGCAAGTTAGGCGACTTTTACAAGCAGGAGAATCTTGATTATCCTGACGGCGCTCCGGATGATGATCCGCATGGCACTCCGGAAGACGGGCTCACGCGCAAGGATAACAGAATATTCAGAATGTCCAAGGCCGCCGGGGTTGATTTGCGTCCCTTGATTCATTTCTGGGGAGTTCATCCCGATGATAATAATCTCCTCAAGGAAAGATTAACGGCTGCGGGCTTGTCGCCTTCCGGCAGGATACGTGACCGCCTTCTGCACTATAAATCAATTATCCCGATGAATAAGGCCCAGTTTACGGCTCATGCGCGTATTTTATATCCGAATGAAATCACCATCGGTGAAAGTCCGGATTATGGCGAGGGCTGGTATCATGTCTGGCTTCCGAAATATAACAACTCCCACGGTCTTGCCGCGCAAGCGGCCATCCAGGATATTATTAACTTGTATTTTCCTGCAAGCGATGCAGGAAAAAACAAGGGCAAGTAGCTTCCCCATTTTTAGTCCGTGCCCTTGACTCGCATGCCACCCCATGAAAATCCGTTTGCCCCAAACATCTCTGCGCGCGCTTATTCCTTTACTATGCTTTGCCTTGTGCGCGCCTGCGCTTACCGGCCGTGCCGCTCAGTCTGCCGCCTCGCCGGTGGCGAGAGAGGCCGGCCCGCCTCCAGCGGGCGCCGATTGCGAGCCCGAGCTGCGCGCCCGCTTTGCCCGGCCCGCAGGCACTCCGCCTTATTCTGCTGACGCTCCGACCTATGCCACGGCCTACACCGACGCCGAAATCGCGGAACAGCGTCAGCGCGGCACGGACTTTAGGCAGGGGCTGCTGTCCGCCATCGCCGCCAAACAAACCACGTATACCGTCGCTCCCGGCGTTTACCGGCTGGCCGGCGGAGGGCTTCGACTCGATAAGGTGGAAAACCTCGTGATCGACTGCAAGGACGTGACGTTTATCACCGAGGATACGGGTAAAGGCATCGACCTAATCAGTTTTAACGCGTGCAAAGACATCACCCTGCGCGGTCCGGCGGTTTGGGATACCGCCCACCTGCCTTTCAGCCAGGGCCGCGTGCTTGCCGTCGATCCCGCAGGCTTAAGTTTTGATCTGGACATGCCCCCCGGCTACGCACTCTCCGCCCAGAAACAGGGCCCATCCCGTTACCACGTCTTCGATGCCGGCGGCCGTTTGCTGACCTGGGCGCAACAAAGCTTTCAAAGCATCGCCCTGCTTAAAGACCGCACCCTGCGCGTTTCGCTAAAAAGGCCCTCCCTGGTGCCGCTCACTCCCGGGCAAGTCGTCGCCTTGGAAGTCGGCAAAGGTAGTCTGGCTTCTTATAATAATTGCGAAAACATGACCGTGGCTGATTTCACCATCCATACCGGCGTGGCCCATCTTTACGAACGCGGCACCCGCGGGTATAGCAAGCAGCTCAACATTCGCTGCGTCACCCCGGCCGGCACCAACCGGCTCATTGCCGGCCAGCCGATCCAGCATACGTTCCGAAACGGCACCCTGATCTATGATGGCTGCGAGTTTGGCGTGGGCTGGGACGATGGCATCAATTTATTGGGCAAATTTTATCTCGTCGCGCGCCAGGTATCGCCGCGTGAACTGATTGTCACCCAAGGCATCGACCAAGGGAGCGAGCTCCTTTTTTATGGTTTTGATAGTTTCGATCCGCTTGGGGGGGCCAGGGTGGTGCAACAATCCGAAGAAGTGGATAGCCGCGCGGAGGAAGAGCTGCTGTCTTTTGTAAGGAAGCAGCGCATGCATAAGTTCGATAGGTTGAAACTCAGCCGTATTCTTTTGGACCGCGATGTGCAGGTGCCGCCCTATACGGTGATTGATTGCTCCACCGCCAGGGCCAATGAAGTGATCGTGCGCAACTGCTACTTCCACGACGCCAATGCCCAGATTCTCCTGCTCCAGGGGGCGAAGAAAGGCCTGGTGGAAAACAATCTTCTCGAACGCAGCGCCGGTGCAGCCATCCAGGTGGGCTTCAGTATGTATTGGCTGGAAGGTCCGATCCCGGGGGATTTTGTCATTCGAAACAACGTGATTCGGGATAACCCGGTTAATCTTCCCACCCCGCGCGGCAGCCCCGGATCGATCTGCATCGTCGGGGGCACGGTTAAGCCGACGAAGAATCGTTTTATTCACAACATCGTCATCGAAAATAATACGATTTATAATCCATCCTGCGCCGGTATCTATGCGCGAAACGCGAGTAATGTGATTATTCGCAACAACCTCGTTATTCGCACCGTCGATCCCCAGCTTGTCGGGGAACGAGGCCGGGGCTTGCCCTCCGCCCCGATAGATTTGGACTCCGTTTCGCATGCGACCGTGGAAAACAACACGGTTGTCATGGATCCCTTATGGGCGGCCAAGCCCGTCGCGTGGGGCGCGGACGTGGATTCAGTCATCGTGACGAATAATCGGGTGCATCCGCCGGCAAAGCCACTTGGAAATACTCCGCCAGAGAAGAGTCGTAAACCCTGAGAAATGCAGTGCATTTCTCTCCTTTATACTAATCTTTAGAATCGCACTTATATCCATGCGTAATCGTAACCAAAGCTGTCGGGGTTTTGCTTTGTTAATCACCGTGGTGCTCACTGCGTTCCTGGTGCTTATCCTCGTATCGCTGGCCTCCTTTACCCGCGTGGAAACTCAAGTGGCGGGCAACAGCCAGAAACTGCAACAAGCCCGGCAAAACGCCCTTTTCGGCCTGCAAGTGGCGCTGGGCCAGCTGCAAAAGTACGCCGGCCCCGATCAACGTGTGACCGCCCGTGCCGACCTTACCGCCACCGCGACCAATCCTGCGACCAATCCTTATTATACCGGAGTTTGGGATGCCGCCGCCGCCGCCACCGCGGCTGGCGATGCCCGCACTCGTACCGCCACGGAGGAAGCCAACGGCAAGCTCAACCCGGTTTTACCGCTGGCCTGGCTGGTAAGTGGCAACGAAATTGCTAGCCTCTCTCCTGTATTTATCGATCACAGCACGGCGAGTACGGACATGACAAAAGATCGAGCTAAAGAACTGAGTGGCCCCGTTACCTTGGTCAAAGCCACCGCCGCCGGAGCTGGTGATGCGGTCATCGTGCCGAAAGTGGAAATCACCAGTGATCAGATGACCGGTTTCTCCGGAGCGCAACCGATCGGTAATTATGCCTACTGGGTGGGTGACGAGGGTGTGAAAGCCAAACTCAACGTGGTCGATCCTTACACTCCCCGGCCCGCAGCCGGCAACGCCGCCGCCTTCAACCCCACCAGCCTGCAATCTTACTATCGCGGGGTATCCGCCCAACGCTTCGGCTTGGAAACTGTGGATGATGCGGCGACCGCTTCGAGCAAACTGAGTGTATTGTACAACCCCACGGCCAACACCGTGGATTCCGCCATTTTACTACAGAATTTAAATAAAATCATCCCGTATCCTTCAGCCAGATTAGCCGGGTTTGACGGGGCCACCCTGACCGCCCGATTTCACGATCTCACCGCCTATAGCAACGGCCTGCTCACCAACACTGCGGCGGGGGGCCTGCGCAGCGACCTCAGCTGGCACTTCGCCCAGCCCGACGCCACCGACGGTCTGGATAAAGCCAGCATGCTGGATTTACTCGAACAGGCTACGTATCCAGTAAAAATAAAAGACTCAACGAATCCCAAATGGCAGGCCTTGAAGGCCTTTTATAATACTCCGGTAAGCAACGGAACGACGGATATTGTCCTGCCCTCACCGGATAACACCACAAATCCTATCTTCCCCATTTTTTTACAGGCGCGGTTTTTCTTTGGCTGCAGTTCCGACGCATCAGGCACTTATCTCAATGCGCGAGTGGCTTTTGTTTTTGCCAATCCCTATAATGTTACACTCAATGTTCAACCAATTCGTGTTAGGTTGTATGCCCGTGGTGCTCCAATTACTATTACTGCGACGCCGGGAACTCAGACACCAGTATTGAAAAACGTTTTAACATTATACGCTGACAATAACACACCTAAAAATAAGGATGATGATCCACTCTTAGACACCTACGTAACACCAGCCTTTACACTGGCGCCAGGCAAGGCGAAGGTATTCTCTCTAAAAAATAACACGAACGGAGGCATCCCCGATGTTGAGCTTACAGAAGGCTTGGAAAATGATAAAACCGTCAGTGTGAAGTTAACTAACGTAGAATATAACCCAGGCTCAAACAATACTTGGGTTCTCAAGAGTGCCGTACAACAGTATCATTTTAAAGCGGAGGATGTAAATACCCAACGTGAAATCGTTTTCCTCGGTATTCTTGGCATGCAGAATTTTACATATTCGAATTCTGATAAATCGTTTTACGGTTGTGGGTATACGCTACATTTTAAATTGCCCTCGGAATTCCTTCCCCCTAATCAGCAAAATCAGCAAATACGCTGGCTTCAGGATATGAATCCGCGAACCAACAGGCAAGGTCAACCCGCCACAGCAAATGTCAGCGGGCAAGGAATAAATACTAGTATTACTTATCTCACTAAGTACAATAATCTTAAAGAAGAATTTAGCAGCAGTCTAGGCAGCGCAGACATACCTTGGGGCGGGGCGGTTTCCGGGGACCCAGAAAAAGGCAAAACCCAGGCGATACTTTTTAACCTTCCCGTGTCACCAATGGGATCGGCTCCCGGCTGGCCTGCCATTATTTCGCTGGGGCAACTGCAACACGCCAACATAAGCACACGCGCGTGGCAACCTACTTACCCCATTGGTAACAGCTATGCCTCGCTCTTTACGAAGCGCGATGAAACCCTATCGCTGCAGTCCGTTCCGTCTAATCTTACCCGCGACGATAAATACTATGATATTTCTTATCTTTTGAATGAAAAACTTTGGGATAAATATTATTTTTCCAGCGTGCCGCAAACTCCCGGTATCTATAATCCCGCCACCGATACTCTGCCCAATAGTCGCTACTATCCGCTTACCCGGCCCGGTGGGGTTCTTCCTGCTCAAAACGAACTAACCGAAAATGGATTGGCCGCCGCTTCACGCCTGCTTGTCAATGGAGCCTTTAATGTAAACTCCACGTCCGTGCAAGCTTGGCGAGCTTTGTTCACGTCTTTCCGCGGACTTGCTTATAATAGCGAAAGCAATCTGAGCGGTCCCTTTCCCCGCACTCCTTACCAAAGTGGTGCCAGTTCTAACGCGCAAACGGTCACGGATGATAATGCCTGGTCCGGTTTCCGGAACCTCACCGACGCCAATATCAACGCGTTGGCCACCCAAATGGTTAAACAAGTACGCCTGCGAGGACCTTTCCGTTCCTTGGGCGATTTTGTAAATCGCCGACTCATGGACCCCGCCGCTGACCTTGGCAACTTGGGTTTACGCGGTGCCTTGCAAGCGGCGATCGACACGGCTGGACTTAATGATGAATTCAACGACACGGCAAATTCCACTGCCTTTAATGCGTTTTCCCCCTCCAACGTAGTCACCAGCCGTTCGACCGCGGCCCCGGGCTGGTTACTACAAGGTGACCTTCTACAGGGTTTGGCACCCATATTAAGTGCGCGTTCCGATACCTTTATCATTCGTGCTTACGGGGACAGCACCGACCCGATCAGCACCGCCAATGGCGCCACCCCGCCCCGGGTTTACTGTGAGGCGGTGGTGCAGCGCCTGCCGGATTTTGTCAGTACAGCCGACGCCGCCGATGCCACCACCCTCAATGCAACCAACGCCCAGTTCGGACGCCGCTTTGTGATTACTCATTTCCGCTGGCTGACCGAAAGTGATCTTTAACCTATGCACGCTCCGTTTAAATCCTTGGTTTTCGCCCTTGCCTCGTTAACCGCCAGCCTGGCTTGGGCGCAAACCCCGAACCCGGACCCCAATCTGGAGCGCACGGTGGACTTCAAATGGTGCGGCGTGTTTTTTGGCGATAACCAGCCGGAGCTTTATATAAAAACAAACGGGCAGCCGGAAAAACTCGATATTCCGCCCTTTCAACTCTCCGCCGTTGTTCGTTATCGCGGGAAAAACCCGATGGTGATCTATACCAAACGCAAAGGGGAAAGTCCGGGCAAGCCTGATGAACTGGAGCCGATCGGTAGTTACCTGCTGGATGCGGATTGGTCGCAGGTTTTGTTATTTTTCTACCCCAAAGGGGCGGGTCAGATCGGGGTGAGTCCGGTGAAGGATGATCCCACAGTTTATAAACAAGGGAAACTGCGTATTATCAATGTGACCACCGCAGATCTCGGACTGAGTGTGAACGAGGACCTCAGCCAGATAAAATCAGGGGAGATTAAATACTTTGACTTGCCGGCGGCTAAGAAGCAGGTGCCTGTTCGCTACGCAATCATCGATGCGGACAAATGGCGTTGGAAGGGGAGTAATATATTCAGCCTTCCGCCGCAGGCAAGGGTTACCGTGGTTATAGCCAAGACGGATGCCAATACATTCAAAGCCGTGGACGAGTTTGGCGAGCGCTACGCGAATGGCGAATTACAAGTCTTCTCCTTTGAACAAACCGACGAGCCCCAGCCCAAGAATAACTAATACCAAGTCCCGATGAATTTAGACTTTGTCACAATGTAGAACCGGTCGGTGACCGGTTCCGCCCTCTAAACCGTACCGGTCAGCGACCGGTGCCACACCCATTATCGTTTCATAAGTCTAAAACCATGGGGGAATTGGTATCATACCATTTCGCGTTCAAACGTATAAAAACGGAGTGATGCCCAATTCCGATTGTAGGGACGTCGCTCGCCGACGTCCGCGCTCGCCCAGCGCAAATCGCACGGCACGGCATTCGCGAGCGAACGCCGTGCGGGAGATAATGAGTTTTTTATATTATAGAATGCGAAATGGTATAAATTCTCCGGCGGGGTCTGCGTTGAGGGCCAAACGGCAGGTCGCAAGGCGGGGAGGCGGGGGGGATCCCCGGAGGGGCTATCCCCCGCCTCCCCAACGCAACGGAGGCCGGAATCGCCCTCAACCCGCAGGGCGGGCGGGAAATACGCCTGGGCCGGCGTTGGACGCGGCGGGACATACCTTCCAAGTATGCCCGCGCCGCACCCGACTTGGCCGAGTCGCATTTCCCCCCCGCGCAGACCCCGCCGGAGAATTCAGGACCTCCCTTAAATAAACACCGGCTCGCCGGGCTAAAGTAGCAGAGCACTGCGCAACCGGTATAAACGGCCGTGAAAATCAAGATAAAAATAACCATTAATTGAATACAAATTGCCCCTCAATCATACCCGGTCACGACCCAGGCTAAGGTGGCTGGGTTAGGTGCGGGTCAATTCCGGGCCCTCCTCACTTCTGGAAGATACTCATGGTGCCCGGGAGCGGACTCGAACCGCTACACCTTTCGGCACAGGCTTCTGAGACCTGCGTGTCTACCAATTCCACCACCCGGGCAGGGAGGGATGGCAAAAGCACTCGGCATGGGCTTCGCAGGCAAGCCCGATTTTAGCAGGGTTTAGCCGGGGGATCGTAACTTCAGCCGTTAAACGCCGCCATGTCGCTGCGCGCGTGCTGCATTTCGGCCAAAATAACGTCCGTATGGTGCAACAACTGACGCCCCGCCGCCGTGATCGTCACCATGCGGCCCATGCGGTCAAATAGCCGGCAGCCCAAATCTCGCTCCAAGGCCTTGATCGCGTGGCTCACGGCGGATTGTGTAAGCCCCATCTCTTTCGCGGCCTGCGTAAAGCTGCTCACGCGGGCCAGAGTGGAGAAGGCGAGGAGTTTGCGGCTATCGAGAATGGCGGGCGACATGGAAAAGGCGACGAGTTGCGAGGAGGTTGCCATGAGCACGATTCAAGCCACCGCCGCCGCAGAGGCTTAGCATGAGTCGATTTCATGCCATTGCTTCCGCGCGAGGGCTCGTTTCCGATGCGCAGGTCTCACTTCTGCGACCCGCATGTCCGAATCCCAATCGTCTCCTAATCACACCGTTCCGGCCCCGCGTTTCCGCATCGAGTTTCCCGTCGATTTGCCGATCAGCGCGCGGGCTCCGGAGATCGTGGAATTGCTGGGGCGTCATCAGGTTTTGATTTTGGCCGGCGAGACGGGGTCGGGCAAAACCACCCAGATTCCCAAGATGTGTCTGGCGGCCGGCGGGGGCACGCGGGGCCAGATCGCCTGCACCCAGCCTCGACGCGTGGCGGCGCTTTCGGTTTCGCGGCGGGTGGCGGAGGAGCTCAACGTGACCTGGGGGCGCGAGGTGGGCTGCAAGATCCGTTTCGATGACCGCACCGGGCGCGACACGGTGGTCAAATTTATGACCGACGGCATGTTGCTCGCCGAGGTCCAGTCCGACCCTCTGTTGCGCGCCTACGACACCATCATTTTGGACGAGGCGCACGAGCGCTCGCTCAACATCGATTTCCTGCTCGGACATTTGCGCAACCTGCGGTTCAAGCGGCCCGAGCTGCGCATCGTGGTAACCTCGGCCACGATCGATACCGAGGTGTTTTCCAAGGCCTTCGACGACGCGCCTATCGTGCAAGTCTCGGGGCGCACGTTTCCGGTGGAGGTGATTTACGCGCCCTTGGATCAGCTCGGTTCGGATTCGGCCGAAGGCGATGAACCCGAGGCGCGGGCCGAGGCGCTGCATTATGTGGATGGCGCGGTGGAGGCGGTGGAACGCATCCTTTCCGACCGCGAGGCAAGCGGAGACATTCTCGTTTTTATGCCGGCGGAGCGGGACATCCGGGAAGCCTGCGAGCTGCTGGAGGGGCGGCATCGCCAGGCCGAGGTGATCCCGCTTTTCGGCCGCCTCTCGCAGGCGGAGCAGCAGCGGATTTTTGCCACTTCGCAGCGGCGCAAAATCATCGTCGCGACCAATATCGCCGAGACCTCGCTCACCCTGCCGGGCATCCGCTTCGTGGTCGATACGGGGCTGGCGCGGGTGAGTCGCTACGTGCCCGCCGCGCGCACCCGACGGCTGCCCATCGAGGCGGTGGCCCAGTCGAGCTGCGACCAGCGCAAGGGCCGCGCCGGACGCGTGGCCGAGGGCGTGTGCATCCGGCTCTACTCGGAGGAGGATTACAACGCGCGCCCGCGCTTCGCCCAACCCGAGATCCAGCGCGCCAATCTGGCGGACGTTATCCTGCGCATGAAGGCCTTCGGTCTGGGCGACATCGAGCGCTTCCCCTTCATCAACATGCCGGCGGTGAAATCGATCCGCGCCGGTTACGCGTTGCTGGAAGAGCTGGGGGCGATCGTAGGGTCCTCGCCTGCCGACGACCGCGCAGGGGTGGAGGTCCCGGCTCCGGAACGGCATTCGCAAGAGAACGCCCTGCGTTCCGGTGCCAGCCAAGCGAACGAGCTGACCCCGCTGGGGCGCGAGCTGGCCCGTCTGCCGGTCGATCCCACGGTGGGGCGCATGATTTTTCAGGCGCGCGAGGAGCGGGCCTTGCACGAGGTGCTGGTCATCGCGGCCGGGCTTTCGATTCAGGACCCGCGCGAGCGCCCGATGGATGCCCGCGAAAAAGCCGACGCCGCGCACCGGCGCTTCGTGCACCCGGATTCGGACTTCCTGACCTTGCTCGCCATCTGGGAGACCTTTCACGACGAACTGGAGCGGTTGTCCCAGGCGCGCCTGCGGCGGTTTTGTCGCGACCACTTTTTGAGCTACACCCGCATCCGCGAGTGGCGCGACATCTACGCGCAATTGCTCGATGTGCTGGTGACGCGGAAGGATTTTAAGATGAGCTCGGTGTTCGACGGCGTGGCACCGGCTGATCGGACTCCGGATAAAATCGCCTCGGGCTCGCCCGGCTACCGCGCCATTCATCGCAGCATTCTTTCCGGACTTTTGGGCAACATCGCCGCGCGCGACGAGGAGGCGGGCGGTTTCCGCGCCAGCCATGACCGACGCATCGCGATGTTTCCCGGCTCCGCACTGCACGTGCGCGACGAGCCGAGGAAAAAGCCCGCCGATGCCCGCCAAGGTGCGGCCAAGGCGGCCGCAGCCAAAGCGCCGCGCTGGATCATGGCGGCCGAGATCATGGAGACCTCGCGGCTGTATGCGCGCACCGCGGCGCGGCTCGACCCGGCCTGGGCGCTCGAACTGGGGCGTCACCTGTTGAAGGTTTCGCACAGCGAGCCGTTTTGGAATGTCGATGCCGGCCGCGTGATGGTGAAGCAGCGCACCCGGCTCTACGGGCTGGAGATGGAGAACCGCGCCGTGTCCTACGGGAAAATCAACCCGGCCCACGCCACCGAGATTTTTATCCGCGAGGCGCTGGTGAACGACGTGATCACCTGGCCGCTCGATTTTCTCGCCCACAACCGCGAGGTGCGCGACGAATTGGAGCATCTGCTCACCCGCGCGCGCGACACCGGATTCCTGAATCTGGACGAAGCGTTGTATCGGTTTTATGCCGACCGTCTTCAACCCGGGCGCGCCTCCGATGCCCCGGAGGACGGCGTCTCGGCGGTGCAGGATCTGGTCGCGCTGGTGCGGGAGCGGCGGGGCAGGTTTCCGCGTTTTCTCATGCTCGCCCCCGAGGATTTGCGCGACCCGGCCAGCATCCCGGTGGACGAGGTGGCGTTTCCCGCCGCGCTGCCGCTCGGCCAGAGCGCGCTGCCGCTTAGTTACACCTATCGCCCCGGCCAGCCGGACGACGGCGTGACGCTCGACATCTCGCCGGCCGATGCGGCGCGGCTTACTCCAATCGCGCTCGATTGGGCGGTGCCGGGGCACCTCGCGTTGAAGGTCGAGCATTACCTCTCGTCGTTGCCCAAGGAGGCGCGCCGCCTGTTCGTGCCGCTGGCGGAAACGGTGAAGCAGCTTGCCGCCGCCGTCGCTGCGCGTGACCGCCTGACCGACCGCCGCGAGGCCTTGCCCGACGCGCTCGCCGCGTGCCTGAACGAACGATTCCCCTTGCGGGTGGATCCTTCGGCGTGGGCGCAAAAACCACTGCCGGCCCACCTTTGTGTGCGTATCCGGGTGGTGGATGAAAAGGGCCGCGAGCTCTTCGCCGCGCGCGAGCTTGATGAGTTGGCGCGCTTGCTCGCCGATTATCAGCGTGCGGCCAGCGCCAAGGTGGCGCAGGATGCGCCGACCGCGTGGAGCCGGGCGCGGGAGAAGTGGGAAAAGCCGGACCAGATGGCTTGGACCTTTGGGGAAAAACTGCCCGAGCGCGTGGAGGTGTGCGTGCAAAACGGACTGACGATCTACGCGTATCCCGCGTTGAAAATCGGGACCTCCGGCGTGGCGCTGCGGCTCGCCCGCGACGTTGAGGAAGCGGCGGCGCAAACGCGGCTTGGGCTGGGGCGTTTGTTGGAGTTGGAGCTGCGTCACGAGCTGGCGTTTTTGCACAAAGAGTTGCGCGGCCTGCGCGAGCTGGGGGCTTTGCTCGCGACCTACTGTTCGTTGAACCAGCTTACGGAGGACGTGTCGGGGCTGTTTCAACGCTGGCTGTGCGCGCCGGAACGGGTGGCCGCACCGACCCAGACCGCGTTTTCCGCTGCCGTCGCGCAGGCCAGGCACGAGCTGCGCACTGCGGGTCCGAAGCTGTGCACAACGCTGCGGGAGGTTTTCACCCTGCGGGCGGCGCTGGAGGCACACCCCGCGCCCTACCCGACGCTGGCGAGCGACCTGGCCCAGTTATTGCCGAAGACCTTGTTGCGCGAAATCGATTATGCGCGCCTCCAACACCTGCCGCGTTACTTGAAGGCGCTGAAACTGCGGGCCGAGCGCTGGCGGCAAAGCCCGGCGAAAGAGGCCGAGCGCAGCCGTGCGCTGGCTCCCTGGTTGGCACGGCAACGGGCACTGCCACGCAGCGATGCGCGCTACTGGCTGGTGGAAGAGTATCGGGTGAGTCTTTTTGCGCAGGAGCTGGGGACCGCCGAGGCCGTTAGCCCGCAGCGGTTGGAACGTGAATTTTCCCAGGCGGGCGGGGTGGCCGTCTCATCCAGCGCAGCTCCGATCGCGCCGCCCAAGTCCCCCGCGCCCCCGATATCGGTGCTCCCGGTCTCGGTCAAAAAAGGCGCGCCGCTCAAGTCGTTGGGTGCGCTGGGGGATTTGTTTCGGAAGTAGCGGCGGCGGGCGCGCGGAAAGGGTTTTCCAAGGGTTCGTCGGTCGGATTCGGCGAACGTTGCCCGTGCGCGCGGCTGAGTGCTTGGGAAATGGCGATTTCGATCTGGTTGCGGGCGTGGTGGAGGTTTTGCCGGATCGCCCGGCGCGCCGCCTCGGTATCGCGTTGGGCGATGGCATCCAGAATCGCCAGATGTTCGCCTGCGGTGGTTTGAATACGGTGGGGCGTGGTGACGACGACGAGGCGAACGAAGCGCAGGCGGTCGTTGATATCGCGCATCGAGTCCACGATGTAGGGGTTGCCCAGCGCGCGGGCCATCGCGACGTGGAATTGCTCGTCCATGCGCACCAGCAGTTCGCCATCGACCGGAGCGTCGGCCCGAATGTTTAACCACGGCTCCCAGTGGGCGCGTTCCTGGGTCAGCCACTCGGACGGCAGCCCCGCACGAGCCAGGCGCTCAACCACGAATAATTCGAGAGCCAGGCGAAGATCGTATAAGTGATGGGTGGCTTGGGCGTCGGGTTGACGGACAAAACAGCCCTGATTAGGGACTTTTTCGACCAGGCCTTGCTCGACCAAGGCGCGCAAAGCCTCCCTCACCGGAACACGGCTGGCGGCGAATTCTTCACTCAGTTCGGGTTCGCCCAAATGATGGCCCGGCGGGTAACTCCAATTTAGAATACGCTGGCGAATCTGTTGTAGAATCCTATGCCCCAGTTGATTAGGGGAAACATCACCTGTGGCGGAAAACGTCGGTGCGATCGAGGGGGTGCGTCGCGAACGGGACATCCAACCAATCAATGCCAGCGTATTGCCGATGGCAAGAATCCATCAAAGTATACGTGTATACTTAAGTGTATCCACTTTGGCATAAGGGCTGCTAAAAAGAGCTTAAGGTCATTTTTAACCACCTGTTTTCCACCTATGCATTCCTCCCGTTCACATCGCGCCCGCCTAGCCGCCCTTACTCGTCCGCTTTGGCGTTCCGCCGTGGTTTTACCCGGCGCTTTTCTGGTTTTGGGTTCCGCCTCGTCCGTGCGCGCGCAAGCGACTGCCGCGCCGGTTAGCGGAGAGGTGGTTACTTTGGAGGCGATGACTACCACCGCCGCCGAGGCCGATCTTTACTCGGTATTGCCCACCCGGCCGACCAGCAGTGTTTTTGGAACCGAGCGCAGTTTGTTGGACACGCCGCGCTCCGTCACCTTGATCGAGGGTTCGCTGACCGATCTTTACGGTATCCGTAACGTCAACGATTTCGTTTCCGTCACGTCCGGCACCTATACGGGCAACTATTTCGGCGTGCCGGGGGCGCTGACGGTTCGTGGCGCGTCGGCGGATAACTTTTTCCGTGGTTTTCGCCGGGTGGAAAACCGCGGAAACTATCCCACGGTGATCGGAGGCACGGACTATGTGGAGATTATCAAGGGGCCGCCGCCCCCGGTGTACGGCGGGGGCAAGGTGGGCGGTATTTTGAACTTCATTCCCAAGACCGCGAAGAGCAAAACCGCTCAGTATATCGACAAGCCCACCGGAGAGGTGGTCGCCACGGTGGGGACTTACGACAAGAAGGTCGGCTCCATTGAATATGGCATGCCCTTCACCCTGCTCGGCAAAAAATCCGGGGCCTACCTCTTCATTCAGGGCGAAGATTCCAAGAGCTACTACGATAACATTTATAACAAGAACCAGCTCTACCAAGTTTCGATCGATACCGAGTTAAACGACACCACCCGGCTCGAATACGGCGGGATGGCGCAGATTTCCGACCTCAATCAAAGTCTCGGTTGGAACCGCGTCACACAGCGCATGATCGACACCGACGGCGAATACCTCTCGGGCCGCCCGGCTAATATCAATACCAACGGCGACGCCTACCTGAGCCCAAGTGAGATCACCGCCGCAGGGGGCGGACTCATCCAGTTTACCTTCGCGCCGTCGGGCTTTCCTTATCAAGGAATCGTAAACCCCAAGATCTTCAATCTGGATCCTGCCACCGTGCGCACGGTGAAGTTGAGCCGCCACACGGTGCAGGCCGAAAAGATCGACTTCTCCAAATCCGCCACGATCACCGGATTCTTCGATATCATTAAGGACATCTCCCCCGACGCCACGTTGAAGAATCAGTCGTTCTACGACACGATGGATCATACCAAGTATTCGAGTTACGGCTTCGCCGCCGACTATCAGGCGACGGTTTTGGAAAATAAAACGACTTTTGACATTAAAACCGAGCCCACTGACAGCATTCAGGTTAGCTATATTGCCGGGGGTTCTCTTCGTTATACGGACGGCTTTGAAAAAGAGTATCGCAGTAACGATCACCAAGCGCTCGATCGTCGCGATATCTCGGTTGGCGCAACCGGTAACGACCGGTTTCCCCGGCCCTTCCAGTTTGGCGCCGGCGACTATGAATGGCAGCAAAAGAGCAGTTTCACCGACACCGGTGCGTTCCTCGCGGTGGACTCCACGGTGCAGGAAAAACTCAACCTGCTCCTGAGCGGACGTATCGACAGCTACGATGTCTCGAACACGGGCACCGCCGCCGTCCCCAGCCCGCTCACCGCCAGCAAGCAGAGCGATGTCGCCACCACCTACACCGGCAGCATCAGCTACAAGGTGACCCCCGGCCTCACTCCGTATTACACGCACTCCAAGGCCTCGTTCCTCGAACTTGGACAGGGCGGCATGGTTGCCAGCAGTAACTTGTTGAACGATTCCATCGTGCAGAAATCCACCCTCGACGAGGTAGGGATTAAAACCAGCGCTTTCGGTGGCCGACTCTTCGGCACCCTTGCGGTGTATAACCAGGAGAAGACGGGCTTTGATACCAACGCCAACCTCGGCGATGGGATTAATACCTACACTTCCAAGGGACTTGAGATTGAGGTGCGCTATGCCCCCACCAAACAGTGGAGTTTCACGGCCGCCGCCACCGCTCAGGAAACCACGGTTGAAAAAGCCCCCATACTTCTTGGCGTATCTCCGGGCTACCTGGGCCTCGACCCCGCGCTCAACTACGGCGGTCGCTATTTTGGCCCCGGCGGCTCTCCCACGGGCCTCGGCCTGCCGGGTAAGCTAACCGTTCCCATACCGTCCGAAGTGTATTCCCTCGGCGTCACCTACACCAATCCGAGCGGCTGGGGTGCTTACTTGGGTGAGACCTACGTGTCCGAGATGTACTCCGGTTACCTCAAACAGATCATGCTGCCGGAATACTTCGTCACCAACGCGGCTTTGTTTTACAACTATAAGTCTTGGTCCGTGCGTCTGAACGCGAAGAACATCCTCGATACGAAATACTACACGCCGCAGGCTCTTTTCGAGGAGACGTTTATCAGCCCCAGCCAAGGCCCGACCGCCGAGCTGACCGTCGCCTACAAGTTCTGAGCTTTAGCACTGCTTCAATGGTTTCGCGCCGCCACCCGGTTCGGGTCGGCGGCCCGAACTTTGCTAGGGCTGTTCCCCTGTTTGCCCTCCGCTTCCTATGTTTCTGAACGATCCGAACCTCGTGCTCTCTCTGGCTGCACTGCATGACGCGTATGAACGCGCCTTGGCGGCGAACGACGTGGCGGCGCTGACCGCGTTTTTTTGGAACTCCCCGCAGGTCGTGCGCTACGGCCCGGCGGAGCAACTCTACGGCGCGGATTCTGTGCAGGTTTATCGGCAAAATCATACTCCGGCCTATTCCGCCCGCCGCCTGATTAAGCGTGAAATCGCAACCTTCGGCCCCGACTTCGCGACGATCATGTCGGAGATAGCGTTGATCATCGACGGAGGCACTCGTTTGAACCGGCAGTCGCAAACCTGGGTCAACCTGCCCGGACTGGGCTGGCGCATCGTGGCCGCGCATGTATCGGTGCCAGCGGTTCCGGTCGCGGCCGAGCCCGCCGCCACCGGTTGGCAGGCCTATATCGATCTCATGGCGCTCACGCTTCAGCTGCCGTCCGCCGTGATTTATCGCGCCGGGGTTGCAGCTAACCTCGAACGCACGGCGGCACTCGCCGCTCCCTTGCTTTCGTTCCCGCTATCAGACGAGGCCGAGCCGGCGCCGGTTTTTTCCGCATGAGCGCCGATCCCTGTTCTCCCCATGCCAGCGCCAGGGAAATCGCCGCAGCGGTGCGATCCCGGGTGGTTTCTGCGACGCAGGTGACCGCCGCCGCCTTGTCGCGGGTGGAGCGCACGCACGGACGCTTGAACGCATTCACCACCGTCACCGCCGAGCGTGCCCGACGCGAGGCGGCTGCGGTGGATGAGGCGCTGGCGGTCGGTCGCGATCTCGGCCCGCTCGCCGGGGTGCCTTACGCGGTTAAAGACCTTTTCGACCTCGCGGGCACAGTGACTTTTGCGGGCTCGAAAATCCTGCGGGAAAATCCACCTGCCGCGCACGACGCCACCGCCGTGACCCGCTTGCGCGTGGCGGGCGCGGTATGCCTCGGCGCGGTAAACATGGGTGAGTTTGCCTATGACTTTGTGACCGAAAACGCCCACGCCGGAGCGACTCGGAATCCGCGCGATCTCAGCCGCTCCGCCGGAGGTTCTTCAGGCGGTTCGGCGGCGGCGGTTGCGGCCGGCCTGGTGCCGTTTTCTCTCGGCACCGATACCAACGGGTCAATTCGGGTGCCGTCTTCGTTTTGCGGGCTTTGGGGTTTGAAGCCGACCTATGGGCGTTTGTCGCGCGCGGGGACGTTTCCCTTTGTTTCCAGCTTGGATCATATCGGTCCTTTTGCGCGGGGCGTGGCGGACCTGGCACTCGCCTACGATGTGATGCAGGGCGCGGACCCGTTGGACCCGGCTTGCTCGGTGCGTCCGGTTGAGCTGGCCGGCCCCGTGCTCGGGGCGGGCATGGCCGGATTGCGCGTGGGGGTGCTGGGCGGGTATTTCGCGCAAGGGGGCGATCCCGCCGCGCATGCCGCCGTGAACACCGTCGCGTCCGCGCTCCGGGCGAGTCGTCGGGTGGAGTTGCCCGAGGTCGCCAGCGCTCGGGCCGCCGCGTTTGTGATCAGCGCCAGCGAAGGCGGACGCTTGCATCTGGAGCGCCTGCGGACCCGCGCCGCCGATTTCGATCCGGCCTGTCGCGACCGCTTGCTGTCCGGGGCGATGCTGCCCGCCTCGTGGTATGTCCAGGCGCAGAAATTCCGCGCCTGGTGGCGCGGGCAGGTGCACGCGGTGTTTCGCGATTTCGACGTGTTGCTGGCTCCCGCCACACCCGTGCCCGCGACCCGGCTCGGACAGGAAACGATGACGCTGGACGGACGCGAACTGCCGGTGCGGCCGAACCTCGGGCTTTTCACTCAACCGATCAGTTTCATCGGTCTGCCGGTGGTGGCCGCGCCGATTCAACGGGCGGCGGGGGCTTTGCCACTGGCGGTGCAGTTGATCGGCGCGCCGTGGGCGGAGGCGACTTTGTTGCGGGTGGCGCGGCATTTGGAGCTCGCCGGGTGCTGTTCCGCTCCGGCCGCGCCCTTGGATTGATTTTCTTATGCCGACCATCGCCGCCGATCCTTATCCCTTCGCGTTTGAACCCACGGCGTGCGCCTTGCTGATCATTGATATGCAGCGCGATTTTCTGGAGCCGGGAGGCTTCGGTGCTGCGCTGGGCAACGACGTTGCGCAGTTGCGGCGCGCCATCGGGCCCAACGTGCGCCTGCTGGCCGCCTGGCGCGCGGCGGGTTTGCCGGTGCTGCATACGCGGGAGGGGCATCCGCCCGATCTGGGCGATTTGCCGCCCAGCAAACATACACGCGCGCCGGAGGGCGGCCTGCGCATCGGCGATGCCGGCCCGATGGGGCGAATCTTGGTGCAAGGCGAGCCGGGCCATGCGTTGATCCCGGAACTGGCGCCGCGCCCCGGAGAAACGGTAATAGACAAGCCCGGCAAGGGTGCCTTTTACGCCACCGCGCTGGATGCCTGCTTACGGGAGCTGGGCGTGCGCCAACTTGTGGTGACCGGCGTGACGACCGAGATCTGCGTCCAGTCCACGGTTCGCGAGGCCAACGACCGGGGTTACGACTGTCTGGTGCCGTCCGACTGCACCGCGTCCTATTTTCCGCATTTCCACACTGCCGCCCTCGCGATGATTGCCGCCCAAGGCGGTATTCTCGGGTGGGTGACGCATTCCGACCATCTGCTGCCCGCGCTTGAAAGCCTATGAACACCACCGCTGCCTCTTCCGTTGCCGCCACGCCGATTCGCCCCCGCCTTTGGGTGTCGGGAGATTGGAACGCCTTCTTCGGCTTCGGCACCAATATTCTCGTCAACCTGCTCACGCTCACCGCCCTCCTGCGCTTCGTGCTCGGGTTTCCCGACGAATTGGTCTTTGGCCGCATCCTGCCGGCGGTCGGTCTTATGCTCTGCTTATCGACCGGTTACTACGCTTGGCTGGCTTATGATTTGGCCCGGAAGACCGGACGAAGCGACGTCTGCGCGCTGCCTTCCGGTCCCGGCGTCGGGCACATGTTCATCGTGGTGTTTGCGGTGATGCTGCCGATCAAACTTCAGACCGGGGATCCGGTCAAAGCGTGGGAGGCCGGCCTTACGTGGGTGGTCATCCAGAGCTTCGTGCTGATGCTGGGCGGCTTTATCGGACCCTGGGTGCGGCGGGTGACGCCGCGCGCGGCCTTGCTCGGAACTTTGGCGGGGGTGTCGATCACGTTTATCTCGATGCGGCCCGCGCTGCAAATGCTGCTCACCCCGGTGATCGGCCTGGTGTGCTTCGCAATACTGTTGGTCAACTGGTTCGGGGGCGTGCGTTTTTTTCGCGGATTGCCGGCCGGGTTGGTTGCGTTGCTGACGGGAACGGTGATCGCCTGGGGTTCTACGTATTTCGATCTTAATTACGGAGGGCTTTCGTTGGCCGGACTGGGCGCGGCGTTTTCCCGGTTCGGGTTTAGTCTGCCTCTGCCTGTTATCGGGCATGTTTTTTCCGGCTTCGAGTTTTTGGGTCTGTTGTTGGTCACGGCGATTCCCTTCGGCCTCTACGACTTGATCGAGGCGCTGGACAACGTGGAGAGCGCGGCGGTGGCGGGGGACAGTTTTCCGACCACGCGGGTTTTGTGCGCGGATGGCGCGGTCAGCTTGATCGGTGCGATAGTCGGCTGTCCTTTCATGCTCGCGGTGTATATCGGGCATCCGGGTTGGAAGGCGATGGGCGGCCGTATCGGCTATTCCTTGGCCACCGGAGGCATGGTCATTGTGCTGTGCTGGTTGGGCATCGTGCCTGCCCTGCTCGCCCTGGTACCGGTCGTGGCGATTTTGCCCATTCTGCTTTATATCGGCATGTTGATCGGGTCGCAGGCGTTTCAGGAGACGCCGCATCGGCATGCACCTGCGGTGATTTTGGCCATGGTGCCGCATCTCGCGGCTTGGGCGCTGGGGCAGGTAAACGGGGCGCTGGCGGCGGCCGGTGCGGCGCGTACTCCGGAACTTGTCGCGAATTTGGAGAATCAGGGCGTGTTGCTGCACGGTTTGGAGATTCTCGGAGGCGGCGCGGCCCTGTCGGGTATCGTTTTTGCGGCGATCACCGTTTTCGTAATTGAACACAAACTGCGCCATGCGGCGGCCTTCGCGATCGCAGGAGCCCTGTTTACCCTGTTCGGGTTGATGCACGGTGAACGGGTCGGTTTAACCCCGCATCCCGGCGTGGCGGTGGGGTATTTGTTGGTGGCGGCGTTTCTTGCGGTGTGTGATCGCTACTCGCCTCGTGGCGAACGCAGTGAGCCGCAGCATAACCAGGATTGAGCCGCCTTGGCGCGGTCCCGTGAGTTTGTGGCGCATTTTCTTCCACGGATGGAGGCGTTTCGCTAGGTAAACACCCCGTTGTTTAGTGGCGCGGGCTATGCGAGGGTGGGGGCCATGGATCTTAATCAACTTACCCAGATGTCCCGCCAGGCCGTGACCGATGCGCAAGCCGAGGCTCGCCGCCGCGGGCACAACGAAGTCGAGACGTGGCATTTGCTCCACGCGCTGCTCGCTCAGCAGAGCGGCATCGTGCCGGCCTTGGTCGAGAAGCTCGGGCTCACCACCAGCGCCCTGCAACTCGCCGCCGAGCGCGAGTTGGAGCGGCTGCCATCGGTGTCAGGCAGCGTCGATGCGTCAAAGGTTTACGTCACCCAGGCGGCCAACGAGGCCCTGACCCGCGCCGAGGCCGAGGCGAAGTCGCTCAAGGATGAATTCGTCTCGGTGGAGCACGTGTTTCTCGGCCTGCTCGACGTCGCCAAACCCGATGCGATGGCCAAGTATTTCAAATCTTTCGGTATCGACCGCGCGAAGACGCTCGCCGCCTTGAAAACCCTGCGCGGGGCCCAACGCGTCACCACCGACAACCCGGAGTCCACTTACGCCGCCTTGCAGAAATACGGCATCGATCTGGTGGAGTTGGCCAAGAAAGGGAAAATGGACCCCGTGATCGGCCGCGACGACGAGATCCGCCGCACCGTGCGCATCCTGTCGCGCAAGACCAAGAACAACCCCGTGCTCATCGGCGAACCCGGCGTGGGCAAAACCGCCATCGTCGAGGGCCTGGCCCAGCGCATCGTGCGCGGCGACGTGCCCGAGGGGCTGAAGGACAAAACCATTTTCTCCCTCGATATGGGCGCTTTGGTCGCGGGCGCCAAGTATCGCGGCGAGTTCGAGGAACGCCTCAAGGCCGTGCTCAACGAGGTGAAGCAGGCCGAGGGGCGCATCATTCTCTTTATCGACGAGCTGCACACCATCGTGGGCGCGGGCAAGAGCGAGGGCGCGATGGACGCCGGCAATCTGCTCAAGCCCATGCTGGCGCGCGGCGAGTTGCACTGCATCGGCGCGACCACGCTCGATGAATACCGCAAACACATCGAAAAGGACGCCGCGCTCGAGCGGCGTTTTCAGCCGGTGCTGGTCGAGCCGCCCTCGGTCGAGGACGCCATTTCGATCCTGCGCGGCATCCGCGAGCGCTTCGAGCTGCACCACGGCGTGCGCATTCAGGACAACGCGCTGGTGGCCGCCGTCACCCTCTCGAATCGCTACATCAGCGACCGCTTCCTGCCCGACAAGGCCATCGATCTGGTGGATGAAGCCTGCGCCATGATCCGCACCGAGATGGACTCGGCCCCGCAGGAACTGGACGCGCTCCAGCGCCGCGTGCTTCAGCTCGAAATCGAGGAGGCGGCGCTGCGCCTGGAGAAAGACGACGCGTCCAAACACCGGCTGGAAACCCTGCGCAAAGAGCTGGGCGACGCCCGCTCGCAAGCCACCGCGCTGCGCGCCAAGTGGGAAAAAGAAAAAGCCTCGGTCGATGCGGTGCGCAAAGTCCGCGAGGAGCTCGACGCCGCCCGCATCGAGTTGGAAAAAGCCGAGCGCGCCTACGACCTCAACAAACTCGCCGAGCTGCGCCACGGCCGCATCCCGCACTTGGAGGCGGAACTGAAAAAATCGGAAACCACCGCAGCCAAGACCGAGCTGTTCAAAGAAGAAGTCTCCGCCGAAGAAATCGCCGAAGTGGTGGCCAAGTGGAGCGGCGTGCCCGTTACCCGCCTGATCGAAAGCGAAAAGGCGAAATTGCTGCGCCTCGGCGAAGTGTTGCACGAACGTGTGATCGGACAGGATGAAGCGGTGCAGCTCACGGTGGACGCCATCCTGCGCGCCCGCGCCGGGATCAAGGACCCGCGCCGGCCGGTGGGCAGCTTTCTGTTTCTCGGGCCGACCGGCGTGGGCAAAACCGAACTGGCCAAGACGCTCGCCGAAACCCTCTTCGACAGCGAGGCCGCCTTGGTGCGCCTCGATATGTCGGAGTACATGGAGAAACACTCCGTCTCGCGGCTGGTCGGCGCGCCTCCCGGCTACGTCGGCTACGACGAGGGCGGCCAGTTGACCGAAGCCATCCGGCGCAAGCCCTACGCGGTCGTGCTTTTCGATGAAATTGAGAAAGCGCACCCCGACGTGTTCAATATCTTGTTACAAGTGCTGGACGACGGCCGCATCACCGACTCGCAGGGGCGCACGGTGGATTTTAAAAACACCGTCATCATCCTGACCTCGAACCTCGGCTCGCGCCACCTGCTCGAAGGCGTGACCGGCGACACCATCCCGGAAAGCGTGCGCGAGAGCGTGATGGCCGAGCTGCGCCACGCCTTTCGCCCCGAGTTCCTGAACCGCATTGACGAGACCGTGCTTTTCAAGCCGCTGACCCTTGAGGAAATCACTCGCATCGTGGACCTGCTACTGACCGATCTGAACAAACGTCTGGCTGAACGCCGTGTCACGGTGGAGCTCGACGCCAAGGCCCGCGAATGGGCGGCGGAGAAGGGTTACGACCCGGTTTTCGGCGCGCGTCCGCTTAAACGCTTTCTGCAACGCCAGGTGGAGACCCGTCTTGCTCGCGCCCTTGTCGCTGGTGAAATTTCCGACGGAAGCACGGTTAAATTCAGTGTTTCCAAGGGAGAATTGATTATGAATGGGAAAAATTAAAGGAAAAGCTTGCAGGTTTTTAGGGAAAAGTCATATTTCGCGTGATGAAAATCACGGTAGAATTAGATGATGCCACCATGAACGAACTGATGGCGGTGACCAACGAGCACAAAAAAGGGCCTGCGGTTGCGCAGGCCGTCAGCGAGTTTTTGAAGCGCAAAAAGGCCAAGGAGTTTGGGCGCTTGTTGATGGAAGGGGCCTTTGATTATCCGGCGCCGACGGCCGAGACTGAGCGCCAAGGTTACTGAGGATACGCCCGATGGTATTGGTGGATTCCTCGATTTGGATAGAGGCGGCGCGGCGTCAGGGAGACCTTGCGACCAAGGTCGCCCTGCGCGCCTTGCTGGATGAATACGAGGCGGCGTGGTGTTCGCCGGTGAAATTGGAAGTGCTGGGCGGCGCGAGACGTGAAGAGCGGAGGGCCTTGGAGCTGTTTTTCGGGGTTATACCGTATGCGGAGTGTCGCGAAGCGGAATGGGAGGCGGCGAAGGCGCTGGCTTGGCGGGCGCGGGATGCAGGGCATACGGTGCCTTGGAACGACTTTTTGATCTCGGCCACGGCAGCGGCGCGCGGTTGGCGGGTTTATGCGAAGGACGCGCATTTCGCCACCTTGGCCGCACTGGGCGGCGCGCCGCTTTACCGTCCTGGTTATGGAGGCAGTTATCAGCCTGAGCCGGAAGAGTAGTTGGTTCTTTGGATCGAAATCATAGGTCAAACCAGTAAGTGCTGCGGGCGGCTTCGGCTCCCGGGACAAGGCAAGGAGTCAGGGGGCCAAGGTTTGTTACGCAGGGCAAAAGCTCCGGAGCCAAGTTTGTGATCAGGAAGTCATTGCTGGGCGTGGGTTGGGTCGCGACGGGCGGGAGCTCGCTCGCCGACGGTGCGAAGGGCCAAGCGCGAGGCATCGGGCGATTTTGACGAGGACGACCCAAAGCCATGGCGATGGGGGGGAATTCGGGCGATTTCATGGGTGGTGGCGGTTGATTTGGCTTGGGCCACCCCTTCCGGCTTTTTTCCGGAGGCTGCGAGTTGTTGTCCTAAAAACAAAAACCCCCTCCGGTTGGCACCGGAGGGGGCGGAAAGTGGGTTGCTTTCTTAGCGTCCTCGCGGTGTGCCCGTAACGGACACGGATACGGCCACGACCACGGATACCACGTGGGCGGAGGCGTAAGCGGAGGAATGAGAGGAAGCGTTGAGCACAGAAATTAGAAATGTAGTTAGCGCCGATGTTTTCTCCGGCGTCAAGCCGGGAGGCGGCGGCTACGCGGCGGCTTTGGCGTTGGTGGCGGCGAGGAAGACTTCTTCCAGCGTGTGCCGGGTGCGGGTGAGGCCGCGCAGGCGGAAACGGGGGTCGCGGCCGAGCGCGCTGGCGAGGGCTTCGCGCAGGTCGGGCGCGCCGTGGTCGGCGGCGAGGCGCACGAGGTGGAAACCTTCTCCGGCCGGGCGGGTGTCGGCAAAGGCCAGGGTGGGGTCCACCGGCGAGAGCAAGGCGGGCAGGATGTCGAGCGGGCCGGCGATTTCGAGTTCGTAGTAACCCGGACCGAAGAGCTCCCGGCGTAGCTCGTCGGGCGCTCCGGCGGCGACCACGCGACCTTGGTTGATGATTATGACCCGGTCGCAGGTCATTTCGATCTCGGGCAGGATGTGCGAGCTGATGAGCACGGTCATGCGGCCGCGCAGGCCGGCGATGAGGTCGCGCACGGCGAGGATCTGGTGCGGGTCCAGGCCGATGGTGGGCTCGTCCATGATGATGACCGGCGGTTCGGCCAGAATGGCGTCGGCGATGCCGACGCGCTGGCGGTAGCCCTTGGAAAGTTTTCCAATGATGCGGTCGCGCACGCGGCCCAAGTCGCAAAGATGAACCACCTCGTCGAGGCGCGGGGCGAGTTTGCGCCGGGTCAGGCCTTTGAGCCGTCCGCGCAGGTGCAGGTATTCGCGCACACGAAGGTCGTCCGGCAGGGGGTTGTTTTCCGGCATGTAGCCGAGGAGCTTTTTAACGTCTTCGGGCCGGGTGGCGACGTCCACCCCGCAGACCGTCACCTGACCCGAGGTGGCCGGGAGGTAGCCGGTGAGGATGCGGAGGGTGGTGGATTTACCCGCGCCGTTGGGTCCGAGCAGGCCGATGATTTCGCCTTTGGCTACGTCGAAGCTGACGCCGCGCACCGCAGGGTGGCCCGAGTAGGTTTTTACGAGGTTGCGGACTTGGATGGCGGGTTCGGCGGACATGATGAAACGGCGGGATCGGAAACGATGAAGCCGCCAGCTTTACGCGGACCGGGCCGGGGCACACGCACAAAGACGAGGCTTTGTGAGGCACGAAATCCCACGTGGACCGGCGCAGCTTGGTGCCCAAACGGCTCCGCCGCAGGGCGTGCGTTGTTTACTCCGTGCGCAGACGGCGAGCTACAAGAGCCGTGGCCATGCCGAGTTATGTCATGGTTTTTTCACCGCCTAAACTAGGCAGATGGGTTTTATGCAGAGCCGGGCTTGGCGGCGTGCGGTTTGCCGACAAAGTGTCGATATGCGCGTAAACGATGTTTTTGGACCGAAAGCTCGGCGTTGTCTGTTGGTGTTGTCTGCCTTGGGCGCACCGCTGGCCGCTGCTCCCGCAGTGTCGTCCGAGCGTACGTTCTCGGTCGTGGTTTACAATGTGGAGAACCTGCACGACGTGGACGGCATCGCTCTCTACGACGATTATCAGTCTGCTGAATACACGCCGGCGCACCTGGCTGTGAAGGCGGGGAACATCGCCAAAGTGCTGGCCCGGGTCGATGGCGGGGCTGGTCCGGCCGTGATAGTTTTTAACGAAATCGAACTCGATCAGACGCCCGAGTCCACCGTGGGCGATTACGACCGATGGCTGGCGAGTTTGGCGAATAAGCCGCTCGCGCAGGTGCTCGCTACGCGGCCGCTGCCGGTGGCGCTTGCCGGGGCCCCCGCCGAGGCCTGGCTGCTCAAGGCCTGCGTGGATGCCGGCCTGAAGGGCTACCACGTGGCCGTTACCAACGAGCGCCCGTCTCTGCATGCCGATGGGCACGGGCAGGCGGTTCGCAACGTGGTGTTTTCCCGGTTCCCGGTGCGCACCGTGAAAACATTTCCGATTCTCAACGCCCGGGCCATTCTGGAGGTGACGCTCGACGTGGATGGCGTGCCGTTCACCGTGCTGGCCAACCATTGGAAGTCCGGCGCAAGCGACGTCGCCACCGAAGACACCCGCCGGCAAAACGCCCGGGTGTTGCGGGCTAGGATCGATGCGTTGTTGGCGGACGATCCAAGGGCCGACGTGCTCGTGGCCGGAGATTTGAATTCCCAATACAATCAGCGGCAGCGTTACCGTGCGATGGGCCCGACTGCGATCAACGACATCCTCGGTTCGCAAGGCAACGAACTCGCCCTGCGCGGCAAGGATCGCGATCTCTACAATCTGTGGTTCGAGCTGCCTTCCGACCAGCGGGGTTCAGATATCTTCCGCGAGGAGTGGGGCACGCTCATGCATCTGATCGTCACTTGCGGCCTCTATGACCAGCGTGGGATTCAGTATGTGGACGGTTCATTCTCGGTCTTGAAATTCCCCGGGTTGAACGCCGATGTTTTTGGCCGGCCGGTGCGGTGGTCACGGGGGCGCGAGCCGGCCGGGTTTTCCGACCATTTCCCGATCTATGCGCGGTTCCGGGTCGTGCCGGCGGCGGAAGTCTCGGACAAATGGATGCCCTTGGTGCGGCCCAGTCGCACGGACGAGGGCCCGGCTGAGGCCGTGTTGGTGCAGGTTGCCACGGTGGATCTATTCGCTGCCGCGATCGACCCGCAGGGTCTGGCTCCCGAAAAGGATATCCGTGACGGCAGCTATACCGGCCGGATTTTCCGCCTCGAGGCGCCGGCGCGGGTGGATGAGCGCGGCTATGTCACGGTCGAGGTGCGAGGCGCCACTTACGATGTGTTTACCCATGACAAGGACCTGCGGCCGCGCATAAAGGCGCAAGCGGACCAAGGAAAACTGCGGTGTTATGGTGAACTCGGCCAGTATCGTGGCCGGTGGCAGTTTGTTTTGCTAGGCAAGGAATGGCTGCGCTGAGCCCGCCCAAACGAGGGAGGAGTATTCGGATTACCGGCGGTTCCACGCGACGAGTTCGTCATAGCGCACCCCGCTCCCGCCGAAAATGTCCAGCGCACTGCCCACGGTGAGGTCGAGAGCGCCCTGGCCCAGGGTCTCGACGCGGCGCACGTCCTCCATGTTGGCGACGCCCCCGGCATAGGTCATAGGGCAGCCGGCCCAGGCCCCGAGCAGCGCGACCAGATCGGTTTCGATGCCCTTGCACAAACCCTCGACATCGGCGGCATGGATGAGGAACTCCGCGCAACTGCCCGCCAGTGCGTCCAGAGTGGCGGGGGTGATTTGCAGGTCGGTGAGGGTTTGCCAGCGATTCATCGCCACCGTCCAGCCGGTTGTGGTGCGGCGACAGCTCAAATCGATAACGAGCCGCTCTGCGCCGATACGGGAGCGAAGGGTGTCGAGCCGGTCGGGTAGAAAATGGCCCTGCGCATCAAATAGCCATGAGGTGACGATTACGTGACTGGCACCGGCTGAAAGCCAGCCCTCGGCATTGTCGCCGGTGATGCCGCCGCCCAGATGGAGCCCGCCCGGCCAGGCGGCGAGGGCGGCGAGGGCTGCTTCGTCGTTACCTGGACCGAGCTTGATGACGTGGCCGCCGGTCAAGCCATCGGCGCGATAACGTGCGGCAAAATCGCCGGCGCTGAGCGTGCTGACAAAGTTTTCCCGCAGCCCGGCGCCATCGTCGCGCAGGCTGCCGCCGACAATCTGCTTCACCTTGCCCTCATGGAGGTCGATGCACGGACGAAACTTGGTCATAAAACCGCCCAAGCTAGGTGTCTCCGGGTATCACGCAACCCACAACCGGTCGCACGCGGTCCTGAAACTGGTCGGGGTGGCGAGATTCGAACTCGCGGCCTCTACGTCCCGAACGTAGCGCTCTACCAGGCTAAGCTACACCCCGCTGGAAGTATTCATTTGGCATGAGCTGTTGGCTTTATGAGAGTTTCATATAGCCAGAACAACTCGGTATCTTCATCAAAAAGACACCGGTTCATGCATGTAATGCCGGGCTCTGCGATCAAGGCGAAAAATGCCGCGCATATTGTTTGATAATGCCCGCTTCGCGGTCTTCCGAAAAAAAGACTAAATTGTGTTCCGTGGCGCACGGTTTGCGTTGTTCCGGTTTCTCCCAAGCTTGGCATTTCCGTCTCGCATGCACTCCCGCCTTTACGAATGCAGCATCATGCACGCCCGCCTTCATCCGCAGGCGCATCGCTTCGCGTATCGTATTTTCCTGCTCGCGCTCGATCTCGACGAACTCCCGGCCCTGTCACGCCGACTTCGCCTGCTCGGCATCGACCGCGGCGGCCTGCTCTCCTTCCGCCAACGCGACTACCTGCCCACCCACGAAACCGCTTGCAACCCGTCCGCCGCCACCTCCGTTAACGCACCTGTTCCCGCCCCCGGCACCACCCCCAACTCCGAAGCCCCGCTCAAAACCCGCCTGCTCGCCACCTTGGCTGAACGTGGCATCGACCCCGGCCCGGGATCACGCGTGCTCCTGCTAACTCTTCCCCGCGTGCTGGGTTACCAGTTCAACCCGGTCTCCTTCTACTTCGTGCATGCCGCCGACGGTCGCCCCGTGGCCAGTGTGGCCGAGGTGACCAACACTTTTCGCGAGACCAAACCTTTTTTTCTCGGGCCGGATACCCTCGCCAATCCGCCCGCTGGCACCCCCGCGTTTCGCCTCCGCGTAACGAAAAACTTTTATGTCTCGCCCTTCTCGGATGTGGATGTGGCCTTCGATTTCATGCTGCGCCCGCCAGGCGAACACCTGGCCCTGCAAATCGATGACTACGCCGGCCCGCGCCGAACGCTTATCACCACGGTCAACGAGTTGAACCCGCCGCGCCCGCTCACCGACCGCGCCCTGGCCTGGTTCTCGCTCAAATACCCGCTCGTCACCCTGAAGGTTATCGCCGCGATACATTGGGAGGCTTTTCGCCTTTTTCTAAAACGTGTGCCTTGGTTCGCCAAAGCCGCTCGCGCCTCCGACCAACGCGACCTCTACCATCCGCACTCTTCCCTCGCCCCCCGCCAACCCGAACCGCCTGCACTATGAGCGACGATACCTCCGCCCCTGGCGTTCTCAGCGCCACCACCCGCGCCGCCCTCGCAGCCGACGACGTGGCCGCGCATGCCGGCTCTTTCTACCGCCGGGGCGTCTTGCGTGCCTTTCGTGATATGCAACAGGGCCACCTTCGCCTCGAACTGCCCGATGGGAACGCGGTCGAATTCGGTTCCCACGCCCAAGCTCTCGCCACCCGCCTGCCCTGCGGACTGCGCGCCGAAGTGACGATCCGCGTTCGCCGCGAAGCCTTTTTCAAGAAATGCGTTCTGGCCGGCGATATCGGCTTTGCCGAATCCTACCTCGATGGGGATTGGGATACGCCCGGCCTCTCCGATCTCATCGCCTGGTTCGTGCTCAACGTCGAACACGCCCCCACGCTCTCCGGCTCCTCCAAAAAACACGGACAAGTCTTTTTCCTCAACGCCCTGCGTTTCGCCAACCGCCTCGGCCATCTGCTCCGGCCCAACTCCCGCGCCACCGCCCGGCGCAACATCGCGGAGCACTACGATCTCTCCAACGATTTCTTCCAACTGTTCCTCGACCCCACGTTGATGTACTCCAGCGCCCGCTGGCCGGCCGACGCACCCGACCTCTCGCTCGAAGACGCCCAGCGCGAGAAAAACGACGCCCTCTGCCGCTCGCTCCGTCTCAAGCCCGCCGACCGTGTGCTCGAAATCGGCACCGGCTGGGGCGGCTGGAGTATCCAGGCGGCCGGCACCTACGGCTGCCGCGTCACCACCCTCACCATTTCCCGCCAGCAATACGACCTCGCCCTCCAGCGCGTGCAGGCCGCCGGCCTCGCCCACCTCGTGGACGTCCGCCTCGAGGACTACCGCGACCACACCGGCGATTACGATAAAATCGTCTCGATCGAGATGATGGAGGCCCTCGGCCACGATTACCTCCCGGTTTATTGCGACACGCTCGCCGCCCGCTTGAAACCCGAGGGCCTGCTCGCGCTCCAGTTTATCACCTGCCCGGATGACCGTTACGCCGAGCTGCGCCGGGGCGTGGACTTTATCCAGAAACACATTTTCCCCGGCTCGCTGCTGCTCTCGCTCAACCGCGTAAACCAACAGCTCGCCCGCGCGGGAGGCTTCATGTTGCACCGCATTGAGGACTTTGGGCAGGACTACGCCCGCACCCTGCGCCTCTGGCACGACACCTTCCAGGACCGTCGCGAACAGGTGCTGGCGCTCGGCTTTGACGAACGCTTCCTGCGCAAGTGGAGCTACTATCTCTGCTACTGCGAAGCCGCCTTCGCCATGCGCAACATATCCGTCGTTCAGACGCTGCATACTCGCGCCAACAACCTCGCGCTCTGACGCCTTAAGGCGAGATTCTAGAGCCCATGTAGAGTGCGGCGACCCCGCCCTACAGTTTCCGGCTATGGTAGTTTACCACTCGAAAAACGTCTGGTCTGCGCGCGACAGCTCAATGGCCGCAGATGCAGGCGTATTCGGGTTTCGAGCAGTCGGAACAGATCGCCATGTTCAGGTTAAAGCGCTCGACCACCGCTTTCGACTCGGGCGTGAGCTTGATTTGCACGACAGTCGGGAAGTCGTTGCCCGCCGGCAAAGCGACGTCGGAAACGAGCACGTTGCCCGTTTTCTCGAAACTGAGTTTGGTCGGGGCGGCGCGATCACCGGCAATGGCCGTCACGATCTGTGTGGCCGGCGCGATGGCGGTGCCGCTGGCGTCCACGAAAGTGATCTGCACTTTGCGCTCGGCGGTGACAAAAAATTCGGCGCGGGGCTCGATCTTGGTGAGCAAGCGACCCCCATTCGGGCCGCTAGTTTTCCTGGTGTGGGAGTGGGCGGGACCGGCTTGGGCGACGAAGAGCGGCTGGCAAAGCGTGAACGTGCCGATTAGGAGGAGGGCGATGGATTTTAGTTTCATGGATTTGGGATTTTTTACGGACAAGGGATTGGGTGGCTTGTGGTGAGGTCGAATAATCCGGCCTGCGGCGCCAACCCGCGCCGCAAGCCGGAAAGGGTCATTGCGCCGCGGCTGCGTTGCGCGCGAGGGCTTGCTCGGCCGCTTTGCGTCCGAAGGTGTAGAAGATCAGCGGGGTGATGAGAAAATCCAGCAGGGTGGATGAGAAGAGGCCGCCCACGATGACGACCGCGACCGGGTGCAGGATCTCCTTGCCCGGCTGGTCGCCCGCGAGCACGAGCGGAATCAGCGCGATACCCGCCGCCAGGGCAGTCATGAGCACGGGCACCATTCGCTCCAAGGTGCCGCGCTCGATCATGGCACGGGTGAAGCCCTCGCCCTCGTGTTTCATGAGGTGCAGGTAATGCGAGATCATCATGATTCCGTTGCGCGCGGCCACGCCGCCGACCGCGATGAAACCGACCAGCGTGGCGATGCTGATGTTGTCGATTTTCAGCCACGTGAAAACCAGTCCGCCGACCAGCGCCAGCGGGATGTTGAGCATAACCTGCAGGGCCAGCGACCAACTCTGAAAATATCCGTGGAGCAGAAAAACGATTACGACAAAGACCACGGCGCTGAAAACCACGATGCGCTGGGTGGCCTCTTTCTGCGCCTGAAACTCACCCTCGTAGGTGATGAAGTAGCCTTCCGGCAAACGCACCGTGGTCTTCACTTCCGTCTGGAGTCTCTGAACGAGAGCGCCCACGTCCCGCACCGTCGGTTTGATCGCGATGGTGAAGCGGCGCTGACTGTTTTCGCGAAAGATGACGTTGGGGCCCCTGGCCTCGCGCACGTCGGCCACGACGGAGAGCGGGATGCGTTGCCCGGTTGTTGTTTCCACGGGGAGCTGGGCGATTTTTTCGGGTGAGTCGCGCCAGGCCAGGGGCAGACGAAGCACGAGGTTGATGGCCCGCTGACCATCGCGCAGCTCGGCGATTTCTTTGCCACCGATCAGCGCGCCGAGTTGTTCGTTGAGCACGCCAGGCGTCACGCCGTAGGCGGTGGCCCGGTTGCGGTCGGCTTCGATGCGGAGCTGAGGAATCGAGGATTGTTGATCGAGTTTGGCGTCCTCGAAACCGGGGATCGTTTTGGCGACCATCTGCACTTCGGTGCCGATACGGCGAAGGGTGTCGAGATCGGGTCCGAAGACCTTGATCGCGACCGGAGCGGATACCCCGCTGAGCATGTGGCCGATGCGGTCGGCCAGCGGACCACCGACGACGGCGAAAATGCCCGGCACGGTTTTGAGGCGGCGGTTGAGCTCGGCAATAATCTCGGCGCGGGGGCGGGCGGGAGTGCGTTCGTGTCCGGAGTAGTCACGGAAATCCACGTCGAACTCGGCGGTGGAAACGGGCACGACATGGTCTCCGCGTTCGGCCCGACCGAGACGGCGACCGACTTTCCGGACTTCGGGCACAGCGAGAATCTGCGCCTCGATCACGTCGGAGATTCGGTTCATCTCCTCCAGCGAGGTGCCGGGCGCGGAGGTCACGGCGATGAGCGCGGTTTCCTCACGAAATGCGGGCAGGAAATCTTTGCCCATTTTGGGGTAAAGCAGGAAGACCGCCGTCATGCCGATCGCTACCATGCCAAGCACGGGGATAGGATAATCCAGACCGAAGCGGAGCAGTGTGCCGCGTAGCAGGCGCTTCATGCGGCTGACCAGCCAGCCGTCTTGGTGCGCGTAACCGATTTTTGGATTTAGCAGGAAGGAGCAGAGGACCGGGATAAGCGTCAGTGAAACGACAAACGAGGCCAGCATGCTGAGGATCGTCGCGATGGCGATGGGAGCGAAGAGCTTGCCCTCGACTCCGCTCAGGCCGAGCAAAGGCAGGAATACGAGCACGATGAGCACCGTGGCGTAGAGGATGGAGTTTCGCACCTCGCCGGATGCGGTCGCGATGACATGAAGTTTCGGTCGGGGCGCGGCGAGCGCGGCGTTTTCGTGGAGACGGCGAAAGACGTTTTCCACGTCCACGATGGCGTCATCCACCACCATGCCAATGGCCACGGCGAGGCCGCCGAGCGTCATGGAGTTTACGGAAATTCCGAAGTGCTGGAACGTAAGCAGGGTGATCGCAAAGCTCATGGGCATCGCCATGAGAGTGATGAACGTGGTGCGGAAATTCAGGAGGAAGAGAAACAGCACAACGGTCACCATGATCGCGCCGTCGCGAATGGCCTCCTTCAGATTGCCGATGGCGTGGTCGATGAAATCCTTTTGCTGAAACAGGGGCACCGTCTCCACGCCGCTTGGCAGACCGGGCTGCAATTCATCAAGTGCCGCTTTGATTTGCGCGGTGAGCGCGCGGGTGTCGAAACCGGGCGACTTGGTGATCGACATGATTACGCCGTAAGTCGGCGTTTTTTCCGGTGCCACGCTCACGGTGGCGTCGCCACGCATCGGTTCTATGCCCCAGGTAACGGTCGCGACATCGGCGAGGGTGATCGCCCGGTCCTTGACCTGTTTGATGACGGTCTGTCCGAGTTCGCCCAGATCGGTCGTCATGGCGAGATTGCGCACCATGATTTCGGTCGGGCCGGTGTTGATAAAACCGCCGGTGGTGGTGCTGGCGGCTTGGGCGACGGCCTGCTCCAACTCGGCGAAACTCACGTCGTGAGCTTGCATGCGGTAGGGGTCGGGCTGCACCTCGATCTGCTTCACCCCGCCGCCCATGTTCAGGATTTCAGCGATGCCGGGGATGCTTTGCAGGCGACGCTTGATCGTCCAATCGGCGAGCGAACGCACTTCGCTGGGTGGCAGGTAGCCGGGCTGTCCCTCCGGCATGGTGGAGCGCACGCCGACCAGCAAGATTTCACCCATGAGCGAGGCCACCGGCGTCATGAAGGGCTGCACGCCCTCGGGTAGAATTTCGCGCGCGGATTGCAGACGTTCCTGCACGAGCATGCGGGCCTGATAAAGGTCGGTCGCCCAGCCAAACTCGGCATAGACGAGCGAGAGTGAGACGTCCGAATTGGAGCGTAAACGCGTGAGTCCGGCCACGCCTATGAGTGCGCTTTCGAGCGGCTGGGTGACGCGGGTCTCGACTTCCTCGGGTGCGAGGCCCGGGGCCTCGGTGAGGATGATTACGGTAGGCTTGGTGAGGTCGGGTAAAACTTCGACCGGGAGGCGCATACCCGACTGCAAGCCGAGCACCAGAACGATCAAGGAGAGGCCGAGGATGATCGCGCGGTGGGCGAGCGACCATTGGATGAGGCGGTTAAGCATAGGTAGGGCCTCAGTTTTCGTTCATGACCGCGCCGGTCTTTTTGCGGAAACCGACAAACAGAAGCGCGATAAACAGAACCCCGCTGACGATCATCCAAAACGGGTTCTCGTGCGCATGGCCGTGATCGTGCGCGTCTTCGCCTTCGCTCGCGGGGGCGCCGGAATTTTTCTTATTCGCATCGGTTATTTCCGAGCCGTCCGCATTGTGCTCATGCCCGTGGGCGGCATCGAGCGCCTCTTTGAGCGAGACACTGCCGCCACCCGCGAAAGCCAGCGAGTAAGCGCCCTGCGTAACGACTTCATCGGCGGGCAGCAGGCCGCTGATGATTTCAACGAAGCGGTCGTTGCTCTGCCCCACGACAACCGGCGATTTCACGAAGGCGTTGGGTAGATCGAAATCCTTCACGTAAACAAAGCGACCGGCCTGCGTTCCTTGCAGGGCGCCGCGGGGAACGCTGGTCACGTCGGTGCGCCTCGCGGTGACGATGGAAAACTCGCAACGCATGCCGGGCCGGATCGCTCCGTCCGGATTTGAGAGGATAAAAAGGGCGTCCAGGGTGCCGCTGGCCTGATCGACCGCCGTGCCCATGCGCAGCAGGCGACCGGTGAGTTTTGCCTCGGGCAGGGCGGAGATGGCGATATGGGCGAGGGCACCGGCTTTGATTCGTCCCGCGAGGTTTTCCGGGACGCGGGCGACTGCGACCACTTCGCTGAGATCGGTGATTTCGAGCAAGGCGCGATCCGGCTCCACCGGGTCGCCGAGCCGCACGTCCAGTCTGGTGAGCACGCCGGTCGATGGCGCGCGCGTTACGATGACCGGCGAGGGATTGCCTACCTGACGGCTTTCGACCTTCAACACTTCGGCATCGGCTGCAACGCGATCACCGGGCAGCACGGAGAGCGCGACCACCCGCCCGGAAATGCGGCTGGTGACGGCGGCGACGCTGCCAGGCTTGGCCTCGATGCGACCAAGGGTAAAAATGGTTTCCTCAAAATCACCGGGTTCGACGACCGCAGTTTGAATGCGGAGATTTTGCACGCCGGTGGAGTCGAGCACGACGGTGTTGTTGCTGCGCTTGGCTGCATCCGCCGCCGAAAGCGGCGTGAGCAGACAAAGGCTAAACAAAAACGAAAGGGGATGAATCTTCATGGAGACGAAAACAGTTGGGGAGTTGAGGTGAAGGCGGGATCGGTGAGCGCCTGGGCCCGGATGAGCGCGTTGAAAAAGTCGGTATCGGCGTCGAGGATTTCGCGGCGGAGCGCGGCGAGTTCGCGCTGGGCATCGAGCACGTCGATCAAGGGCAACTGGCCTGCTTCGTAGGCGAGCCGCACGCTGGCATGCGCCTCTTCGGTGGCGGGCAGGGCGTCGCCCCGGAGGTTTTTCGCGGCAGTATGCGCTACCTGCAAATCCCGCCACGCGGCACCCAACGCGACGCGCAACTCGAGCTCGACCGCGCGCACCGATTGCTCCGCCCCGGCGAGGGTGGCGCGAGCGGCGCGGATGTTGCCCTGGTTCTGATTACGAACGGGGAGCGGTATGGAAACGCCCGCGACAAACGCGGCGTCGCTCCCCTCGCGCAGGAAGCGCACGCCGCCGCTGGCGGTCACATCCTGCGCGGCCTGCGCCCGCTCCAGATCGAGGGCGGCGCGGCGACTGGCGATGATCGCCTGTTGGTATTCGATGCGCGGATGACGTGAAAGTTTGGTTAACAGGCTTTCTTCGCTTGGCAGTGTTTCCGGGAGACGAAGGACGCCGGCTAGATCACCCACCTCGCCGGCGTCGCCGCCCCAATTTGCGGCCAACGCCGCGCGGGCGTTGGCGAGGCTGGCCTGCGCCCGGGCAAATTCGGCTTGAGCGGAGGCGAGGGCGGCGCGAGCGCGGGCGGGCTCGGCCGGGGAAGCCGCCCCGGCCTTGAAGCGGGACTCGGAGGCGGCGAGGGTCTCGCGGGCGAGATCCAGCGTTGCGGCGGCGAGGCGGAGGCGAGCCTGCGCGGCGTGCGTGGCGACGTAGTCAGCTGCGGTGGCGGCGAGCACCTCGGCGCGGTGCACGGCATAAGCGGCGGCGGCGATTTCGCGGTCGCGGCCGGCCAGCGCGACGCGTTTGGATCGTTTATCTCCGCGCTCGATGACCTGGCTTACGCCCACCGTGGCTTCGAGGCCATTCACACCGCGCAATGCGCCGGTGCCGATGAAATTTTCCAGCGACACGTCGAGCGTGGGATTGGTGCGGACGCCGGCTTGCTCGATCAAAGCGGCGGCGGCGCGTTCGGAGTAACCTTGCGCGACGAGGTTTGGGTTTTGTTCAACGGCGCGTTGCAGTGCCGCGTTCAGTGAAAGCGTCGGCGCTTTGGTCTCTTGAGCGGGCACCCCCACGGCGGAGATCAGAAGTGCAAGGCCGAGCGATGGGTAGGGACGGAAAAAATGGGCAAACGGGGACATGGTGAGCTTGGAGGAGACAACGAACACGGGGGGGCAAAATGGCCGCAGCCGACGCGCGCAGGCGTCACCAGGCCAGACTCAGGCGAAGATTCCGTCCGCGCAGGGACGGCTCAGACCACAAACGAGGGCGCACGCGAAATGGGCGCGGCACGACGAATAAACTGCCACGTCGGCACCCAGTCTCTGGGCGACTCCATGGCTCCGACCGGCACGACCAACTTTTCTTGAAAAACGGGAGCGCTTAAACGCGCGCAAAGAAAACCCAGGAAGGCCACGAAATCCGGGGCCGGAACCTTGAGTCCGTTAACGAAAGACTTGTATGGGCTGTGCTCAACCGTCTGGCAGGCCACATGGGGACAAGGCGTCACGGTCTCGCAACACGACGCCGATTCATGGTGTCCCGTATCGACTGAGAGCAATCCCGCGCCTTCCAACCCGCAATGTTGAGTCGCGGGCAACCACAGACACATAATCAACAAGGTTAAAATGCGATAAAGTAAACGCACGGGTAGCACACGAAAACCACAAGCCTCCCGCCATATGCTCAAGGCCAAAAAATGCGCGGACCAGAAACGCGAAGCCAATCAGCTTAACCGGTAAACTTTGCGCATCCTGGTTGTTTTTCGCCGCCCCTTGTCTGCCCGATCAAACCCTTGACTCAAACGGCACTTGCCGTCGCAGGCGCACTGGTAAACGGGCGGCGTAGCGAACGGGTGATTACGAGCGCCTCGATGACCAGCCACCCCGCCAGCACAACCAGCAGGGCGGCCACGCCTGCTTCGATATGCTGCACCATCGCCACCGGAGCCGTGCCGCGCAGGCGGTCGAGGTGGGTTTGCAGCACCAGGCCGAGGCTCCAGAGCGAGACACTCAGCATGAGTACCGCTGGACCGAGGGTGAACCAAGCACCGCGCCCGCGGCGATAAAGCCAGACCGTCAGGCCGAGCAGAGTGAGCGCGGCGAGCAACTGGTTGGACGAGCCAAAGAGGCCCCAAAATACACGCCAAAGCGGGAGGGTTTTGCCTTCTAATTCGGCCGGCGGCAGCAAGGCGAGCACCAGCGGACCGGCGAGGGTGAGCGCCGTGGCGATCAGGGCGCGGGTGGCGCCTTCCCACCCAAGGAGCTCCATGAGCACGTAGCGGGCGAGCCGCGTGCAGGCATCGAGGGTATCGAAGATGAACGTCGCGAAGCACAGGAGCGCGAAGCCATGCGCCACCCCCACGGGCAGGAGCCCGAAAGTCGCGTGGTGGAGAAACAGCGCCACGCCGTTGGCAAACACCGCATCCGGCCGGCCCGAGGGCTGCGCCAGGATCATCACCGCCGCCAGGCTGATGCAGGCGAAGAAGGCCTCCAGTAACATGCCGCCGTAAGCGACCGGGCGCGCATCGCGCAGGTGGTTGAGCTGCTTGGCCGTGGTGCCGCTGGCCACGATGGCGTGAAACCCCGAGCAAGCTCCGCAGGCGATGGTGATGAACAAAATCGGAAACAGCGGAGGCAGCGCGCCCCCGGTGGCGAGCAGCGGCGCCGCGCCCCAGGCCGGTGCGGCGATTTCTAGCTCACCACTCAGGCCGCCGACGATCGCACCGACGACCCCGGCGAGGGTGATGATGTAGAGAAAGTACCCGCCCAGCGCCCCGCGCGGTTGCATAAGCAACCAAAGCGGAATCAACGCGGCGACGAAGCAGTAACCCAAAAGCGCGATGTTCCAGGCGGTCGTGGCGCTCATTCCCGACGGCAGCCAGGGCGCGAGGTCGAGCGGCAACAAGGGACCGGCGGCGATGGCGACCAGCACCAAGGGCAGGAAAACAAGCTGCGCCTTGCCCTCTCCCCAGCCGCGTTTGCGCATGAGCCAACCCATCGCCAGGGCCAGGCCGAGGTAGAGCAGGGAGGAGGTCGCGACGGCCGGCCCGGGCGCCGCGCCGTCCGCGGCGGAGGCGGCCTGGGTAAAGGCGCCGGCGGTGACGTCCGCGAAGGCGACGATCACGTAGACCAAGGTGACCCAAACGAAGGCGAGAAAGAGCAGGTGACAGCGGCCGTTCATGTGTTGCCGCACGACCTCGGCGATGGATTTGCCGCCGTGCCGCACGGACGCGACCAGGGTGAAGAAATCGTGCACCCCGCCGATTACGATCGAGCCTGCGATGATCCAAATCCAGGCGGGCAGCCACCCGAACCAAGTCGCGGCGAGAATGGGTCCGACGATGGGACCGGCGGCGGCGATGGCGGAGAAGTGTTGCGGCAGGAGCCAGGTCCACCTCGCAGGCTCGAAGTCCTTGCCGTCGCGCTGGGTGTGGGCGGGCGTGGTTTCGGTGTTTTCGAGCCCGGCGGCGCGGACGAGGACACGCCCCATCCAGCGGTAGGCCAGGCCGAGGATCAGAGCGGAGAGGGCGAGAAAAAGGATCAGATTCACGATACTTTATTAGGAGGGATAGGAAATGGGACGCAGCTCCGAAGCACGGACCATGCAAGGGCTCATGCCTAGCATAAGATTCATGCCCCCAAAAAACAGGAAATGAGCCATCCGGGACTTTTCATAGTAATTAGAGGAGAAGGGCTGCATTCCCCGGATCTGATTCGTGCAAAAAATGCGCGGACAACTGGCTTAATCAGTAAACCTTGCGCATTCTGGTGGCTTTAAACCGTCTCCAAGCCTGCCTGGCTAAAAAACTAACCTAACCCCGCCATGACCACCCTTCGTATTTGGTATGTCTTTGTCCTCGTCGCCATGCTCGGGGTCATCACCTGGGCCAGCAGCCGTTGCGCGCTCTTCGATATTCCGCGTGAGGTCTTTACCCATCCGTGGTTTATCGCCACCCTGCTTGACGCCTATTTCGCCTTCGTCGCCTTCTGGGTCTGGGTCGCGTGGAAGGAAGGTACCCTCGCCGCCCGCGTGCTCTGGCTCGTAACCATTCTGCTCTGGGGCAACCCTGCCGTGGCCGGTTACATGCTCCTGGAACTCGCCCGGGTAAAACGCGCAGGCGGCAGCCTCGACGCTGTCTTCACCACCAAGCGACCCGGTGCCATCGCGCTACCCGGGGTGCTCACCGTATTAGGTATCGCCGTTTACGTCTTGGGGGCCAAGAATGTGCTCTTCCCCTGATCCCGCACCTTGAGCATCGCACCGTCCCTGATTCCCAAACCCAGCTTCTGGCAGCGCCGCGTGCGCGACCCGCTGATGGCGCTGCTCACCGCAGGAGCGACGCCCGATAAACTCGCCGCCGCCATCGCTTGGAGCTTCGTCTGCTCCTTGTTACCTTTTTTCGGCTTTACCACCGTGCTCAACGCCGGAGTGGCCTACTGGCGAAAACTCAATCAGCCGCTCATGCAGGCGCTCAACTACGCGCTGAGTCCGCTGCACCTCGCCATGATTCTCGTCTATGTGCGGCTCGGCGAAGGTATCTGGCGCGCACAGGGAGAACGCTTCTCAATCACGGAAATGCTCACCTCGTTTCGCGACCTCAGCCTGGGCGATTTTTTCCAAAAATTCGGCTGGGCGGGCATCCACGCCTTCACCGCCTGGGTGCTCACCGCGCCACTGCTTTTCGTAGTCGTTTATTATCCGGCCCGCGCCGCCCTGCTGCGCCTCGCCCGCCTGCGCCAGGTCACGCAGATAGTGCCCGCTAAGTAGCTGGCCTGATAGCGGACAAAATCCGCCGGTCGCAGCCGTGCGGCCCCTTATCTTTTCCAGTAGCCGCCGCGTTTTCCGCGACGGCTTCGCGCCCGGCACTCGACGCCCGCTCGGTCCGTCGGCACAGCTCGCGTTGGTCCTTTTTTCCTATGGCAAACCCATCCGCCTCCGGTCCCAAGCTCTGTAATCCCGCTGTCGTCGGCCTCGCCGGCTTCGGCCTCACCACGCTTGTGCTGCAATTGCACAATCTCGGCTTGGTCGGCCTCGGGCCCGTAATCTGGCTCGGCCTGATCTTCGGCGGCCTCGCCCAGATGATCGCAGGCCTGCAGGAAATGAAAACAGGCAACAACTTCGGCTACTGCGCCTTCACTTCCTATGGCGCGTTCTGGATCGCGCTTTGCCTGATGCTGCTCGCCGGCAATTACGGCCTCTTCAAGGCCAGCGGCACCGATGTCGGCTGGTTCCTCGTCGCCTGGACGCTTTTCACCGTGATCCTCTGGATTGGTGCCCTGCGTATTCACGGCGCGATGGCCACCACGTTTACCCTGCTCTTGATTGGCTTCGTCTTGCTCGACCTCGCGCACTTCGGCTTTCCCGCCCTCACTGCTCCGGCCGCCTACGTGTTGATCGCCTGCGCCCTGGGCGCTTGGTACATGATGGCGCGCATCCTTATCAATGAAATCTACGGCTACGAGATGTTGCCCGCCGGCCAGGCTTGGATCAGAGCCTCAGCCGCCAAGCCCGTCGCCTGCGAAATGCCCATGAACGGCTCGAACATCGCTGGCCAACGCGGCTAAACCCGGCGCATTCCAAAACGCCTCCGTCCCTCCATAAAACGGCGCGGCGCCTTTGCGTTCCGCGCCGTTTTTGCGTTTGTGCGGCCAGTGCTTTAGCAAAGCCTCGCCGCCCATGCCTCCGCTTCTTCTCGCTCTCCTCGCCCTCGCGCTCTGCTGCGCCGGCTTCATCGGCGTGCTCAGGCTCGCCCGCCGCCTCGATAACTACGGCATCGTGGACATCGCCTGGAGTTATGCGTTCGCCCCTGTCGCCGTGCTCTACGCCGCCCTTGCCGCTGGCTGGGCCCCGCGCCGTTGGCTGGTCGCCGCCCTCGTCGTCGCTTGGAGCGCGCGTCTCGGCACCTACCTCTACCGCCGCGTGATGGGGCACCACCCCGTGGAGGACGGTCGATACGTCGAAATGCGCACCCGTTGGGCCGCCGATTTCCCGCGCCAGATGTTTCGTTTTTATCAACTTCAGGCCGTCTCCGTTGTCATTCTCGCGACGCCCTTTCTGCTCGCCCTCGGCCGGGCCGAGCCGGGTTTCACCGCCCTTGATTACACCGCACTCGCGCTCCTCGTAGTCGCCCTTCTCGGCGAAACTTTAGCCGATGCGCAACTCGCCGCTTTTAAGAAAAACCCGGCCAACCATGGCCAGGTCTGCGCTGCGGGTCTCTGGTCGGTGAGCCGCCACCCGAACTACTTTTTCGTCTGGTTGAGCTGGGTAAGCTTCGCGCTCTTCGCGCTGCCTGCCGCCTGGGGCTGGCTCGGCCTGATCGCCCCCGCCAGTATTCTCTACCTGCTGCTTTTTGTGACCGGCATCCCGATGACGGAGGAGCAGGCGGTGCGCACCAAAGGCGACGCCTACCGCGCCTACCAGCGTCGCGTCTCCGCCTTCGTGCCGTGGTTCCCGAAAACGAATTAACCACTAATTTCCACTAATAGACTCTAATCCCAGGCCATCTAATCCGGCATTAGTGCCCATTAGTGGTTAAAGACTTCCGTCATGCTCGACTCCCTTCTCGAAAAAAACCTTCTCCCCGACTGGCTCATCCGCATCGGCATTCGCCGTCTGCTCGCCCAGCGTGTCCGCGAGGAAGCCACCCGCTACGACCGCGCTGCCTACGTGGCCGACCTCAAGACCCGCGCGCTCGCCGAGCAGACCGCCGCCGCCAACGCGCAACACTACGAGGTGCCGACGTCGTTCTACCAATACTGCCTCGGTAAACGCCTCAAATACTCCGGCTGCCTCTACCCCACCGGTAAGGAGACCCTCGACGAGGCGGAGGAACACATGCTCACCCTCTACGCCGAGCGCGCCCAGCTCGCCGACGGCCAGCACATCCTCGAACTCGGCTGCGGCTGGGGCTCCCTCTGCCTCTACAATGCCTCCCGCTTCCCAGGTGCCCGAATCACCGCCATCTCCAACTCGCGCACTCAAAAGGAGCACATCGACGCCGAGGCGAAAAAGCGCGGCCTCACCAATCTCCGCATCATCACCTGCGACATCAACGCCTTCGACATCGCCCCCGCCCAGTTCGACCGCGTCGTTTCGGTCGAGATGTTCGAGCACCTCAAAAACTACGAACTCCTCTTCCGCAACATTGCCCGCTGGCTCAAGCCCGGCGGCCTGCTCTTCACCCATATTTTCACCCACAGCCGGTTTAGCTACCACTTCATCGCCCGCGACGAGACCGACTGGATGAGCCGCTACTTTTTCACCGGAGGCCAGATGCCCGCCCACGACCTCTTCCTGCAGTTCCAGGACGACCTCAAACACGTCCAGGACTGGAAGGTAAACGGCCGCCACTACCAGCAGACCGCCGAACACTGGCTGCAAAACATGGACGCCCACCGCGCCGAGATCATGCCGCTGTTTCGCGAGACCTACGGCGCCGATCAGGCCACCAAATGGTGGGCCTACTGGCGCGTTTTCTATCTCTCTTGCGCCGAACTCTGGGGCTTCAAAAACGGCGAGGAGTGGCTCGTCAGCCACTACCTCTTCCGTAAGCCTTGATGCTTGAATCAGTCATATTTGTTATATCAAATATAACAAATATGACTGATTTCGACCCCGCCAGCCTCCTCCCCGCCCTCCGTCAGCGCCAAGGCTGGAGCCAAGAACAACTCGCCGCCCGCCTCGGCGTCTCCTTCGCCACCGTAAACCGCTGGGAAGGCGGCAAATCCACCCCCCAGCGCGCCCAGCGCGAGGCCATCGCCGCCCTCGCCGCCGAACTCGGCCTCGCCACCGACGCCACCGCCTCCTCCCCCCTGGGAACGCCGGGCTCCCGCCCGGCCTTTTCCGTCTCCGATTCCGACGAAATCATAAATCATCAATCTGAAATCATAAATGCGGGCCCCGCCCGCCCCCGCCGCGGCCTCGCCCGCTCCACCGTCCTCGGCAACAAATCCATGGAGCAGATGCTCTGGGA